>NZ_JACJRS010000126.1 GCF_014697375.1 Phormidium sp. FACHB-1136
CTCATGACACGATGTGGCAAGCACCCGCCTGTTCACTGCCACTCCCCGCCACCCCTGAGGCCGCAACGGCCTAGCAGGATGAGCTTGACAAAGAAGATAATCGCTACGTTACCGATAGGCTACATTCCCATGATGCAGTAGCCGGAATCGACGTAGAGGATTTGTCCGGTGAGGCCGCTGGAGAGGTCGCTACAGAGGAAGGCGGCGGTGTTGCCCACTTCGGTTTGGGTGACGGTGCGGCGCAGGGGGGCGATTTCTTCGACGTGGTGGATCATATCTAAAATTCCGCCCACGGCGGAGGAGGCCAGGGTGCGGATGGGGCCAGCGGAAATGCCGTTCACTCGGATGTTGTTGGGGCCAAGCTCCGAGGCCAGGTAGCGCACGTTCATTTCCAAAGCAGCCTTAGCGATACCCATGACGTTGTAGTTGGGCACCACGCGCACGCCGCCCAAATAGCTGAGGGTGACGATGCTACCGCCCTCGGTCATCAGGGGTTTGGCTCCACGGGCGAGGGTAATTAAGGAGTAGGAACTGACATCCAGGGCCAGTTGGTAGCCCTCTTTGGAGGTGTTGCTGAAGTCGCCGGAGAGGTCATCGCGGTTGGCGAAGGCGAGGCAATGGATGAGGATATCTAGCTTGCCCCATTCTTGGCCGATGGTGCTGAAAACTTCGGAAACCTGGGCTTCGTCCTGAACGTTGCAGGGCAGAAACAGACTGGGATTGAGGGGATCCACCAGATCCTTCACCTTGCCCTCCATCTTGCCCTTTTCGTCGGGTAGGTAGGTGATGCCGAGGTTGGCCCCGGCGGCATGGAGCTGCTGGGCAATGCCCCAGGCGATGGATCGGTTGTTGGCAATGCCCGTTACCAGGGCGTTTTTCCCAGTCAGGTCTAGCATGGTTCTTTGTTGTGATTCGCATCTTGGAGTCTACGGGAAATTGGTACCCGTGGGTAGGGGATGGGCCGATAGAATAGATGGGCTTGGTAGATGAAATATCTGTTGTTTAAGCGCTCATCAGCCCTCACCCTAAATCCCTCTCCCAACTTGGGAGAGGGACTTTGAGGATCTTTCCGGTTCCCCTCTCCTCCCTGGGAGAGGGGCTAGGGGTGAGGGCTCCCCAGGACTTGGCAAACGACCCAAGTCTTCGTCTTTAGTGATGTCTAGAACCTGAACCCATGGAAGTTATCCCCGCCATTGATTTGTTGGAAGGCCGTTGTGTGCGTCTGTATCAGGGCGACTATGCCCAGTCGGAGGTGTTTGACGATAACCCGGTGGCAGTGGCGCGGCAGTGGGAGGAACAGGGGGCGACGCGGCTGCATTTAGTGGATTTGGATGGGGCGAAGTCCGGCAAGCCGGAGAACTGGCAGGCGATTGAGGCCATCACGCGGGCGGTGAGTATGCCCGTAGAGGTGGGCGGTGGCCTGCGGGATCGAGATCGCGTCAAAGCCCTATTTGACTTGGGGGTGCGCTACGCCATTTTGGGCACGGCGGCGATTGAGAATCCTGATTTGGTGAGCGATCTGAGTGCTGAATACCCTGGCCAGATTATCGTCGGCATCGATGCCAAGGACGGCAAAGTAGCCACACGGGGCTGGCTAGACATTTCCGAAGTGGAGGCCGTTGACCTAGCCCAACAAATGGAGCAACGGGGAGCCGCCGCCGTCATCTACACCGACATTAAGCGCGACGGCACCCTCAAAGGCCCCAATATGGACGCTCTCCGCACCATGGCCGAGGCGGTGACGATGCCCGTGATTGCCTCTGGCGGGGTGGGTGCCCTGCGGGATTTGCTGGCGCTGCTGGCGCTGGAACCCGTGGGCGTGAAGGGCGTCATCGTCGGTCGTGCCATCTACACGGGCGATGTGAACCTAAAAGAAGCCATCCGGGCGGTGGGCAATGGCCGTTGGCAGGATGTGCCGCCAAACCTAGGCGATTCGGCCTGGGGGTAAGGCACTCTCGCTCACCGACGGATTCCATTCCTTCGGCAGCAAGTTGGGCGGATAGCCTGTCCCCCATGGCGTAGGCCAAAGCCTTTAGGGTAAGATGCAGTCCCCTGTATCCCTGCGAGTTTGACCTATGGCACCCCAGCGCGTTTTTTCCGGTACCCCTTGGGAAACAGCCGTGGGCTATTGCCGTGCGCTGCGGGTGGGGGCACAGATTTCGGTCTCCGGAACGGCTCCCAGCGATGGCCAGGGCGGCACCTATGCACCGGGAGATGGTTATGCCCAAACCCACCGCTGTTTGGCCATTATTGAAGACGCCCTAGGGGATCTGGGGGCAAGCTTGGCCGATGTGGTGCGTACCCGCCTGTATGTAACCGATTTGGATCAGTGGGAGGCCATCGCCAAGGCCCATCAGGAGCGGTTTGGCGATCATCCTCCAGTGAGCACCCTGGTGAAGGTGGCGGGGCTGATTAACCCAGATATGGTGATTGAAATTGAGGCTGAGGCCTATTGTGAACCCGCTGCTCTGGCCTCTCCACCGGAGGCTCCAGCCATGACCCGCCGCGCTATCTTTGGACGGCCTATCCAGCCCAACACCTACCCCTATGGCAGCACCTACCCACCCACCACCGCCCAAGACCTGGACGAAGGCTGCTTAGACTAATGGGGGCAGGGCGAATGGAGGTTAGGGTGAACACGGGTTAGGAGGATTTGTCTGCGTTACGGCGTCATACTATAGCTGTAGCCATTTTGATTGAGACACGTTCGGGCTGAGCCTGTCGTTGGCTTAGCCTCTCCGAAGGAGAAAGCCCATCACCCAGTCTAAAACCATACCCTTCGACAAGCTCAGGGCGAACGCACTGTCCTTGTCCTAACAAATTTGGCTGTAGCTATAAATCCGGTTCGTTTACCCCCAGTATCATCCGTGGGCAAGGAGACCTTGCCCCTACCGTTTGTTGGGTCGGGAATCGGGGTTTCCTAATTCGTTTCCTAATTCGGATTTGGGGTCGCGATTCTAAACGTCCTTACCTCCTGTTCGGCGGGGCAGGTAAAAGTCATGGGGGCTTGGGTTTTAGGATGGGTGAAGGTGATCCGATGGGCCTGGAGCCAATAGCCCAGATCCCCTGGCACCGGGAGAGCCCGTCCGGCAGGGAGGTCGGACAGTTGAGGTTGCCCACCTGCGCCATAGAGGGGATCGCCCAGTAGGGGATAGCCCGCCGCCGCCAGGTGAATCCGAATTTGGTGGGGGCGTCCGGTGCGAATCGTGACCTCCACCAGGTTGGCGATGGGGGAACGCTGGATCACCCTCCCTTGACTGAGGGCAAAGCGACCCTGGGGCGTGGCGGCATAGACCTGGCCCAACCAGGGATGATCCACCGGGCCGATGGGGGTCGTGAGGGTGAAGGAGTCAGACAAGTTCCCCGGTGCGACGAGGGCGCGATAGGTTTTGACAATGTGGTGGGGCGCGTTGGGATCTGGGGCTGTGGCGGTGTCCTGCCGCAGTTGGTGGCTCAACACCGAGCGAGCAAGGGGAGATCGGGCCAGCAGCATGAGGCCAGAGGTGCCCCGCCCCAAGCGGTGGATGGGGGTGGGAGTTTGATTTGGGTAGTGCCGCTGCAACTGATGCAGTAGGGTATGGGTGAGAAAGGCTCCCCCCGGCAGCACAGGCAACCCACTGGGTTTGACGATTACCAGTAGATCGGCATCTTCGTAGATGACCTCGAAGGTGAGGGGTACCGGAGGTTCGGCCCAGGGCGGACGGTGGTACTCCAGTCGATCCCCCGCAACCAGGATCGCATCCGCCCGAATCACCGCTCCGTTGCGATAAATCTGCCCTGTCGCCAGCCGTTTTGCCCATTCCTCCCGACTGGAATGGCGATAGCGTTTGGCGTAGTAGGTCAATAGCGAAACCCCAGCTTGGGCTACCCCAATGGCGTCTTGGTAGACCCAACCCTGATTCACCGCAGGCTCCTGACCTGCCGCAGGGTTCCCCCCGTTACCCGCCGTTTTCAGCGATTCCAGCGATTCCAGCGATTCCAAGGCTTGCACCGTGCGATGGGAGACTAGCCCGATAGCCCTGCCCGACTGGGGTATTGGCGCAGCAGGGAGAAAAACTGCTGGCTATTAAAACTGCGGGGATCCATCCGGCTGTTGGATCGGTCTACAGCTTGGTGAGTGGTAATGCGGTTATCGGGGATGGTGGTTTGGGCCAGCAGCCAAGCCAGGGAGGTGTATTGGGCCGGGGTATAGCCGCTGTGACTGCGGCGGTTGTTCATGCCGTCACCGGGGGTTTCGAGGGAAACGTGGTAGGCAAAATTATTCACCGAGGGGGGAAAGTTGGGATTAGTGCGGACGGTTTCGGGGCCATTGGGGCCGTTGAACACCGAGTTACCCGCGCCAAAGGCCCGTTTCTCTGGCGGCACAATGTAATAGATGGTGCCATCGCGGCCAATCAGGGCGTGGTAGCTGATCTGGTCAGCATCACGGGGGTGGTAAGTCCGAAAGAGATTGATGGCGCTCTGGGCCGAGCCTACCGTTTCGTGGAGGACAGCAATGAAGTCATGGGTGACGGGGTTGCCATTGGCATCGGTGGCGAACCGATCCCCATAGTTGCTTGGATCGGCGAGGGCCATCACCTGGCGCGGAGTGGCCTGGACCAAGAGGATATCCTCGGCTGGTTTAAAGTCTGTGGGGCCAGCCTCCAGGGCTTTGCGGGGTTCTAGATCCTGAACCAAGGGCAGCGGGGGCAACCCCATCACCGACGACAGGGGTTGTAGGGGAACCGTAGCCTGGGCCGGACGATGAGCCCAACCCGTAGCGATCACCAGCGCAATACTCAACAGCCCAATAATCCAGCGGCGAGTCATGGCAAGCAACGTCCTTTTGTCCTAGGTGATGGGGCAAGGAAAATCCACATTGACTATAGCGCTGGCTTAGCTCTTTGGGAAATCGCTGTGGCCATTGCCCTAAAACCGCCCAAGGCGCTGGCTGAGATTGCGACGGGTGGTGGGATACCCCTGAAACGCCTCTGATGGGCTGACCCCATAGACCGTCAAATCCCTCTGGGGAGGGGCTGGGGGGAGGGCCATGGCCGTTTGTCAGACAACCGGGCAATGGCCTAGATCTGTTTAGTCAGTTTAGTCTGCCATTAATCTGGGGCAGGACTCTCTGGATGTTAAGCTAATCACGCCTCTGGTAAGGATTTCAGGTTTTGAAGGAGGGATCGTTTACCCTTCGAGGTTCAGACCTCTCTGTAATTTGACGGTTGTGCCCCTGGGGAATGTACGAAAACGCCAAATACGAAAACGCCAAAGAGGAATCAACCGAAATCACCGCCTTTTATCACAGGGCATAGCGCAGCTTATGGCACGAGAGAGGTATGGGGGTGAGTTGTGAACCTAAATCATTATTTTTTAACCTTAGTAACTAATCGTTCCTTGCCCAATGGAGTGCCTGGGCATTGGCGCTACTATAGGCAAGTTACCGATGCTCCTCAAGTACCTTTTACCTAGTTTTAATTGAATAAATGTCGTCGTCACTACGCTTTATGGATGTTGAGGTTGCCCTGGGGATTGTCAAAAAAATTCTCGCTCCCCAGCAGTTAAGCTACGTTGAAGAACTGGTTTTTGTGCGTACCTGGCAAGATCAGTTGTACCGTGAAATGGCTATCGAAACGGGCTATGAGGAGGGCTACTTAAAAGATATCGGATCCCGTTTGTGGCAAACCCTATCCCAGCGTCTCGGTTACCCCGTTAGCAAAAAAAGGCTGCGATTTATCCTAGCGGAAGTGGCCAACCAGCCGGAGGGAATCCGAAAGGGGGCGGTGTCTACGATGGTGCCCAAGGCGGAGGAGGGTCGGCTGGAGTTTCCAGGATCGCCCCTGCCTTTCGAGTCGGCCTGGTATGTGGATCGCCCTCCCCTGGAAGAGATGGCCAGTGCAGCCCTACAACAGTCGGGTAGCCTGCTCCGCCTTAAGGGTGCCTGGGGCATGGGCAAAACCTCGTTGATCAACCAACTGCTTGGGCGGGCGCAACAGTTGGGGATGGCATCGGCCCTGGTGGATATGCGGCAGGCCGATGCCATCCTCTTTGAGGATTTTGATGCTTTTTTGCGCTGGTTTTGCTGGGTCATTAGCCAAAAGCTCAACCTCAACCTCAAGGTGAGTGACCATTGGTTTTCCGGTGCGGGTAGCAAGCTCAGTTGTACCACCTTCATCCAAGACCAAGTGCTCAGCCGTATCGATACCCCCCTCGTGCTAGCCATCGATACCCTGCACCACTTGGCGGAGCATCCCCCCATCGCCAGCAACTTTTTCGCCATGCTGCGATCCTGGTACGAGCAGGCTCGGTCTAGCCCGGAGTGGGGCAAGTTGCGGCTGGTGATGGCCTACGCCGCCGAGATCGATCTGCCCCTACAAACCCATCAGTCGCCTTTTAATGTGGGTCTGCCCCTTGATCTGCCCCTCTTCACCCCCAACCAAGTCAGCGACCTCGTCCATCGCCACCGCCTCGACGACGTTGGCCTCAACAACGCGGATGTCTCGGCCCTGGTGGCACGGGTGGGCGGGCATCCCTACCTGCTGCAATTGGCCTTCTATTGGCTTCAGTCGGGCCATTTAACCGTGCAGCAATTGGTAGACCAAGCCGCCTCCGATGAGGGCATCTACCGCGAGTATTTGCATCGGCTATGGCTGATTTTTCAGCAGTCTCCCGATCTACAATCGGCTTGGCAGCAGGTACTTGCCACCCAAGATCCCGTACTCCTCGCTGCGCCCCTAGCCCATCGGTTGGAGGCCATGGGGTTGGTACATATTGAGGGGGGGCGGGCCAAGGTTCGGTGTGCCCTATGTCGCGATTATTTCACGGCCCTCTATGCTGACCTTTAGGCTGGCCTTGAGTTTTTTGAGCCCCCTTTTTGAGCCTCCCTCAGATCCGCTGCCCTCGGTTCGTCAATCCCCAGAAGACCAACGCTTGTTCCCTTTCTGGATCGAGATGTGGCCCATGCTCCCCCTATCTCCTGCGCGACGTGACCGTTCGTCCTTTGCGATACCCCTATCAGGTCGGTGGTAGCCTTGCTGCCGATGCCGAGACCTACGTGGTGCGGGCCGCTGACCAACAACTTTGGGAGGGGCTGCTGGCAGGGGAGTTTTGCTATGTGTTCAATGCCCGCCAGATGGGCAAATCCAGCCTGAGAACGCGGATCCGTCAGCGCCTAGAGTCGGCGGGCCATCGCTGTGCCTACCTGGATATGACCGAACTAGGCAGTGACCAGGTTTCCCTGGAACAGTGGTATCGGGGGGTGATGGTGGTGCTGCTGCGGGAACTGCGCCTGCTGGGCCAGATTGACATCAACGCCCGTTGGCAAGCCTGGGACGCCCTGCCTATGGTGCAGCAGTTGCGGCTGTTGATGGATGAGATCGTTGATCGTCTGCCCCAAGGACGGCTATTTATTTTGGTGGACGAAATCGACAGCGTTCTCAGTCTGGATTTTCCCGCTAACGACTTCTTTGCCTTCATCCGCGCCTGCCACGAACAGCGGGTGCACCAGGCCGACTATGGCCGTCTCACCTGGGGTTTGTTTGGCGTTACCACCCCCTCGGATCTCATTCGCGACCCCCAGCGCACCCCCTTCAACGTTGGCCGCGCCATTGATCTCCAGGATTTTGCCCTGGCGGAAAGTCAGCCCCTTTTAGCGGGGTTTGGGCCGCAGGTGATGCACCCAGAGGCGCTATTGGCCGAAATTCTCCACTGGACGGGGGGCCAGCCCTTCCTCACCCAAAAACTCTGTCAGCGGGTGACGGCCTTAGCCCAAGCCAGCCCGTTAGTAACGTTATCCATTTCCCCAGGAGACGAGAAAGCCTGGGTCGAGCAGCTTGTCCTCAGTTCCGTCATCGACCACTGGGAGAGCCAGGACAACCCCGAACACCTCCGTACCATTCGAGATCGGCTGCTCTATGACGAACAACGTGCCCCCCGGCTGCTGGCCCTCTACCAGCGGGTGCTCACCCAGGGGCAGGTGCCCTTCGACGGTAGCTCGCCCCAGCGGGAACTGCTGCTATCGGGGCTGGTGGCCCAGGTGGAGGGCACCCTGCGGGTGAAAAATCCCATTTATCGGGCGGTGTTTTCCGAAGCCTGGATTCAAACCCAGTTGGATAATTTGCGCCCCTACGCCCAAGCCCTCAACGCCTGGGCGGCCTCTGGCTATGCCGACGAGTCGCGGCTGCTGCGCGGGGAAGCCCTGCGACAGGTGTTGGATTGGGCCAAGCCCCAAAGTCGGCGGCTGGGGGATTTAGACTACCGCTTTTTCCAGGCCAGCCAGGAGGCGGAGCAGCGACGGATTCAGCAAAAGCTAGACAACGAACGGCTCCAGGCGGAAAACCAAAGTCTACGGCAGACCCGTCAAGTGGCTCAACTCAAAACGGTGTTGTTGGGGGTGGTTTCTACGGCCCTGGTGGGTGCCCTGGGCCTGAGCTGGATCACCTGGCAGCAGTACCAGTGGAGTCAACTGGGGGAGGTGAAGGCGCTGACATCCTCCTCCCAGGGGCAGTTCGCCTCCCATCAGCAGTTGAATGCCATGGTGGAAGCGCTGCGGGCCTACCGCGCCCTGGGGCGGGTGCGATCCCCTGGATCAGACCTGCGCGATGGGGTGAATGCCGTGCTGAACCAAACCGTCTTTGGCAGCAATGAAAGCAATCGCCTGACGGGGCACCGGGGGGGCGTGCTGACGGTGGACATCAGCCCCGATGGCCAGTGGATCGCCACGGGCAGCAACGACAAAACCGTGATTCTGTGGGCCAAGGATGGTCGCCTTGCCCATCGCCTAGCGCACCAAAATACCGTGCATCGGGTGGCCTTCACCGCCGATTCCCAGCGGGTTGTCACCGGGAGCCTAGACGGCACCGTGCAGGTGTGGGATTTAGAAGGTCGTCCGGTGCAGCGCATCCAGGCGCACAACCAGCCCGTGTGGGGGGTGGGCACCAGCCCCGATGGCCAGTGGATCGCCTCGGCGGGGGGAGATCGCACCGTGAAGCTGTGGCGCACCGATGGCACCCTGGCCCAAACTCTGCCCACCACCACCATTCCCTGGAACGTGGTATTTAGTGCCGATAGTCAAATGATGGTGGCAGCGGTGGTAGATGGTACGGTGCAGCGCTGGCAAATCAATGGGGAACCGCTGCCGCCCCTGGTGGGGCATCAAGCCGAGGTGTGGGATGTGGATTTTTGCCCCGGTCGCGATCAGATTGTGTCCGCCAGTTCCGACCAAACGGTGAAGGTATGGGATAGGAATGGTCAGCTTGTGCAGACCCTCACCCCGCCGGAACCTGCGCCCCTGCTGGGGGTGGCCTGTAGCGACAATGGCGCGTTTATCGCCGCCAGCGGCAAGGATGGCAAGGCCCATATCTGGCAGAGCGATGGCACCTTTATTCGCACGGTGCGCGGTCATCGGGCCACCATTCGCGACGCCGCCCTGGGGCCAGATGGCACCTTTGCCGCCTCCGCCAGCGACGACGGCACCGTGCGGATCTGGCAGCGCAACCTTTACCTGATGCGAGAACTTCCAGGCCACACCGATACCATTTGGTCGCTGGCCATCAGCCCCGATGGCCACACCTTTGCCTCCATGGGATCCGCTGGAGAAGTGCGGATCTGGCGGGATTTAGAACGGTTGCATAACCTGTCCTTTGACCCCAGGGCAGGCACCTTTGACCCCACGGGTAGCCTCCTGTTCACCGCCAGCACCTCAGGCTTGCACCGCATCGCCATCAATCAGGCCACCCTCCCCGAAACCCCACCCCCCTGGCAACCGGATCAAACCCTAGGCAGCGGCTTTGGGCTGGCTTTGTCTGCGCCGCCTAGCTCAGATCAAGCCTCCTTCACGTTGGCCGTGGGCACCGATGATGGCACGATTCAAATCCGCGATACTACGGGGACGATGCTGACCCGGTTTAAGGCCCATAGTTCCCGCATTTGGCAACTGGCCTTTAGCCCTCAAGTGCCGATCCTAGCCTCCGCCAGCGAGGAGGGCACCGTGAAACTGTGGCGCACCGACGGCACCCTGGTCCGCACTCCCATCACCGATGCCGGAGCCGTCTGGGGGGTAGCCTGGAGTCCCGATGGCCAACGCCTAGCCGCCACCAGCCTAGACGACACCCTCTACCTCTGGGCCTACCCCGATGGCCCGCTCCAGAAAATTCCCGGCCAAAGCGACGGCCTAACGCGGGTCGCCTTCAGCCCAGATGGCCACATTATGGCCACTGGAGGTGTTGATGGATCCGTTAAGCTGTGGAACCGAGATGGCACCCTTCGCACCATCCTCCCTGGCCATCGCAGCATTGTCACCAGCCTCACCTTTAGCCCCGATGGCCATCGCCTCTATTCTGGGAGCGACAATGGTCAACTGATCGTTTGGGATATTCAGCAAATCATGGCCCTCGACCCAGTGGCCTATGCCTGCGACTGGGTGAGCGATTATCTTCGTCATGGTGAAGATCTCAGTCCCCAAGATCGCCGCCTCTGCGACCCCTAGCGCCCCTGTATGGTTGCCTGCCAAGACTCCCTCGGCTAAGACTCCGTAGAGCTAGGGTTGGCGGTAACGGCGGATTGGCCAATCCGAGGTTCTGTCCCTGCCAAGAGGCGCTGAATATTGCCCCGGTGGCGCAAAATCACATAGCCGCCGCCGAGAATAGCCACCAGGATATAGGCCAGGGGTTGTCCAGTCACTACCATCAGAATCACCGCCGCCAGCGCCGCCAGCATCGACCCCAAGGATACAATGCGACTGAGGGCGAGGGTAAGGCCAAACACCCCTAGGGCACCTAGGGCCACGGGCCAAGCCATCGCCAGCAACACGCCCAAGCCCGACGCCACGGACTTACCTCCCGTGAAGCCCAGCCACACCGAGCGGCTGTGACCCAATAGCACCATCAACCCCGCCAGCATATCCACCCAGGGCTGGGCCAAAACCAAGCCATCGCCACCGAAACGGGCCAGCAGCAACGGAAAAAGCCACTGGGCCATCCACACGGCGGCACTACCCTTCAGCAAATCCACGACGAACACCACCAACGCAGGGCCTTTGCCCACAGTACGCAGCACGTTGGTGGCCCCGGTGCCGCCGGAACCATAGTCTCGAATATCCATGCCCTTCAGGGCTTTGACCAAGAGGTAGCCCGTGGGGAACGATCCCAGCAGGTAGGCCAAAACTAAGATGACCAACAGCGCCACAATTGCCAATGCTCTACGCCCTTCAACCGTTCATCAGTAACAGTTTAGGGCGAATCGATCCCCCTAGCCCCCCTTAGTAAGGGGGGAACTGGAGTTAAAGTCCCCCTTACTAAACTAAAGGGGGAATCGAAGTTAAAGTCCCCCTTACTAAGGGGGAACCGGAGTTAAAGTCCCCCTTACTAAGGGGGATTTAGGGGGATCTCCCAGGACTTGCGCCATGAAACCAAGCGGCGTATCCCTAGTAGGGGGAGGGCTAGAGTAGGGCGGGGGCAGAGCGCAGGGACTCTAGATCAATCTGCTGGAGTTGGGCGTAGGCGTTGTCGATGGTGCGTTGGCCGCGCAGAAATCCGGTGTTGGCGGCGGGGCAGAGGTGAGCCAGGGTCTCTGGGCTAAAGCGGGTTTTGAGGGCTTCCACTTGGCGCAGGTGGCGGGGCCAATGGAAGGTTTTGGAAAAGCGCAGGGGTGCGGGCTGGCCTTGGCGGTTTGGCAGCAGATGCCGTCCGGTAAACAGTACGCCGCCGTAGCGTTCACAATACACACAGGCGGAACCGGGGGAGTAGCCCGGAGTCCACAGGGCTTCGATTTGAGGGGTAAACCTAAAGTTTTGTTGAAAGGTGGTGGTAGGAGTATCGGGCAGCAGATAGGCTTCCTGCTCTTGGATCACCACCTCGCAGCCGAGGTGTTTTTGCAGGGCTGCTGCCTTGCCGATGGCGGTTCTGTGGGTGATTACCAGCCACCGCACACCGCCCTGTTCGGTTAGAAATTGCTGAGTGGTTTCGTCCCAGGGGGGAGTATCGACTAGGAGATTTTGCGGAGATCCCTTGGAGTCGTTATCTACAATAAAGTAGGCGGTTCCTCCCAGGGTGTCTCGGTTGGGCGCGAAGGCGTAGAGGGTTTCAAATACAGAACGCGGCGGTTTGGATGCCGTAGACAATGGGGAGAGGGCCATAGGACGCGATAGGATTTGACTCGATGGCGGTTGCAGGGGCCGCAGGATATCGGTAATTGCGGTATCAACGTTGTGATACCAGGATGCTGATTTTAGCGGTTGTTGAGTCCCTTCCCCAAATCCTAACGCGGCTTTACCGCCCCCTTGCCCTAGGTCACCAGTTCCCGATAGATCACACCCTGAAGATCACTCTCCGTATAGATCAGTTGCCCCTACTGTGAACGGGTTGCTCCCTACTGTGAATGGTTAATTGTCCATGCTTGTGTTTTGGGTTTTGTTGCTGCTGCTAGGTCTGTTCACCTTTGCCACGGTTCAGCAAAGTGTGGGATCCATCACCCGCACCCCCGTGTGGCTGCTGTGGCTGGTGATGATGATGCCTGCCCTGGTGTTGGCGGGTTGGGCGCTGGTTCAAGGCCCAGAAAAACCGCTGCCCCTAGGGGTGTTGTTGGGGCTGTTTGTGCTATGCCCGCTGCTCTATTGGGGGTTGGTGCAATGGGGCCGCAAACCCTTGGGGTCTGGGTCTCCTGCCGCCGCCCCGTCCCAATCCTTGGCGGAATCCTCGGCGGAATCTCCATCCCCCGCCGCCCCATCCAAGCCGCCCCTGCGCCCTATTGACAAAGAGGAAGAATCTGCCCTGCAAGGCTGTTTTCCCTGGTCGGTCTACTACTTGCAGAACATTGAATACCTGCCCCAGGCGATGATCTGTCGGGGGCAACTGCGCACCTCCCCCACCGAAGCCTACGAGACGGTGAAGGAGAATGTGCGGCGGCAATTTGGCGACCGCTTTTTGGTGATTTTCCAGGAGGGAATGCAGGGAAAGCCCGTTTTTGCCCTGGTACCCAATCCCCAAATCCAGGCCCAAGCCCAAGGAAAATCCAAAGCCCTGACTAAACCGGGCCTTGCCCTAGGGCTGTTAACCATAACGCTACTCACCACCACCTCTGCCGGGGCCAGACTCCTGGGCCTCACCGAAGCTCAACAACAGGCCGATCCCAGCCTGATTTGGCAGGGGTTGCCCTACGCCCTCGCCCTGATGGTGATTCTGGGTTGCCACGAAATGGGCCACTACCTCACCGCCCGTCGCTACCGCATGGACGCCACTCTGCCCTACTTCATCCCCTTTCCCTTTTTCCTGGGTACCTTTGGGGCCTTCATTCAGTTGCGATCTCCGGTGCCCCATCGGCGGGCCTTGTTTGATGTGGGCATTGCTGGCCCTTTGGCAGGCTTGGTCGTCACCCTGCCGCTGCTGATCTGGGGTTTGACCCAATCCACCGTGGTACCCATTCCCGAAAGCGGGTCTAGCCTCCTCAGCTTCGAGGCCGTTAATCCCACGGCCTCGGTGTTGCTGGCCCTGTTCATTAAGCTCACCCTAGGTGCCCAGGTGGGGCTAGAACAGGCCGTTCACCTTCATCCCGTAGCCATCGCCGGATGCCTGGGCCTGGTGGTCACCGCCCTTAACCTGATGCCCGTGGGACAGCTCGACGGTGGCCACATTGTCCATGCCATGTATGGCCAGCGCACCGGGGCAATCATCGGCCAAGTGGCGCGGCTGTTGGTGTTAATGCTGGCCTTCGTGCATTCTGAACTACTGATCTGGGCGATTTTGCTGTTCTTCATTCCAGTGGTCGATCAACCCGCCCTCAACGACATCAGCGAACTCGACAGCCGCCGCGACCTCCTGGGTCTTTTTGCCCTGGCCCTGCTGGTGCTGATCGTGCTGCCCCTCCCTGGCCCCTTAGCCCGACTACTGTTTTAGGTTCAGTCGATCACAAACTTGGTTTACTGTCCTGATCTCGGCCCACCCTTGCGGGAAGCAAGCTACACCCTAAACCCCTCTCCCAGGTTGAGAGAGGGACTTTGACGAATTTCCGGCTCCCCTCTCCATTCTGGGAGAGGCAGGGTGGTTTCATACCAATAAAGAAAAAATGTGATGGATCCGGTTGGCCCAATCTCTGAGGGCTTGGGGCACGGTTCGCCAGCCTTGTCGTCGGGCCAGGGTAATGGCAAAGGTGTTGAAAATACTCCAGGTGACGGGGGCATGGCCGCCCCGGCGGGGCGGGTCATCCTCCTCAAAGGTGACATCTTTGACCCAGTGCAAGCCGTTCTCAATCTGCCAATGCTGTTGACTGGCGTGGAGGAGGTCAGTGGCCGTCCAGGGGGCGCTGCCGAGGGAGTAGACCGTTTCGGAAAAGGGTTTCTGGTCGCGTTCGCCGCAGCGGTGAACCACCCCGACCCAGGCGAGACCGGGCCACTGGGCCTGCAACGCCGGGGTGGGTGGGAAGACCTGGGCCTGTCGTTGAACGGAGCGACCATGGGAGGTATCCACCTCGGTGGCCTCGTCCTGCGGGGGGACGGTGGTGGCGATGCCCTCAATGGCGGCGTGGGCGTGGGGGCGATTGCCTTTGACGGGTAACAGATAGTGCTGGTTGGCCGCCACGATGGTCTGCACGGTCGTTGCGGTGGTGTGCAAGGCATCCAAGCTGAGGGTCTGGCCCGGGGGCAACTGGGGTAAGACCTCGGTCATCAGGGCTTGGGCGACATGAATCTCACTGGCCTTGGCATTCTCCATCCGCCGCAGATGGATCACCCCCAGATGACG
>NZ_JACJRS010000127.1 GCF_014697375.1 Phormidium sp. FACHB-1136
TCTGGGGCAATCCCAACTTCATTCTTGAGGATCCATCGCCCACGGATCGGCTGCACCTAGCCCTATGCAACCTGGCCCTGGCGACGGGGAAAACGCTGCCCCTTTCCACCGCCATGCCCATCTTTACCACGCTGCAACTGAGCCAGAAAACGCCTCTCAATTCAGACTAATCACCAAACAACGTCTGTCGGGGCCGCGCAAACCGAGACTGGTCAGGGCTGCTGACGGGCTTAGCGTAGGTTGCCTTGTTGCGGATTTCTAGCATCGCTCCCTCCTCTCGCACTAGGGCCGGGGTAAACGCCTCCCGTTGGGCGAGGAGGTGCTCAAACCTTAGCGCCAGGGGCTGCTCACTTCGCCCATCTAGATAGTGTTGATAGAAGCAGTCCTCAGCGACTCGCTTGACCGCATGGCCAATCTCGTCCGGGATACAGAGGCGATAGGCCGTCAGCAGTTCTCGCCACTGCTCATCGGTGAAGGGGGACGGGTCAGAGGCCCCATGACGGAACGCGGGAAAGTACTTTGCCAGGTGCAGGTAGAAGATGTCGTAGCGGGCACCGTCGTGGGGTAAGTCGAAGAAAAAGACCTCTGGCAATCGACGCTGGAGTTCCACGGGCAGCATCCCCAGACGGTTCACGGTGGCCAGGGTCAGCACCGGAGCGGTGTGTTCCTGCATCCAGGTCAATAACTTCTGAGCGCATTGCTTAGCGGTGATGTCGGTGTCCCAGCCCGCAAACCCTTTGTCAAAGTCATCGAAGTACAGCACGCAGGGAGCCATGGCCTCTGCGGTATCGAGCAGGAACCGAAGGTTGGCCAGACTTTCGGTGGGTGTCGCCCCCCGCAGTCCGTTCCAATCGGCACTCAGCAACGGTACGCCCAGCTTCTTGGCGGCCAGCTTCGCACTCAAGGATTTGCCCGTTCCCGGCAAGCCCCACAACACCATGCCGTTGGGGAATTTGAGGTTATGCTGGGCCGCAGCAGGGTCGAGCAAGGCCGTGATTCGCTCTAACCGAGCATTCAGCAAATCTAGACCTGCCGCCTCTGGGACGTCCGGCTCACCGATGAACTCAAGCCCCCGACCCCGCAATTTAGCCACCTTATAGGCCAAGAGGCGCTGAGCCAAGGCTTGACCCGATGGACTCAACGCCGCTTCACGGGGCACGATGCCGTAGATTTCACCCAGGCTGAGACCCTGAGCAGCCCGCACGATGGCGTCTAGGTCATCAAGAAAAGCAGGGTCAACGTCCTTACGATGGGCCAGGTCGCCCATCGCATCCCTGACCTGGCCAGAGGTAGGGTAGCCAAACTCAAATGGCTCGACCATGCCGTGCAAGCCCAGGGGCACCGTGGGTTGTTCCCCCACAAACAGCAAGTAGCAGGCTTGGCCCGATAGCCGCAGTTGCTCAAACAGGTTCTGAACCTGGTAGCGATGCTCGGCTATGTCCAGGCCTTCGAGCACAAAAATGCCTTGGACTGCGGATGAATTAGAGACCAGCCAAGGTAAAAACTGCGTCGAGTCGATAGAAGACTCACCCAACTGGGCGGGAGCCGTCTTAAAGCCAAACGACATGGCCTCCGTGACCCGCTGAACCTGAGCATAGCCTGGGTTCACGAGATAGACCGGAATCTCGCCTAACCCTCTGGCCCAGCGGCTTAAGCGTTGCACCAGGAGCGGTCGGTCAAAGGGTTGGCAGTCTACCATCGAAATGAACGGAGGGCCAACGCTTGAAGCAGCCAACTCGCCCCATTGCTCAAATGGCCTCATAACTCAATTCCTGGGAACCGCTTTCCTTCATTGCAAACCGCCTAAGGCTGGCAAGCCTCTGCCCAAGGACATAGTTTTTACGCCCACCACCAGGAAGCTGGCCACGGATGGCGAGGAGGGGGCAGGCTAGGCCACGATGTCCAGAGTGTCTGACAGAGAACAGTTGCAGACCTCAGATAGCTTTGATGGCCTGCCCCCTCGGCGGGGTGTGCGGGTGGGGTCTTGGAAGATAGGTTGGCAGAAGGGAAGGGCGGCGTGATAGCGCGGCCCGTGTTACCTCCAGCTAAGGGTTTGTTCTGGGAGAAGTGAGATGTGAGTACAGGTGATGGACGCCTAAATTCCCAAGTCTTTCAAGGCAAAGTGGATTTGCTCCAGTCGCCGTCGATTTACACCTAGATCAGACTCTCCTAATCGGGCCGCTGCGCGAACCTGAATCACAGGCTCATCCGCTGGAAAGTAAAATTCAGTATCGTCCACAAAACCCATAATGCGGCTGGTGGATTTCACTCGGATGTAGTCCTGCTGCTGCACCACCATCTCAGTGCGAGGCACAACGCCCAACACCTTAGTCAGTAGCTCACGGGCCTCATCCCGGCTCCTAGTGTAGGCAATCGGCACAATGGCATGGGCTGTATCAGCACCCTGGCTCACGACACAGTTAGGCGTTGCTGGACAGGGAGATAGCTTGCCATCCTGAATGCCCAGATCGGGAGTCTCCCCTGCGAATACCTCAGATAATCCAGGCATCGTCCCTAGAGTCTGTGGAGTAGGTGCTGTAACCGCCAAAGCTGGTGCAGTTAAGAAGATCCATAGTGTGATCGCCACAAGAGAGGCAAGGATAGAAGCCATAGGAGTTCATCGAAGTACACCCCTCACCATAAGCTAATCGGGCGTGGGTAGGGTCAGGCGGGGTATTGGCTGAGGGTGGTAATAGAGGGGTTAAGGATGTCCTCTTTCAAACCAACGCACAAAGAAAGGGGCCGAAGCTCCAGAGAAACTAAGCCACGAGCCGACAGCGAACCCGGCCACCACGAACCCCACCGACCAGAGCCACCTGGCCACAAGGAAGCGATACAGGCACCAACACCGCAAAGCGCCCCGGCCCAGAGGACACAGAGCGCACCAGCACGAAGTACCCGACGACCGAAGCTCACCGAGACGCAAAGACCGAAGGCAACTCAGCGAACCACACCTCAGCCACGAAGCCCGTGAACGAGCGATCCGACTCCCTCCAGGCGCACTCAACCGCACCGAACTCAGCCGCCAAACCCTGAACGAACTCAAACGGGACTGCAAGCATGACAAAAACCAAACGCAACAGGCTCTAAGCACGCGCTCCACAAGGAAAGTCACTCCCAAGAGTAGGCGCAAGGGCAAGGCAGACAAAACAAAAAACGGCGAAGCACCTTATCTGCCTTGCACGGCTCGACCCTTGCGCCGATCCTCAGCGCGTATCATAGAAAAGCCTGCGTTGGTTGGCCTAGAAAGTAATTCGCTGCCGCTCCAAAGTCCCTACACGGAATCATCCATTGCTGTGCCGTGGTTATGTTCACCTCTCTGGATTAACGGAATTAAAGCGAAGACTGCTTGACCTGCTAATCCGATGGCATGGGGCAGTGTTCCATAGGCTGCAAAGTGTTCCTGTACGGTGTTGCCCACTAACCAGACAGACAGGGCTAACTCTGCCGCCATCAGTAGTCCGAAGGCAATTAGCCCCATACTGAGGCGAGTCCACCATTGAGAGGACACCTGGAGTCGCGTAATCAGCCAGTCTGACGCTAGCCAAGCTGCACTCAAGATGATGGGTAGCTCGATGCAGGTACTAACGAGTTCCCCCAACCTCGGAATCAGCACTAGAACGCGAACTGTTCCCAGCAGGAACCCCAGACTAAACACCATCACAAAGTAGAGCAAGCCTGCGCGAATGGATTGGATCATAGCACTAGCCAAGGCAATACACGTTCCCTCCACACTACACAGTCGATCCTTGTCTGGGGAACTCACACGGAATCATCCACCCAGCCGCAATGTTCACAGTCAAGGGGGCGCTGGTCGAGGGTTGATCCCTACTCACTCACGATGTAGAGCAGGTTTGCGGAGTGCAATGGCCCAAGGCCAATTTTTGACCATCGCAGCCATAGAGCAAGTTTGTATAAGGTAAGAGCGGCGTGATAGAACAGCCTGAGCCGCTGTAGTAGGGATGGGAAAAGGAGAATATGTTCGCAATTCTCTCTTATTATCTCAGCAGGTTAAGCATAAGAAAAGTTCATCCATTTCATCTATCAGTAGCTACCAAGAGATATTTACAGATTGCGTCGAAGAGTGTTACCTTTTGTCAAAATAATTGCATTTCAATCAACTTTCCTGATATATATTATTCCTGCAATTAGGATATCAACCCAGCAAAGCTTCTTGCTGAGTCTATGCTCATCTCCAAGAGAATTTAATGGTGAATGTTTGGAGTTCCATTCAAAAACTATTTGGTTCTGAGTTGAATACAGATTTTTCTAGTATCTTGAAACAGTTAGAAGAAAAAGAGAGTTCAATGCAGGAAGGAGAAGAGGAAAATAGTCTCAATCAAAAAAGTGCTTCACTATTGCTAGAGCTTGAGCATATTAAGAATGAAAGAATCAAACTAAGACTTAATTTTTATCGTTTTCTTTTGGGAACTTTAATCTTAGGAGGTGTTTCTTTAGCCCTCAACTGGCAGATTCAGATGTTTAGCCTGAAACAGGAAAGAGACAAGAGAGAGTCTGAGTATTTAGCACAATTCATTAATGAGGCTCTTGATGTTAATCTTGAAAAGCGACTTAGATTCGCTCATTATTTTAGAAGCTTAATTCTTTCAGAAGACGTTAAATCCCGATGGGACGATTATTATCAGGATTTAAGAATCCAGGCACTTGAAGGTTCATCAAGACTGGCAGTACTTAAAAATAAGAGAAGTGCCCTCTTAGTAAAAGCTAACTTACCTTCCAATGAAGAAGAAGAATTGAGGATACTTGAGGCAGAGATCAGTCAGCTTGAGGGAAGTTTGCCAGATGATTTTCTTCTAATCCCTGAGAACTGGACTGCTGAGGAACTAGCTAAACCTATTACTAGCGGTGTAGATTTTACTTGGTCAGATGCTACTCGTGGCGGTTCTCGTATACCTCAAACTTTGGAGCAACGTGATAACATCATTCTTTTAGCGCAGGAACTTCAAAAAGTTAAAAATCAGTTAAATAAACCCATTCAAGTTGTTTCATGGTATAGGTCTGAACTTGTTAATACTCAAATTGGTGGTAAACCAGACAGTTTACATCTCACTGGCCTTGCCGTGGATATAACTGTGGAAGGCATGACACCTGAACAGCTAATAAAAGAACTAGATTGGTGGCCCGGAGGTATGTACCCTGGTATTAACGACTTGCTACAGCTCGATCTTCGTGGATACCCTTTTCGAGTCAATGATGAATTATGATTTGAATCTTTTCGTTATTTGAAAAACTAAATTTTATTTTTTATCTTTCATTCCTACGACAAAAGAAAAGTGTTTTCCTAGATGCTAGGCCAGGGCTACACCGAATCATCCACCCAGCCGCAATGCTCACAGTCCCAATGCACACAGGGCGGCTCGGTCTGAAGCAGGGGCATTTCACAATTAGGGCATCGTCCCGTAAACAAGGGGTGACTATCCAGCAGGTCTAGCCGTTGCTCTATCGTCATCTGCTGCACGGGCTCCAGCACCAGCTCATCTCCGTAGTAGCTGGCCCCTTCCGGTTGCCATGGTTCGCCATACCAGACCACCGCCTCATCATCGGGAATGGTCAGGTCAAGCTCAAAGTCTGGGCAGGTGTGCCCCTCTACCCCGGCAAGATGTAGCGTACAGACCAGGAGCGGGCTGCGGGAATAGAACTGGCAACGATCACAGCAATCGAGCTTCATTGTCCACAAGCCTCCACGCCATAGGATTCTGTAATCGTGCCATCAGGGGCCAACGTGGCACACCAGACCCCACCAGCCAGCCACAGTTGGTAATGGTGTCCACCCGCATGAAGCGCCGCCGTCAGCAGCAGCAGGGCCACGACACCAGCCGCGACCGCTCCCACCACTCGCAGTGGCCTTATAGTCGTTAGAGTCATCTATGCCGATAATCCCCTTTGGGAACGCCTACCCCTCACCCAAAAGCTGCGTCTCCTGGGCGAGGAACGACTAAAGGACATTGAGCAATCCAAGACCAAAAAGGCTAAGTAGCCATGCCTGACTTTCGCGCTGGTCAAATCATTCCCCTCCGCTATAAGAGTCGGGAAATCAAGGCGATCATCATTGACCCAAACGGCCTGGGGCCGGATAAGCCCTCCCTAGGCATGGGCTTTCGAGGGATGGATCGAGAGCTTGGGATTCCCCAAACCACCCTGTCCCGTAGGGTGATGCAAATCGAGGGGGAAAAGTACCTGGAACTCCCCTCTGGCAGTCGTTTCAGGGTGACCCAAATCTTGGCAGAGGACGGTAACGAGTACCTGTTACTGGAAGCCTCCGACTGGGCCGCCCTCGCCCAGGATTGGGCCAAGAATCCCGGCAAACTGCGAAAACCTGCCCGTGATGGCCTGATTGATTTCCTCGCCTGGTTCGCCGCTAAAGGCATCTACGCCCAGGCGTACACCATCCTCAAACGGGCCTACACCTACGAAGACGATCAACGGGTGCAGGGCTGGATCATGTCGCGAGAATCCGGCAAACCCGCACGGGCCGATTGGGGTTGGGAGGTGCAGGAAAAAGACCCCCAGAGCCGCTACGGCTACTGGACCAACTACACCTACCGGGGTCTCTTCGGCATGGATGCCGCCACCATGAAAGCGGTTTGGGAGAATCCCGTCAGTGGCAGCAGTCGCATTGCCCGTAACTACATCCCCGAAGCGGTGGGCCTAGAGGCCGTCGCCTACTGCGAAAAGATGGTGGCCCAACTTGACCTCGATGATCTGAACCAGGCCCATGACCTGGCTATCCAAGCCACCCGCATCAAATTTGCCAAGGACTTACCTGCCCTCTAAAAGTGGGGAAAATATCATGCAGCCAGTCGGAGGAATGCCCACAGATCTGTCCTAGGGCTTAGTCGAGGAATAGCAAAGGGGATGGATGTACCGTCTTAACTATCGAGATCATTTAGAGAATTAACACCATGGATATCCCACGGATTTTCAACATTACGGAAAGTGCGCATCGCATCCACAATCCTTTCACGCCTGAAAAGTTCGCCACTCTTGGTAATGCGCTGCGTCTAAAGCCAGGAGATCGAGTGCTTGATCTGGGGAGTGGTTCGGGCGAGATGCTATGCACTTGGGCACGCGATCACGGCATCATCGGTACGGGCATCGACATGAGTTCGTTGTTCACCGAACAGGCAAAACAGCGTGCCAAAGAACTTGGCGTTGCCCATCAAGTCAAGTTCATTCACAACGATGCCGCAGGCTATGTCTCTGACGAGAACGTTGATGTGGCCGCTTGTGTCGGTGCCACTTGGATTGGTGGAGGCGTCGCTGGCACCCTTGAGCTTCTGGCGAAAAGCCTGCGTACAGGTGGAATCATCCTCCTTGGTGAGCCTTACTGGCGACAGGTACCGCCAACGGAGGATATTGCCAAACAGTGTCTTGCCAATTCAATGTCCGATTTCTTCAGTCTTCCAGGGCTTCTCGCGTCCTTCGGCAACTTGGGCTACGACGTCATTGAGATGGTTCTAGCCAATCAAGACGGTTGGGACAGGTACGAGGCCGCCAAGTGGCTCACAATGCGCCGATGGCTTGAGGACAATCCCGACGATGAGTTAGCAGAGGAAATTCGTTCCAAACTGGCCACAGAGCCTGAGCGCCACGCAACCTACACGCGCGAGTATTTGGGTTGGGGCGTGTTCGCGCTCATGCCACAGCTCAAGCTCCAAAAGACCTAGCCTCAAGCCAACGCCGATTGGTGGCGCAGCTTCATTCAGACGTTAGGTGTTAAGGCGGGGCATCGGTTCTAACGCATCCCCTCTAGGAGCAGTTGCTCGAACAAAGGATCACCCCAGGTCATCAGCCGGAGTGAGGGATGCTCCTCAAAGACCCCTGGCCTAAAGGTGACAACATAGGTGTGCTGCCGATAGGTCATGTCCCAACGGCCTGGACTGGCCTGCACAAACTGAACCCCTTGGGCCGCTAGCAGACGGGATTGGGTAAAGGTAGTCTCCACAAATTCCGGGCTGACGGGGGACGGGGGCAGGGGCCGCTGGATCTCTTGCAGGTCGGCTTCCACATCGCGTTTCACCATGTCATCGAGGGCGGGCCGTTGGGGCGGGGCGGATAGGACGGTATCGAACTCCGAGAGCAAGACATCTTCCTCTTCTGCGTCAACACTCATGGTGGCCCGCTCGATGAAGGTGGGCACCTGGGCCAGGATGGGCTGAAGGTTACCCACCACCGAGGTGAAGGCATTGATGCGGTCGCGCAGTTTGCGGTAGACCTTCGCCTCTACGGTGCCGTCATAGTAGAAGTTGTGGATGGTGACGGTGGGGTATCGCTGGCCGATGCGGTCAATGCGGCCAATGCGCTGTTCGACTCGCATTGGGTTCCAGGGCATGTCGTAGTTGAACAACACCCCGCAGGTTTGCAGGTTCAGCCCCTCACTGGCGGATTCTGTGCAGAGCAGGATCTTGATATCGCCATCGCGGAACCGGGTTTTGATTAGCTCCTTGGGCACCACTGTCCATTGGTCATCGCGCCACAGTTCGCCGCCGCGCCCGGAGTAGCAGGCGACCTGATTGCCGTAGAGTTCCCGCAGTTGGTTGCGCAGGAAGTCCATGGTGTCGGTGTATTGGGTGAAGGCAATGGCGCTTTCTCGGTTCACCAGTTCCTGGCGCAGGGTGGCGATGAAGTGGGCCAGCTTGGTATCTTCTCCGGTGTTCTCAAACTGTCGCAGCAGAGCTTCTAGGTGCTCGATCTCCTTGGGGTCTACGGGCTCCATGTAGCCCTCTAGCCCTTCGATCACCGCATCCTCGGCATCGTCCAGATCAGCGAAATCATCGGTGGTGAGGCCGCTGCCCTGCTGGGTGATGAGGGAATCGAGCCGTCGCTGGAGGGATTGTTGAATGGCGTAGAAGGAGCTGGTCAGCCGTTTGCGGTACAGCGTCATCAAGAAGCCCAGGGCTTTACGCTGCTCCTTTTGGGCGAGGCGGTAGAAGTGTCGCACATAGTCGCTCACCTGGCGGTAGAGGTCAGCTTCACGGGTCGGTTCTAGGGTGATGGCGTTATCGCAGACCTCACGGCGGGGCACGTCTTTGTCGAGCAGGCCCAGGCGATAGTATTCCCGCAGGGTGTCTCGCGTGTGGCGAAACATCATGTCTTTGAGCGGGGTGTTGGTGGATAGGAATTGCCGCGAGGCGGTGATGAACGCCTCATCGTGCAGGTAAGACCGCTCGTTGATGATGCGAACACGGCCCCGCCAGAGGTCTTCCACCTTGCTGGCCAACATCCGGTCTTGCTGGTGCAGATGTTGCTGGAGCCGGGGGCAGGGCTGGCCACCACGGGCAAAGTAGTCGCTGGCCATGGTTTGCCAAAAGTCCAACAGATGGCGATCTGGTTGGCTCTCTAGGGATGAAAAGTAGTCGCAGAAGGTATCGCCGTAGGCCCAGTGGCCTTTAAGCCCCAGCACATGCAGTAGGTCAAAGACCTCGATGGGGTCAATTTGCATGGGGGTGGCCGACAACAAGATCAGGGATTTGGTTCTCTCACGCAGTTGCTCTAGCAGTTGCAGTAGGCGGTTAGGGGTGTCTTTGCGGGCCTGGGGCGATTTGCGACGGGCATGGTGGGCCTCATCGAGAATCACCAAATCCCAAGGCTCGGCATCGAGTAGCTCCTGCATCCGCTCTTTGCGGCGCACTAGGTGGCTGGAGGCGAGGATCAGGTCTTTCTGATTCCAGGGGTTGCCCGTGGGCTGGGTAGTCTGGCCATAGGGATCTTTGAATTCGCCCTGGGTGTAGCTCCAGAAGTGGAGGTTGAACTTTTCCCGGAGTTCTTCATGCCATTGGGGCTGGACGCTGGCGGGGGCCAAGACCAGGACGCGCTTCACCTTTTGGGACACCACCAGGTAGCGCAAAATCAGCCCGGTTTCGATGGTTTTGCCCAGGCCCACTTCATCGGCAATTAGAAAGCTGCGGGGGAACTCAGCAGCGGCCCGCTTGAGAATCTTGATTTGGTGGGGCCAGGGCTGGATGGGAATGGAGGTGAGGCAGGCGCTCAGGCAACCGGGGTCTTGGTGGATGTTGGCGATGGCCTCAAAGGCGGCCTGCTCTTGGGAAGAGGACGCGGGGACGCGGGGAGGGGGTGACGCGGAGAGGGGGAATTCGTCAGCAGCCTGTCCCCCCATCTCCCCATCCCCTTGTCTCCCAGTCTCCCCATCCCCAGCCCGAATCGGTCGCTGATCAAATTCATCCTCAGGTTTCCAGGTCGGGCGCTGGGGTGGGGCGTAGCGAATCAGCTTGCGCTTAACAGCTTCGGGCACCTCAAACACTCGAACGCTGGGGATTTGGTTGTGCCAGTGCTGCTCGAACCGCAGTACCTCTTCCTGCACACGGGCCAGGTCGCGGGAGCCTTCCCAGGAACAGAAGACGTGGAAGGATTCGACATTGAAGTTCCAGCCGCCGCTGGACTCGTTGTTGGAGCCGGTGGTGGCGATCTGGTTGCCGTCGGCGTCGGTGAAGAGGCAGACTTTCTCGTGATAGATGTAGTGGGTGTTGATGGCTTCGTCGGGGTCGAGGGGTTGGCCGTCCTGGCGGAGGGGGATGGCGATGCGAATATCGAGGCGACCACTTTGGATTAGCCAGCTTAGAATTTCGAGGCGTTTGAGCTGGGCAAAGCTGGTGGGAGCCGTGAGGTTGGCATCGAGGCGGGCGGCGACGGCATCGCGAAGGGCATAGCCCTGCTGGATGGCTTGGAGGTCGGTTTGGCTGAGGTGGCAGCTCATGATCAGGCGAATCCGGCCTTCGTTTTGGAGGAAGGCCCCCAGCCCCCCGGCGACCTGGCTGAGAATGGCGCTGTTGAAGAAGCCGGATTTGCGATCATATTGCGTAGATCGCTCTAAGGCCGGGATGTAGAAGTCAGCGACGGGGTTGCTGGTGTCGCTTGCGTAGCTGATGCGCCAGGGGTAATCGTTTAACATCTCACCAACTTGCATCCCTCAGGGTCAAGTCGTATCGAGCGTCTGCAACCAGTGTATGACTGGTAATTGTGCCCTTCATCCTTTCTCCACAAGCAATGCGGTCAAAATACTTACCCTCGTAGCCCAAGCGCCATAAAAGGATCTCATCTATCCACTGAATAGCTTTGAGGATAATTGCAATTCTTTCATTGGTATCCATAGCGCTCACTCTGGGATGAACAGCGTCATTCCGCACATTGAGGAAAGCTTGTACGTCGTTAGCATCGGTGTGTCCTCTTGTAGCTGTCAGACCAATGCGTTCAAGGGTTAGCATCAGCCGCTTAGCAGTGATATTGACATTCTCTTGACCAAAACCTCTACCTAAATTCCAAACTTGTTTCGCCTGCCCTTGATTTTTAAAGTCAAATAGTAGCTCGCATCTATCTTTAGTTAAAGAGTCTGCTTCATCTTCAACTAGAATCTGAAAGCTCAATCTTTCAAGGGCTGCTCCAGCCGCACTGGCCGCAATTTGCCAATCACCAAATCGAGTGGCCTGAAAATACTGAATCAGAACAAAATAAAATGTTTCTCCCCAACTGGAAGAGGATAGCATATTCCGAAATGCAGGAAAACAGCCTATAAAAGCTTTTAAGCTACTGATGTTAACAAACCAACTTTGACCCAATAACTCCAGATTTGTGGTTTGTAGATTAGTGGTAAAACTTGCGAATTCAGTAGTAAATGAGGGTGTGTCTCTATTAGACATCCTATAGGCTTTTGCTTCGATATACAAAGGGGCTACAAACCCACAGTTTGCATAAGAAAGCAACAATGAAATATTTTGAATCAGAGTTTCACTTTGCTCAAGGGTCAGCTTTTCAAGAGATTCCCAGTTTTCTAAATGGAAACGCCTGGGTTGATACAACTCTGCTTCACAAGTGAGATAGCTGCCAATATTTTTTCGCTTGTCATCCAACCAATTAATGGCATCTTTGCGAATCTCAAGACGAAGATTCCAATTTGAGTCTAATGGAGCATCAATAAATTTACCTTCTTCCCCTGATGCTATTTCCCTCTTAGGCAAATCTGGTGTGATAAGTCCTTTCTCGATGACTTTGTATTCTAAAATATCTTGTGCTAAACAGTATGACAAAACTTTCGTATTTGTCAAAAGAAAGTTGAAGCTTTGGCCGTTTAAGTTTTTGTCACCGATCACAAGTTTATTCGCACGGCCTGTAAAGGACAACAAGTTGGCAACTGAACTGTGTGATTCTCTATTTTGAGTGAGATTTTCTATAAAAAGAGCTGGAGCAGTTAAGGGATATTCTCTGAAGCTCTCACGTAGCTTCTGAATGTCAATGGAATCATCTAAAAAAAGTTCGAAATCCCATTCAATGAATGCTGATGGGTAAATTTGCAGTTTTGCGTTTAATCTTCCGGTAACCCCATCGATTATGGCAAGGTTATCGTAAAGATCAAAGGATTCGGAAAGGATCAAGTCTTTTCGATTTGGGATCATGATGGCACTGGTCTGCTAATCGGTGATAAACAGATGAAAGCCTTGCTTGACAAGCACTTTCGAGATTCTGGACTAAATTGGCTATAACTCTTGCCACATAAAGGTTGTAGCGATCCATCTCCTCCTAAGAGACCAGTGCCATCATGATTAAGGATTGATTGGGAAAAACTTATTAAGCGACATCAAATTCCTACATCTAAAGCTTGTTGCTTCTCCTCGCAGTTCAGTTTCGGCGGCCAATTCAAGGTTGAAGTGCAACACCTGCTCAAATCCGCTTGCAGCCATGGATCTAAGACTAAGCCTATGAAGGAGACCTATAGCCTGCTGTGCTGCGCTGTACCGTGTTCCTGGTTGTGGTCATGACCGCGAAGGCTGACAGCGGCTCTGAGACAGAGTGTTGCACTTCAGATTTGAATCTGCGGGCTGCGCATAGAGTATCATAACTTGAATCTTATACATCTCTTGCACCATGCGTTTGCGTTCGTCGTTTTTTCTAGCCCAAATTCTCCTCACACCGTTGAAAGACATAACGCAATCGTCCCAGCAGCAGATCCATATCTCCGGTGGAATAGACCGGGGTCTCGGAGACGATGCCTGATGGGGCCATGCGATAAAACTGCCAGGCTCGGCCATTGGTGACGATGCCGTAGACATCAATCTCGCGGCCCGATTGGCGATTTTGCCATTGGCAAGCCTGCATTTCGACTAGGCATTGAGCCAGCCCTTTCTCAAAATCGTCTTTCTTGGCTTCGATGATACACAGTAGGGGAATGTCTAAATACCGTTTCCGCTCAGCGATTAGATAATCGACATAGCCTGCAGCGGTATCACCTTCAAGTTGGGCTCCTTTCCAGATTTTGAGATGGTCAGTGCTGGCGATTGCCTCTTCGCAAATGGCATCGATCAGCAGCTTTTTCGATTCTTCGTAGCCTTCCAGATCAAAAGTTTGCTCTAAACGGCGCAGGCGCTCTTGAAAAAAGGCGCTGGGTTCCAGCGGGGACGCATCCAGTTCCCAGGGAATGAGATCGTCCAAGTTGAGTTGTTTGAAGGCTTCGGCATAGCTAAAGCTGGAAAAGTTTTTCTTTTTCGATTTTGGAACCCTAGCGGATGTATCTGCCATAGTGCCTACCTTTTTATGATCTCCCAACTCGCTTTATCGTGACGCACTCCCCTCCCCACGTTTTCCCCTCTCCCCCTCCCCGCATCCCCCCATCTCCCCCTCTCCGCGTCTAAAACAATCCCATCTGCCCCTCTTCCAACGCCAACTCCGGCTGCACATAAACCACCTTGGCCTGGATCTCATCCATGGCCAGCCACAGGTCAGCGAGGGCTTTTTCTTCGACCATGCGTTTGCGTTCGTCGCCGATGTGGGGGATTGCCTTGAGGGCGACTTCCCAGGCGCGCATGAAGAGGTCGTTGCTGAGCAGGCCCGTGGTTTTGAGGAAGCGGCGGACGGGGTCGATGCTTTGTTCTTCGAGGTAGAGGGCGATGATGGCGTGGAGGCCATCGACCAGGGCGGCGGCTGAGAAGTCGTCGGGGTTGGTGGAGAAGGCGCGTTTTTTGAGGCGCTGCTGGGGGGTGAGCAGTTTGCAGGTGCCGCTGGCGGAGTCGATCAGTTTGTGGGTTTTGGCCAGGTCACTGACGTTGAAGCCACCGACGGCGAGGGCGAGCTGTCGCGCTTCATCGAAGGGGAACTCGCGGGCGCGGAAGGCATCCCAGGCGAGGATGTACCACTGGGTGAGGGGGTCGAA
>NZ_JACJRS010000128.1 GCF_014697375.1 Phormidium sp. FACHB-1136
TGCTTCTGAAGCTCTTGCTTTTCCTCTGACGTTAGATAGTTTCTGACTCCCATGGCTTATTCCAGAATTTTAATGTATTATACGCAGTTTAGATGACTAACAGCTTAGCCAACCCCCGAACCTAAAGTAAGAACTGCCCCTGCAAGAAGACTGCCGAGTAGCCAAAGATGGCTTCGCTTAACCTTCAGTTGACCCAACATGATTTCACCTACAACGAAATAAATCTATTGATGACCTTCAGCAAAATAAACCGGAAAAACATCTCCTACAGGATTTCTGAAGCTGACGACGTATCTAAGCACAGCCAAGATGCCCGTCTTGGGGAAGTCTTGATATAGTGCAAATGTACGTCATCAGATTGGGAAGCCCTGTAGTGTGGTTGACTTAGATTCGCCTGAAGGATGAACCTACACTTCAGCTTTCCCCAATCCCGAGCGCCACTAACAGCCCTACGGATAAGAAATGTTAAGACGCCTGCCTGCGACCCCAGAGGTAAGATGCATTCGCGGCTCAGACCTGCTCGACTGATGTTGGATCAATCCCTTTGGCCGCAATGCACCGCTTACCCATCGCCAATTTTCCTGTATATGGCTTTGGTGCATTGCTTCGCGAATGCACCAAAGCTACGGCTCTATGGAACGGATGGATTTTACAAGTATCGCCATACTCTCTAGCGAGATACCATAGGACGCATAAATCAAGAAGCCTCAGCCTCCCTAGAGTACACAGTGGCTCACCCAGGAAACGTGCTCTATGACCGATGCCAAGACTCAACGGCTATGCCAGGGCCATTCGTTAGGCCGTTAGCCCACGTTGCGAGGGGAAAACAACGATGACAATTACCCTAGCCAAATGGTCACTCGACGACTATCACCAGATGATTGCCGCCCATATTTTGGTGGGGCGGCGGGTGGAATTGCTGAATGGAGAAATCGTTAAAGGGCACCCGAAGGGCCAGAACACGCCCAGACCAGCACCGATGCAGCAGACTATTTGCGGGGGCTTTTGGGCCATCGAGCGCTGGTACGAGAGGCCAAGCCCATTACCCTACCGCACAGCAACTCCGAGCCAGAGCCAGATATTACGATAGCCCAACCGCTCCGAGCCCTTTACCGTAGTCGCCACCCCTACCCCGCCGAATTTTTTTGGGTGATGGAGTACGCTAACACCAGTTGGACAAAAGATAGTGAGGTCAAACGCCCCACCTACGCCCAGGCGGGCATTCCTGAGTATTGGATTGTCAACCTGAAGCGTCGCGATGTGACGGTACTGTGGCAACCGGAACAAGGGGAGTATCAACAATCCCTCACCTTAGCCGACGGCATCGTTAATCCCCAGGCATTCCCAGATCTGGCCATCGCCGTTCGGAGACTGATTGAGGGCTAGATCGTCAGATCTCACCCCCAGTCCCTCGCCTAGGCAGGAGCGGAGAGCTAGGGGGCGAACATGATTAATAGTCCACAATTTCGGGGCACTTGCGGGCGATGACGATGAGTTGATCCTTGGGGCCAAGGCGATAGTTGGCGGGGGGGTTCACCAGGGTATGGCGCTTGGGATAGCTGAGTTCTACGGCAATCAGTAGGGCGTCGTAGGATCGTTTGAGGCGATCCACCGCTTGCCAGAAGGAGAGATCAATCCAGGAGGGCGGGATCGACACCTTGTAAAACTGGTTGCCCACCTGCACCGTGAGGAGCTCGGCCATCACCTCTACGGAGCCTTGGGTGCGGGCGGAGGTGGCGATCATGTGGCTGGTGATTTCGTCGGCCACGATCACGTCATCGACCCCAGCGGCTTTGAGTTGCACATCATTGCGGCGATCTAGCAATTGGGCGCAGGTGTAGATGGCGGGGTTAATTTTCTCGATGGTGAGGGCAGCCAGGACGGTGCGGGCATCGATGTCTTGGTCGCTGCGGGGGCGGGTGGTGTCGGCCAGCAGGATGGCGCGGGCGCACTGGGAGATATTGATGGACTTGAGCACGTCGATGCGGGTGTAGTCCGCCACATGGAAATAAATGTGGGACAGGTTGAGGTGGCGCAGGGCACGCTCTGGGGTTTCCTCAAACTCGGCAATGATTAAAATTGGGCTATCCTGCAAGCCGCCATCGAACAGCAGTTCTTCGACGATGTGCCGTCCGTTGCGGTTCCAGCCGCAGATCACCGTGTGGTTTCTCAGTTCGTCCAGGGCCATCGTTCGATACTCCATGGTGGATCGTAGTCGCTGCACCATCACCGCCGACACCAGTCCGGTAATCACCGCAAACAGGGTCAACCCGCCCAGCATCACCATCAGGGTGAGAACTCGCCCCACCAGGGTAACGGGTTCGGCCCCAATCGGCTCAGCCGCCACCAGGGTAAACAGGCTCCACCAGAGGGCTTGGGGTAGGTTTTCAATGTCGTCGTTGGTGCCCCCTTCGGCCAGAAAAATGCCCAGCCCACCCCCCAGCAGCAGCACCCCCAGGATAGCCACCAGGCCAATCTGCGCCCCCAGCCCAATCGCCAGGGCGGGGTAAATACGGCCCAGATTACGGTTCAGCAAAATCCCCACCCGCAGCAGCCGCAGCAGCCGCAGCAATCGCAGCACCACAAACTGACTGGGGAAGGGAATCACCGCCAGAATATCCCACCAGTAGTTTTTGAGAAACCGTTGTTTATTCCGGGCCGACCAAGCCCGCAGGCCCAGTTCTAGCCAAAAGGTTCCCGTCAGCCAGTGCTGCAACCCCACCACCGCCCGATGGCCCGCACTGCCAAAGGGCAATCCCACCTCAATAAACACCAGCAGCACCGAAGCCAGAATTAACCCAATCAGCAGGAACTCGATGGTGGGCGAATGGAGGGCACGGTCTACCCGCTGCTGCATGGAAGGGGCAAGGGAGGGGGGCATCACAGGGTTGCCCTCGGCATCAAAACTAGAGATTCCACGACCGCTATCTTCTCACTACTTCCTGGATCATCTTTCACCCTATCGAACCCATCTGCCACAATCCGTACCCTACAGCACAGCCCCCGTACGGGCGCACTGCTGTGCGCCCCAACCCCAGCCCTCATGCGGCGTGTTTTTCTCTGGGGATAGATCAAGCCAGAACCATCAACTCATTGAGCTTTGCTTTCAGGTCTGGCGATACCGTGAGCGGCCTATAGATTTCACCTTCATAGGGTTGCCAAAGATAACCTGATCGAAAGGGATAAAAGGTAGCTGAAGAACCCCATTCTTGCTCGATACTTTCTGTCAAGACTAAGCCTGGAAAACGGGTTTCAGGTATTTCTGAGATTAACTCATGATAGGTTCTAAATTCATCTACCTCTACCCCCACCAAGGCATAGCGAAAGGCTGGAGCAGAACGCAGCCGTTGATAAAGGAGAATGCCTAGCTCGGTCATCGTATAGGCTACATCGGGGGAGTCAATGCCCAGTTCGCTCACATTTTCTGGAGACACTCGACACCACCAGTTATCTTCTAAATCCTGAAACAGAGTGGCTTTACATTGGGCCTGTATGCTATTAGATAGGGTGAAAATAAGGCCATCAAAGTGCTGAGAGAAGCGCTCAGCCGCGATCTTCTCTGCGCCACATTCAGCCGATAGACTAAAGACCCAAGCCATGTTTAACCTACCTTTTCCCAGTCATTTTGGGTATTTGCTAAAGCTGTTTCGTAGCGTTCAAGCAGCATCGTCACCCTGGGCATAATGCTAACGTGGGTAGCACTATCTTGAACAGCGTCCAGATCCCCACCAATGTGGCTATCGTCAATCTGCCAGACGGGATCCCTGCCCAGGCCACCAAAGGCCGCAGGTCTGCGAAATGCAGGTAAGCTTTCAATCGAGAGGGCGGTGGACATTCCTTTGGTCGTTCTCAAGACAACCGTAACGCTTTCCCCAGTGGATTGGCGATCCGCTTCGGGCCGTAGGTAGCCCTGAGGGTCTAGCCAACCTCTCGGCATTTCAACCACATCTACGTCGATGCCCAGCCTCACACCCAAACATCGGGCACTGCGCCCCACTTTGGGTTTGCCGTTGGCTTCGGCCATGCCTCGATAGTACAGTTTAACCACGCGACCCAGATACATCCCTCAGTACCCAGATCATAGACCCAAGCCCCGATGCCTGTACGGGCGCACAGCAGTGCACCCTAACCATGCGTCCCAACTCCTTTTAACTTCCGTTAAATCGTGCCCTAGGCCACAATTCTTGCGTTCTGGGTTTGATCTGATAGGGTTATAGTCGCCTGCCAATTTGGCCATTTGTCATTTATTTGGAATCCCAAGGTCTACCCCTCTATGGACAACACTGCCACCACCGATGCCGCTGTCGCCATTGCCCTGGCTGGAGAACGCACGGGTTCCAGCATTGACAGCATTAAGCGGGCCTTTTTGAACAATTTGTTTTTTGTGCAGGGCAAGCCCGTGGCCTTGGCTACCCAGCACGACTACTACATGGCCCTGGCCTACCTAGTGCGCGACCGAATGCTGCACCGCTGGAACACCACCGTCGAGCGCTATACCCAGCAAGGGGCGCGGACGGTGTGCTACCTGTCGGCGGAATTTTTGATGGGGCCGCACCTGGGCAACAACTTGATTAACCTCGGCCTCTACAACGAGGTGAAGCAGGCCATCGAAGAACTGGGCCTAGATTTTGATGAGTTGCTGGCCCAGGAAGAGGAACCCGGTTTGGGCAACGGCGGCCTGGGACGGCTGGCGGCCTGCTATTTGGACTCCATGGCGTCGCTAGAAATTCCCTCCCTCGGCTACGGCATTCGCTACGAGTTTGGCATTTTTCACCAGGATATTAAGGACGGCTGGCAGGTGGAGCGCACCGACAAATGGCTCCGCAACGGCAACCCCTGGGAGGTGGTGCGGCCTGAGTGGGCGGTAGAGGTGAAGTTTGGCGGCCACACGGAAACCTACACCGACGACCAGGGCCGCTACCGGGTGCGCTGGGTGCCCGAACGCGAGGTACTGGGCGTTCCCTACGACACGCCAATCCTGGGCTATCAGGTGAACACCGCCAACACCCTGCGCCTGTGGAAGGCCGAGGCCATCGAATCCTTTGATTTTGAGGTGTTTAACCAGGGCAACTACTACGGGGCCGTCGAGAAAAAGGTGGCCTCCGAAAACCTGACCAAGGTGCTCTACCCCAACGACGAAACCCAGGCCGGGAAGCAACTGCGCCTAGAGCAGCAGATTTTCTTTGTCTCCTGTTCCTTGCAGGATATGTTCCGTATCCTCAAGGGCCAGGGCTTGCCGATTGAGAAGTTCCACGAAAAGTTCTCCATCCAGCTCAACGACACCCACCCCGCCATTGCCTCGGCGGAACTGATGCGCCTGCTGCTGGATGAGCATGGCCTGGATTGGACGCTGGCCTGGGAAATCACCCAAAAAACCTTCGCCTACACCAACCACACCCTGCTGCCCGAAGCCCTAGAAAAGTGGCCGATCAGCCTCTTCGGCAAGCTGCTGCCTCGCCATCTGGAAATCATCTACGAAATCAACCGCCGCTTTTTGGAACTGGTGCGGATGCGCTTCCCCAAGGATGCGGCCCGACTGGCCCGGATGTCTCTCATTGACGAAAGCGGCGAACGCTACGTGCGGATGGCCAACCTGGCCTGTGTCAGCAGCCACACCATCAACGGGGTCGCCGCTTTGCATAGTGAGTTGCTGAAGCAAACCGTGCTGCGGGATTTCTACGAACTGTTCCCCGAAAAATTCTGCAACGTCACCAACGGCGTTACCCCCCGTCGCTGGGTGGTGCTGAGCAATCCTCGCCTCAGCACCCTGATTACCAGCCGCATTGGCGACCGCTGGATCAAGCACCTCGACGAACTGAAGCAACTGGAACCCCTGGCCGACGACAGCGGCTTCCGCCAAGAATGGCACGACATCAAACAGGCCGTCAAACGTGATCTGGCGGGCCGGATTCATGACCAGTTCGGCATCCTAGTCGATCCCGCCTCCCTGTTTGATGTGCAGGTGAAGCGCATCCACGAATACAAGCGCCAGCACCTCAACGTACTGCACATCGTCACCCTCTACAGCCAGCTCAAGCAAAACCCCAATCTGGAGATCACTCCCCGCACCTTCATCTTTGCGGGCAAGGCCGCTCCGGGCTACGCCATGGCCAAGCTGATGATCAAACTGATCACCGCTGTGGGCGACATGGTGAACAAAGATCCCGACCTGCACAACAAGCTGAAGGTGATCTTTCTGCCCAACTACAACGTCACCAACAGCCAGCGCATCTATCCAGCCTCGGATTTGTCGGAGCAAATTTCCACCGCTGGGTACGAGGCGTCGGGCACGGGCAACATGAAGTTTGCTATGAACGGTGCCCTCACCATTGGTACCCTCGACGGAGCCAACGTCGAAATCCGCGACGCCGTCGGGGCCGAAAACTTCTTCCTGTTTGGCCTCACCGCCGACCAGGTGGTGGATCTCAAGGCCCAGGGCTACAACCCCTACAGCTACTACCAGGCCAACCCCCTACTCAAAGACGCCATCGACCTGATCGCCTCCGGCCACTTCTCCCAGGGCGATGGTGGCCTATTCAAGCCCCTGCTGGATAAGCTGCTCTACCAAGACCCCTACCTGCTGCTGGCCGATTACCAGGCCTACCTCGACTGTCAGCAATCCGTGGGCGACGCCTACAGCCACACCGATAGCTGGACGCGCATGTCTATCCTCAACGCCATTCGCATGGGGATGTTCTCCTCCGACCGTTCCGTCCGCGACTACTGCGACGGCATTTGGAAAGCCTCGCCCCTGCCCATCACCCTCACCGAATACACCGATGGCGACTTTGGCCTGGGGAATGAGCTAACCTGCCGAATTCGGTAAGGTTGGAGGTTAGGGATTGGGGGTTAGGGCGGGCATCGCCCATCATCCACGGATCTAACCCCATCCCCATCCCGTAGCATTTGTAACGGAAAGTGATCGAGGTTCTCCTTAGGATGAACATAGTAACGTCAATGTCAAGATTCACTAACAGACGTGCGCAAGTACTCCCTGTCCTAGGTTTCTTTGCTAACATCGGCGGTACTAGGCCCAAAAGGCCCCTCAATCAAAACGATTCATAAAACCTTTGAATCCAACCCTTAAATCCACCCTTTACCCCCGACCCAGCTCTGGACGGCTGGGTTTTTTATTGGGTTGGAGATAGCTTTTTCCCCATCAGCACATAGTCCCGAAAGGGCTGGCTATAGCGGCGACTGAGGTTGAGGGAAAGATTGTGGCTGTGCATCAAGGCATGAATCGCCTGCCGATAGCCCTGATCAAATCCGGCCTGATGAGCCGCTTCTAGGAGCGTAGACCCCAACCCGGCATAGGCTCGATCTGGCCAAATTGCGAGGGTTTTGATAATCAACCGTTGTGAATCCGTCGCCAGCAGGTCGGGCAGAACCAGTACAACCCCCACCAGGCGATCCTCGTCCCAGGCTAGCTGAATTAGGGCTAAATCCACCTGGGTGAGGAGAGGTCGTAGGTAGGACGCAAACCCATCCTCCGGCAATGGCTGAAAAAAAGGCTGGCGGCGAAAGCTGGCCATCACCAGAGCGTAGATTTGGGGCAACAGCGCCTCAACGGCGATGCCCTGGGCAGACTGAATCCGTACCGAGGCCGGAGAATGCCACCGCCGTCCGGGGGGATGGGTTTGGCTTAAATCCAGGCACAGGCGCGATTCGTACTGCGCCACAGGGGTAAATCCAGCCTGAGTAAACCAGTCTACCCAGCGAGGATCGGTCTGGGGTTCGCTGAAGAATGGGGGGCCATGGTTCCAGTTCAGGGCACAGCGGTAGCTCTGCCAAGTGCTCCCATCCATCGGCCCCAGAACCAGGGTGCAGCCCCATTGGCAAAGAATGTCACAGGCTTGGTGCAAAAACGCCACCGCTGCCTCGGTTTCGGTGGCTTCCAACTCACCCAACCGTCCTACCTGTAGGAATGCCTTGGCGGCCCTCGTTTCCGCATTTAGCCAGGTATCGGATCTTACCTCCTCCAACCCATCCCACCACAGGGAACCACGGGCCACGACCTTATCCCCCGACCACAGGCAACCCACCAATTGGGGAGCCATGACCTGGTGAGTAGCATTCCCGTCCGGCCTAGTCAGGTGCAGACGAAATGGGTTGGATTGAAGTGGCTCCATGACGGCCTTGGGCAATGGGGCAGGGCGAGAGAACCTCTCCCCTACGACTGGGTTGCGGTTTGGGGCGAGGGTGGTTCCCAGGGTAGCCTAAGGCCCAAAAAAAGGGCATCTTTGCAGATGCCCTTGGGCTGCTCCAGCTACAGCGCAGACTGAAAACCTAGCGTGTCCATCGAAGCAGACTAGAACCGCTGGATACTTGGCGGAAACGGGGTAGACAAAAATCAAGCGATTCAGCCACCACGTTCCAATTTTGTCTAGACCAGGTGGTGCAGTTCCTCTTCCAACTGTTGCACAAGACGGTCGTTACCCTGGGCTTTGGCCACCGCAAGGCGATGATCCAAGGAGCGCTGAATATTCGTACGGTGGGCGGTGCTAGCCTCCATCAACAGATGGCGGCGGGCCTGCATAGTTGGGCTATCTGCGCCCTTGATGCCTTGGAACACAGGCTGGCGAACCTCTGCCGCAGGGCTAGCGCTCACGGGCTGGACATGGCCTTGGGCTGTGGTTTCGTAACCCACGCCACGGTAGGTATAGCGGGCCACGGGCTGGGGCACAGGCACATGGCTAGGGTAGGAAAAGGTGAGGGTACGGCCACGGTAGCAACCCGTGATCTCACTGTCTTTCATTTCCAGGGAGGGCGGATTGTAGTCGTACTCAACCCCGCGATAACACAGTTTCATAAACGCTCCTGTCAAAAAAGGTTCAACAACGGCTCAGGGGGCGCGTTCCTTCAGGAGACAGCTCCTTACTTCCGTCTAGGCTTAGGGGGCAGTGCCGTCCTAGGGAAGCCCAGATGAACGTTTAGACAAGTCTGTATTCAATTTTACGAAATTTCCCCTATGTCAACAACTCATAGCATTTTGTTAAGCTCTGCCCCAAACAGCCGAGAACCCTTTCCAAATAAGGCTTTCAAGCTATGCACAACTTCAATGCAGTCCGCAAATCTTTACCAATCAAACAATTAGGATCCTATTGATCCCATCGCCCTAGTCCATGACGGCATTCTCGGATCCATTTCATCAACCTCTGGACTGCCGTACCCGCAGCATTCAGGTCGCAACGGTAGTCCTAATTTCGTACAGGCTAGTTTCGTACAGGCTAGAGAATAATCAGGCGACCCTAGAGACCTTACGGCAGTAGATTGCTGTTTTTGGCTGTTTTTTCTCTGGCCCGTAGATTAATGCACTGCCCGTTATGGATCGCCCCACCTGTGAAAGAAGGAAGCCATCGTGCGAGGGTGCTGATTTACGCCAGCGGCTGGGGAACAATGTCTTAAAGGAGTTCACTGGATGCAGGTAGGGGCTCGTCCTTGCCTGCGAGTTTGGCCTAGAGCCTATCGTGCCGCAGCCGCCCAGGCAGTTGGGGGGCTGGGGAGGACTGTCTGCTGATGACTGAAAGCTGCCCGTAAACACAACCCCTACCGCCCCATGAAAACCGTTCGTGATGCCTGCACGCTCCAGGACAACGCCCTGTCCATCAAACTCAGCGATCAAATCGAACAAATCGACGAATTGATTGTAGATGCGACGGCTGGGGAAATCTTCTTCGAGAAGACCTGTATCACCCAAGGGATGCAAGATTTAATTAGTGAGGGACTAGCCCGTCTAGCAGGGGCTTCATCCCAAGCTATTTTTCACCTCAAGCAATCCATGGGGGGTGGCAAGACTCACTTAATGCTGGGCTTTGGGTACTTGGCTAAACACCCTGCTATGCGGAAGAAATACTGTGCTGGGATGCCCTATGCCCTCGATTTTGACTACGCTAATGTCGCAGCGTTTAACGGACGTAACAGTCCTGAGGAATTTTTCTGGGGTGAAATTGCCAATCAGCTAGGCAAAGGCGACCAGTTTAAAGGGTTTTGGACAGGTGGCCCCAAAGCTCCTGATGAAAGGGCTTGGCTCCAACTTTTTGAAGGCAATCAGCCCACCCTCATCCTGCTGGATGAAATGCCGCCCTACTTCCATCATCTAGCGACCCAAAATGTGGGCAATGGCACCGTGGCCGACATTGCCACCCGTGCTTTCGCCAACCTGCTGACGGCGGCGGGTAAAAAGAAAAACGTCTGTATTGTAGTGTCTGACCTGGATGCGGCCTACGACACGGGCGGCAAGTTAATCAACCGCGCCCTGGCCGATGCCCGCTCGGAGCTGGGGCGGCAGGAGCGGAATATCACCCCTGTTGACCTCGCTGCCAACGAAATCTACGACATCCTCCGCAAGCGCCTCTTCAAAGCCCTGCCCGACCAGGCCGAGGTTGAAGATATTGCCGACGCCTTTGGCCGCAAACTGGCCGAGGCGGCCAAATCTAAAACCGCCAGCCGAGGAGCGGAAGCCATCGCCGATGAAATTGCCGTCACCTATCCCTTCCATCCCCGCCTGAAGAATGTGATTGCGCTATTTCAGGAAAACGAGCAGTTTAAGAAAACCCGTGGCTTGCTGGAACTGGTGTCGCGGCTGCTGAAGTCGGTATGGGAGCGGGACAGCAACGATGTCTTTCTAATTGGGCCACAGCACTTTGATCTGGGCCTGAGCGATGTGCGCGACAAGCTCACCGAAATTTCGGGGATGCGGGATGTGATGGCCAAAGACCTGTGGGATGCCCAGCAGTCGGCCCATGCCCAGGTGATTGACCTACAAACGGGCAAGGAGGCCGCCACCCAACTGGGTACCCTGGTGCTGTCGGCCAGCCTATCCACCGCCGTTAATGCCGTCAAGGGGCTAACCCGCGAGGAGATGGTGGAATGCCTGGTGTCGCCCCTGCGGGAACCCTCGGACTTTTTGGCGGCCTTTGAGGAACTGGAGAAAATCGCCTGGTACCTGCACCACACCACCGAGGGCCGCTACTACTTCGACCGTCAGGAAAATCTCACCAAACTGCTGCAAAGCTTGGCCCAGGATGCCCCTCAGCCCTTGGTGGATGACATGATTCGCCATCGTCTGCGGGAGATGTTTCAACCCAGCCGCAAAACGGGCTACGACGAGGTGCTACCCCTACCCAAGCTGGAGGATGTGGCGGATCGGGTGCGGCGGGGGCGGGTGTTGCTGGTGGTCAGCCCCGATTCTGCCATTCCCCCCGAAGTCTTGCAGGAGTTCTTCGACTCCATCAGCCAAAAGAACAACCTCTGTGTGCTGACGGGCGACAAAACCGCCATGGCCAGCCTGGATAAAGCCGCCCGCCAACTCTTTGCTGCCCAAAAGGCTGATAACCGTATTCCCAAGGGCCACGGCCAGCGAGAAGACCTGGAGAGCAAGCAGGAAACCTACAAGCAAGACTTCAATGCCACCATCCTGAGCCTGTTCGACAAGGTGCTGTTCCCCATTCAGCGACCGGGCAGACCACCGCAACTGGTGGCTAAGCCGCTTAACATGAGCCGAGACAACGCCGACAACGGCGAGGAGCAAATCGAAAAAACCTTGGCCTCCAATCCGCCCAAGTTGTTCTTGGATGTGGAGAAAGACTTTGAGGCCATCCGCGACAAGGCCGAAGATTATCTGTGGCCGGAGAACCAAGACGAGGCCCGCTGGACGGACGTGGTAGACCGCTACAGCGAACAGGCCGCTATGCAGTGGCTACCGCCCAAGGGGCTTGATACCCTCAAAGCCCTAGCCTGCAACCGAGGTCTATGGGAAGACCTAAAAAACGGCTATATCACCAAAAAGCCGAAGAAGAAAACCACCTCGGTGCAATACTCCCCCGAAACCCAGCCCGATGATGCTGGACAGGTGCGCCTACGGATTAACCCCCAACATGCTGGGCCTGCCCCCCGCATCCACTATGCCGAAGATGGCCCTGTGACCGAAGCTAGCCCCGTCCTCCAGGATGCGGTGCTGACCACCAACGCCCTGCGAGTGAACTTTTTGGTGTGCGACCCCTCTGGGCAGTACGACACGGGCGACCCCATCACCTGGGAAAACAAGCTGGTGCTACGGAATAAACAGACCGAGCAGCAGGGCCAGCGCTATGTGGAACTGTTTGTAGCCCCCAGGGGCACCATTCGCTATAGCCTAGATGGCAGCGAACCCCGCGACGGCACGCCCTACGGTGGCCCCATTGCCATTGGCCAAGGGGAGGTGCTGCTACGGGCCTTTGCGGAGGCTGAGGGGCTGGAAACTAAGGCCGACTTTAAGTTCCCGGCCCTGGGCACCACCGAGATTCCCATTGACCCGGTGCAGCCCGGTCGGCTGGTGTCGCGCACGGGCCGCAAGCTTGATTCGCGAGCTAAAACCTTTGAGGGCCTAAAACAGGCGGCAGAAAAGGCTGTCACCTTTGAGGGGGTAGCGCTGACTGTGGGCCAGGGTAGCCAGATAATTGCCGTCAGCGTGGGGGAATTGCCCGTGGATGCCGCCTTCATTGAAGCGCTGCTGACTAAGGTGCTAGAGAAATTCCCTCCAGATGCCCCGGTCACGCTCACCTTCCGTAAGGGGCACTTTACCTCCGGCCACGACCTGAAGGACTTTGCCGATAAACTGGGCATGAAGCTACAGGTTGGCGATGTGGAGCAATGAAAGATTTTGGAGCATCTACGGCCTTTGGTGCCCATTTGTTTCGGGTGGATATTCCTCCGGCAAGGAATGGGGTGGTAGTGATTGTGGAAGACTATGGCTACAACGGCCTGGAGGGCGGCATTCCCCAGGGGGAGGATCGGGTGGTGCTGCAACGGCCCACTTGGGCGGCCATTGCCGATATTGCCCGACGCGAGTTCAATGACCGACTGAAGGCGGCGAAGCTGACCACGGGGCGCTGGCACACGGGCACCAACTTGGTAGATCGGCTGCTGGGCAAGGAGTTGTGTGTGTTGGCCTGGGCGGCGGAAACCGCTGATGCCGACCAGCTCCCGGTGATTTGCAGCAAGTGGGCGGCCCTGCGCCCAGAGGAACGCTGGTGGCTGTTTGCCATGACCGTGGCCGAGGCGGGCTTGCCCGAAGATACCCAGCGGGGCTGGCGGCGGGCGTTGTTCCATGCCCTGTCGGATGGGGAGAAGCCTGCAACCCGACGCCAACGCCCCCGCCCAGAGGAGCATGACATTTTGGCCCTACCCTTATTTGCCGATGCCCCCTAGCTACCATGCGCCGCGATTCCATTTTCTATAAGCTCTTCGCCCAAGATCCACAAATCTTGTTTCAACTGCTGCCAGAGGCCCCCGCCAATGCCGCCGCCTATCGGTTTGATTCGGTGGCAGTCAAGGAACCCAACTTCACCATCGACGGCATTTTTTTGCCCCCCGCCGAAGATAGCCCAGGGGTCGTCTATTTTTGCGAGGTGCAGTTCCAGCGCGATGCCCGCCTCTACGAGCGGCTCTTTGCCGAAAGTTTTTTGTATTTCTACCGCAACCGCGAACAGTTCACCAACTGGGCCGCCGTGGTGATCTACCCCTCCCGCCGGATGGAGCAACCTGATCTCGCCCCCTACCAGGCGTTGCTCGATAGCCCCCAGGTCTATCGGGTGTATCTGGAGGAACTGGGCAACATTCGCCAACTACCCCTAGGTCTAGCGCTGCTGGTGTTAACAACCTTGACCAACCAAGCGGCCCCCGCCGAGGCTCGCTATATTCTGGAAAGAACCCAAATCGAAGTCACCGACCCCACCGTTAGCCCTTTCATAATAGAGATGGTGACTACCATCATCGCCTATCAATTTACCCAACTCAGCCGCCAGGAGGTCGAAGCCATGCTAGGTCTCAATATCCAAGAAACCCGCCTCTACCAAGAAGCCAAGGAAGATGGCATCCGAGAAGCTGTACAACTCAGCCCTGAGGAAATCGAAGCCCGCTTTGCCGTCAATATCCAAGACACCCGCTTCTACCAAGAAGCTAAGGAAGATGGCGGACGGGAAGTTGTAGACCTCAGCCC
>NZ_JACJRS010000129.1 GCF_014697375.1 Phormidium sp. FACHB-1136
TTGATAATCCACCGAAACCGCTGAATGTTGGCCTCAAGCTGGGTCATGTATTGTTGCTGTTGCTCAAGCTGATCGCGCAGTTGCGCTTGGGCCTGACCAGCGGCATCTCGTTCAGCCGCTAACTGTTGGGAGAGGCGCTGAATCTGTCCTTGGGCAGCCTCTAGTTGCTGTTGAGTGCAGTATGGTTCAGCCATTTACGCTTTCAATATTCTTAACGCCATTATGTTTTCAAGCCCTGGTGCATCGTCGTTACGTTGGCTAATGAATGAGATCTCCTCAAAATAATCGACTTTTTGTATAATTAAGCACTAATGCTCAACATCTGAGTGAAAGCCGTTGTGGAATGGTCGTGCGGTGGCTGAATACCTAAAATAGCCATTCCCCTTCGTTATAGATAAAGCTTTCCACAATTCGCAAGCCGGACTTCCTCATAGACAAAAAATAAAACCCTCCGCAAAATTACTCAACCTAGCGGTGGTCTACTTCGCGACAGCGCTGACTTACGGCGACTGGGGGATTCCGTCAGCGGCAAGTGTTAACTTAGATGAAGTAATCTGAGAGCGTCATGGTGACTGCGGCACGGGCCATTGAAGCCGTCTATCCCGACACCCAAGTGCAGTTGTGCATCGTCCATCTAATTCGGAATTGCCTTCGCGACGTGCCCTGGAAAGACCGAACAGTTGTCGTCGCTGACCTCAAGCCCATCTACCAAGCGGCAAGGCGATCTATACCACCTTCGCCCGCCGTTGGCCGATCTACGGCGAATCACTGGCTCCAGAAACATCTCAGGCAACTTTATCCCATTGCTAACATCTATGGGTATGATCGAAACATCGTTCCGGGTGGGCTGTCTCCACGATCCGATGGTTCGGTCGTGGGGACGTGCTGGTTCACGATTCCCTAAGCCGATGATTGCCCAGAGATTGTTGCCATGCCCGCCGTGCCCAAGCCCACTCCGCCCAAAAACAACCTATCCCCTGAGCCAGCATTGTCCAACTCTCCCGACAAGAAACCCGTCGCCGCCCCTAATCCTTGGGTGGAAGTCATGCAAACCATTGGCCTCAGTGTAGTGCTGGCCTTTGGTATTCGTCATTTTGTCGCTGAGGCCCGCTACATTCCCTCCGGATCCATGCTGCCCACTTTGGAGGTGAACGACCGCCTAGTGGTCGAAAAAATTAGCTATCGCTTCAACCCGCCGGAACGGGGCGATATCGTTGTCTTTTGGCCCCCCGATAGCCTCACCCCTCCCGGCAAACGTCGCGATGCCTTCATCAAACGGGTGATTGGCCTGCCTGGTGAAGAAGTGACTATCCGCGACGGCCAGGTTTTTATTAATGGCGAAGTCCTAGAGGAAAACTACATCAGTGCCCCGCCTGAGTATCAATGGGGGCCAGAGCAGGTACCTGAGGATCATTACCTCGTGCTAGGCGATAACCGCAACAGTAGCTACGACGGTCATGCCTGGGGCTTTTTGCCGGGTGAAAATATTATTGGTAGAGCGGCTGTGCGATTTTGGCCCCCCAGTCGCATCGGCTGGCTCGATACGGAGTAAGCGCTATCGAGAGCTTATTTCTTTACGGATCCCTAAAGGCTAGGATCTGACCCAAACTTGCGTCCAATCCATCCCACCACGCCGCTGGCAATGGCTCCGGCCATCAACACGCTAATGGCGGGCAAAATCAGTGGGTTCCAGAGGGAGTACCAGAGGTCTAGGCCCAAATTGAGGTTCATGCTGCGCCCCACCACCGCCGCCATAAACCAGGCAAAGGCCACTAGCACCAGCCCTAGGTCTACGACTAAAATCCAGCTAATCGTGCGCGAAATGATGTCCTTCATGGCAATTTGGGCAAGGTATCGACGGTATTTTCGTGTGGTTGGTTTTTAGTGTAGTTGATTTTAGCTTTCAGCCGATCTAGATCGTCATCGCCGATTTTAGGCAGATGCGGCTTCAGCCCCTCGCTGAACTGGCTAGCCCCAGAACAAATTGGCCGATTCACTCTGGAACCAGCCAATTGAGTCCTATGCAGCTTTTTCAACAATCGGTCGCCTCTGGGGGATACCCCCTAAGACTCATTGGATAACGCTTAATAACGTTGGGATCACAATCGACGGGACAGTTTCTCAGGGAATGAATTAAGTATTTATTCTCAGAGAATTCAGGTCTAGCCGACCTAGATCATGACATCACCGAGGGCGGCTTAATCTTGTTCCTGGGGCATCAGCAGGTTGTCGGGATCAACATAGTGGCAAACGGCGTCGTCCACGCAGATGAGCGCCCAACCAGAGGCATCAATGCTGACCAGGTTGTAGTCTCCATCCTGCACAAAGAAGCCTTTGTGGTTGCGGGTATCGGGCTTGATGGCTACGGAATTGTCAGACATGGCTACACACTCCAGGAATATCGACTAGCAATAATGAAGAAAAGCTTATGGCTTCGTTAGGAGAATCCTATCATCTCCTTCATGGGATTTTTATTAAGTAATTTAAGGGAATGTATAGAGACAAAACGAATTGAGATCCTATGACTCGAAAAAACTGACCTAAAAGCCCCTGGAAGGCCGATAAAGCCTAGGCGGGAACGAAAATTCTATCGTCAGCGAAAGGTTAATTTAAGTTATGTAACTTTTGCATCTTGCCTTCTCAGATAACAAAAACAAGCACAAATACTCATGCTGTATTCTTGATCTGGCAAGGGTTTGATGAAGATGATGGCCTGGATGAACGGAGTCTTTCAGGGTCTAATCCGCACAAATGCTTATCTGATTTTATGCATCGATCTGCATAAATACTTATCTCTTTATCGGTTTGCCGACCGCTTTCTAGACGGTGGTTGATAGGGGTAATCTGCTTTTAGGAATGTTCATCCGTCGGCCTTAGGATTCATGCATAAATACCTATGACCATGCATACGGCCTCACCTATAGGTGTACATGGACAAATACTCGTGTATAAATACTTATTCCTGTGGCTCCCAGTGTTCTAGCGCTACCAAAACTTGAGTTTGCGGCTGGCGTAGAGGCACATTTTTAGCAGCACTAGACCCTCTTTGACATGGGCGATGTTGGAACTGCCGTAGGTGCGGGGCTGGTAGCGGATGGGCACTTCGACGATGTGGAGGTTGAGTTTGGCGGCCCCGAACAGGAGATCGAAATCACCGAAGGGGTCGAAGTCGCCGAAGTAGGTGCGTCCGGCGGCGATGCGCTCGTAATCGGTGCGCCAGAGGACTTTGGTGCCGCAGAGGGTGTCTTTGAGGGGTTGCTCTAATAAAAAGGAGAACATCTGGGCGAAGGTTTTGTTGGCCAGGGTGTTCAGCCAGGGCATGGCCACCTTGGATCGGGGATACATCAGGCGCGATCCGTTGGCAAATTCCCCTCGGCCAGATCGCAGCACCTCCACGAAGTGGGGCAGGTCTTCGGGGGGAACGGTGAGATCGGCGTCGAGGATGATCAAAATATCGCCGCTGGCTTGGTCAAACCCTAGGCGCACGGCGTCGGCTTTTCCTTTGCCCGTTTGCTGAACCGCCTTGAGTTTGAGCGGCCCTCGGTCATGGGCGACCACGGTTTGGATGGTGGCCCAGGTGTCGTCTTGGGAATGGCCCTCCACAAAGACGACCTCGGTGGCGTCGCCTAGGGGCGGTAATCGGTCGATGGCGGCCTGGATGTTGCCGGATTCGTTGCGGGCAGGGATGATCACCGAACAGGTGAGGGGTTCTACGCGAGAGGGTTCTGGCTGGGGACGAGCCACCACGAAGTTCGTTAGGCAGAGGTGCTTGAGGATGGGCAGGGGAGCGAGGTAGCGGTTCACCCAGCCGCTGAGGCCGATCAGTCGTTTGGGCAACAGGAGGCGTCGGCCTCGCTTCAGAGGGGTGTATCCGGTGATGGTGAGTAGGTTGACTACGTCGTCCATGCCCAGCCAGTTTTGGGGCGGCTGGGGGCAGCGCTGGCCCAGGCGTTCGGCGAGGCGCAGGGCGGGTTCCCACAGGTAGTTGTGGAAGGTGAGGATGAGGCGGGTATGGGGATGGCAAAGGGGTCGCAGCCGTTGCAAGACGGCCTGAATATCCCCCAGGTAGCCGAGGACGCCGGAGATCAGAATGTAGTCGAACTGGCGGTGATCGGGGGCGAGGTGGGCCGGATCAAGCTGTTCGGCATCGAGGGGGTAAAAGGCGAGATTGGGGTGACGCTGGCGGGCCAAATCCACCATGGCTGGGGCAAAGTCGATACCAACGCCCACCGCTGGAGCCACGGCATTCAGCAAATCTCCGCCCCCACAGCCAATTTCCAGCACCCGGCTGCCGGGGGGCACCATAAACCGATGTAACCGGGCGAGGTCGTGGTAGTAGTAGCGATTACGCCGCTGCCAGGTCAGTAGATCTGGGGCCAATTCCTCGAAATAGGTTTTTAGATCCCGCTGAAAGCTGGCCTTGGGGGAGGGAATCACCGAATCGGAGGAAAAGGTTTGCCGCATGGGAGGTCGCCAGAGAAATTGCAGAGCCACCATCGAATCCGAGGCTTAGTAGATGACAAGCCCACCCTTGGGCCAAGATCCAGCCCTCACCCTAAAGCCCTCTCCCAATTTGGGAGAGGGACTTTGAAGTGCTTCCGGCTCCCCTCTCCCGCTCTGGGAGAGGGGTTGGGGGTGAGGGCGCATCATGTCAGGAGATCGTGTTTGTGCTCTGGTGAGGTCGCTAGAGATGTCATCGAATCCGAGGCTATGCTACCCGATTTTGATCCCCACCTGGGGCCAGCCTGAACCCGAACCTAGACAACCGGGTAGTGCATTAATCTACGGGTCAGAGAAAAAACAGCCAAAAACAGCAATCTACTGCCGTAAGGTCTCTAGGGTCGCCTGATTATTCTCTAGCCTGTACGAAATAGGACTACCGACAACCGTAGCCAGTTCTCCTCCAGGGACGGGCTGGACTGGTATAACTGTGGCTAGTCCTTGCTATTCCAGGGCCAATGCCCATGTTAGAGGCGATCAATCGACCCCGGTTGGGGTTTGTGGTGCAGTTGGTGGATGCCAATCTTTCCCTAGAGGAGGCCACCACGGAGGTGCAGTACCTCCAGGCGGATTTGCGTGCCCTCAGTGGGCTGGGGGGGCTGGCGATGGAGGTGCTGCGTCAACCCCAGGGGGAGGGACCATTTCAGCAAGACCGCTGGCTGGGGGTGAGGTTTGAAATTCCTGCGGATCGGCTGCGGGGGGTGGTGCGGCGGCTGTGTGATCGCTTAGAGGACTATCCCCAACTGACGCAGGTAGACGTTCGCTACGGGGTGGTGACGGTGCAAATGACGACCCGGGAGGCGGAGGATTTGGCCCAGATTGTCCGCTTGGCCGAGGACATGGTGGATCCTCAAAGCCTGTACCTGGCGAAGGCCCAAACCTACGGCCACAGCCACGGCGAATTTTCCCCCGCCGAGGAGGCCAATTTGGAGGCGTTGCGTCAGCGTCTAGGGCTGTCGGAACAGGAGGCCCAAGCCCTCAAGGCGGAAGTCCTTGGCCCCTACCAAACCCTGGCAGAAAAGGAACGCTACTTTAATCAGGCGTTGTTGGAGGAACTGACCCGCCAAAACCCTCTTTCTGAGGAGACCTGGGCCACTCTGGCGGAATTAGCGGAAAATCTAGGGCTGCCCCTAGCCAAGGCACAGCGCTTGTACCAAGATCAGCTCACCACCATTCAGGTACAGGCCGAAACGATTCGTCAACAGCAGCAAGCCGAGACCGAGGCCACCCGGCAATCTGCTCAGCAGGCGGAATTTCGCGATCAGTACCACGATCAAGCCCTCGAACGCCAGCAAAACCTCGGTCAATACCGCGATATGCTGCGCCAAGCCATGCAAACCACCCTCTACCCGCCAGATTTTGATCGCGGTCGTTTAGAACAGGCCCGCCGTTTGTGGGACATCGAAGCCGAGGAAGCCCTGCGGATCGAAGAGGCGGTGCGCAGTGAAATCTATGGGTCGATTCAGTCGGCACTGGGCATTGACTATGGTCGTCTGCGGCAGTTGTTGTGGTCGCAGCGTTGGCGCGAGGCCGACGAGGAAACGGAAAACGTCATCCTCAAGGCGCTACGGCACAACATGGAACCCTTGGATCGCGACGCGATTCTACAGTTGCCCTGTGTTGACCTAACTACCATTGATCGCCTCTGGATCCGCTACAGCAACGGTCGCTTTGGCTTCAAGGCCCAGGAGCAGGTGTATCTTCAGGTGGATCGTCGTCCGGTCGATTTTCTCCGCGCCCTCGATTGGCGCGGTTCTCGACTGAGCCTCACGGGCGGCATTAAGCCTTACAAAAGCTTACAGTTTAGTAGCAATGCCCCCTCTGGTCACCTGCCCACCTGGCGTTGGTGCTGCCCTAGCCTAGAAAATGGCTACAACGTCAGCGAGTCGGTGGTAGAAGCCTTCTTCCTGCACCTAGAAAAATGCTTACCCGTGGGTGGGCCACCCCCTTCCATGCCCATGATGGCTCTCAACCACGACCACGAGGCCACCCTACCCCAGATGGATCGCCCCTAAGGAGGCCGTGTGGTATCCCCCCAAGACTGGACGATGACCGACCTTGCCGCCTTGCTCCATGGCCAGGAGTGGCAAGCCGCCGACCAAGTGACCTACAACCTTCTGCTCGGTGCGGCCAACCGCCAACGGGAGGGTAGCCTCGCCCCCATCGACCTGGCCCAAATGCCCTGTGGCCTGCTGCACCATATGGACTGGCTGTGGGTGAATGCCAGCCAGGGGCAGTTTGGCTTTTCGGTGCAGCAGCGCATCTACCAAGCCCTCGACCAAACCTTTGACCCGGCCAGCCTTAGCCCCGTGAATCCCCATCCCTTTTGTCAGGCGGTGGGTTGGCTGATGGTGACGGTGCCCCGGCCCCTAGCCTTTTTCAAGTTCTACGACTTTCTCAACTTCAGTCTAGAGGCTCCCGCTGGGCATCTACCCGCCCTCTGGTATTGGCGGATGACCTGGATAGAATCCCTTCGTACCGGAGGTTTTGGCACCGGGCGCGGCGGTGGTTTTGCCGATTTGGCCCGGTTGGATGCCCTGATGCTGCGGATGGCTCGCTGTAGCCAGATGCCCTAGACCATCCCCGACCATAGCCTAAACAGGGCAATGACCAATGGCCCCAGCACCAAGGCGGGCAGAAAGGAGGCCACCCGAATCGGGGCAATTTCCAAGAGGCCCAAGCCAATGCCGAGGATCATCAGCCCCCCCATGCCTGTAATGAGCAGAATGTAGGGGTTGGTATCGGGATCGGGAATCGCCGCCCCCGACACACTGGCCAGCAGCGACAAACTGCCCTGCACCACCAGCACACTGAGGGCCGAAAACCCCACCCCCACCCCATAGCTCCCCGTCAGGGCAATGGAGGCCAGTCCGTCCATGGTGGCCTTGAGGGTAAGCAGGGTGTTATCCCCCGACAAGCCGTTGTTAAGACTGCCCAAAATCGCCATGGGGCCAATGCAAAACAGCAGACTCGCTGCCACAAAGCCCTCGGTAAACTGGCCACCCCCCTTCACCTGGGCCTTTAGCCAGTCTCCCAACCCCGCCAGGCGTTTTTCAATTTGGCCCCATTCCCCTAGCAGCCCCCCCGCCACCATCACCAGCAGCGCCAAAATAATGCCGTCTAGGGGGCCAACCTGCACCGCAGACAAACTGCCCGCCATGGCCACCCCAATTACCAGGGTCATCAACCCCACGGCCTGGGTAATCACCTGCTGCATGGCACGGGGCAAACGGCTACGCAACAACAGCCCCAAACTGGTTCCCGCGATCACCGTGGCTACATTAATCCAGGTGCCGCTGGTTTTGGCCCACAGGCTGAGCATAGAAACGTCCTTGGAACAGGGAAAACTAATGAAGGGCACGGGCAGACACTATCCGCTACGAGGCGATAGGCCACCGAAAAAAAGAGGATACAGCCTAGCATACGCCAGCCATGGCCATCCGGGATCCTAAAACACTGTATCTAGGGGGATCAAAACCTATCGTTATGACTTATTCGCTAGATGTAGCCCTCCAAATCCGCTACCCTTAGGGGCAGTGAGGCTGTTTTTTAACATCTCTGGCCTAGAAACTCGAGAATAAAAACAGTAACATAGTACTACTCAAAAACATCCTGCCATGTCCTTTGTTGGTCTCCACATCCACAGCGCCTACAGCCTGCTCGACGGGGCCAGCCAGCTCACGCCCCTAGTGGAACGGGCCAAGGAATTGGGGATGCCCGCCCTGGCTCTGACGGATCACGGGGTGATGTACGGCGCGATTGAGCTAATCAAGGTCTGCAAAGGCTCGGATGTGAAGCCGATTATCGGCAACGAGATGTACATCATCAACGGCGACATCACCCAGCAGCAGCGTCGCCCCCGCTATCACCAGGTGGTGCTGGCGAAAAATACCCAGGGGTATAAGAACCTGGTCAAACTCACGACGATTTCCCACCTCCAGGGGGTGCAGGGCAAGGGGATTTTTTCGCGCCCCTGTATTAATAAGGAGTTGCTGGAGCAGTACCGTGAGGGGCTGATCGTCACGAGCGCTTGTTTGGGTGGGGAAGTACCCCAGGCGATTTTGCAGAAGCGGCCCGATGTGGCACGGCGGGTGGCCCAGTGGTACAAGGATCTCTTTGGCGAGGATTACTATCTGGAACTCCAGGATCACGGTTCCCCTGAAGACCGGGTGGTGAACGTGGAGATCCTCAAAATCGCCCGTGAACTCGACATCAAAATCATCTGCACCAACGACAGCCACTACATTTCCTGTAACGATGTGGAGGCCCACGACGCGCTGCTCTGCATCCAGACGGGCAAGCTGCTGACGGAAGACAAGCGCCTTCGCTACAGCGGCACGGAATACCTGAAATCCGCCGACGAAATGCGGCTGCTGTTCCGCGATCACCTGGAACCAGAGGTGATCGAAGAGGCCATCGCCAACACCCTGGAAGTGGCCGACAAGGTGGAAGAGTATAAGGGCATCCTCGGCCAGCCCCGCATTCCCGATTTTCCCATCCCGCCCGAATTTAACGACGATGCCGGAGCCTACATGGGGCACGTCGCCAAGGAAGGGCTAATCAAACGGATGAAGGCCAACAGCTACGACGAGATCAGCCAGGACTACCGAGATCGCCTCGAATACGAAATCGAGATGATGATCCAGATGGGCTTCCCCACCTACTTCCTGGTGGTGTGGGACTACATCCGCTTCGCCCGCGACAACAACATCCCCGTCGGCCCAGGGCGCGGTTCGGCGGCGGGTTCCCTGGTGGCCTACGCCATGGGCATCACCAACATCGACCCTATCCACCACGGCCTGCTGTTCGAGCGCTTTCTCAACCCCGAACGCAAGTCGATGCCGGATATTGACACCGACTTCTGCATCGACCGCCGCGAGGAAGTGATCCAATACGTCACTCGCCGCTACGGCGAAGACCGAGTAGCGCAAATCATCACCTTCAACCGCATGACCTCCAAGGCGGTGCTAAAGGACGTGGCCCGCGTGCTGGATATTCCCTACGCCGAATCCGACCGGATGGCGAAGCTAATCCCCGTCGCCCGTGGCAAACCCGCCAAACTGAAGGTGATGATCTCCGACGACACCCCCGCCCCGGAGTTCAAAGAAAAGTACGACAAAGACCCCCAAACTCGCCGCTGGGTGGACATGGCCATGCGCATCGAAGGCACCAACAAAACCTTCGGGATGCACGCCGCTGGGGTGGTGATTTCTAAAGATCCCCTGGATGAAATTGTGCCCCTGCAACGCAACAACGACGGCCAGGTCATCACCCAATACTACATGGAAGATGTAGAAGCCCTAGGTCTCTTAAAAATGGACTTTTTGGGCCTCAAAAACCTCACCATGATCCAAAAAACCCTGGATCTCATCGAGTCTACCCACGGCATCAAAATCGACCCCGACGATTTACCGATGGACGATCCGGCCACCTTTAAGCTACTAGAAAAAGGCGATCTCGGCGGTGTTTTTCAGCTCGAATCTTCCGGAATGCGCCAGATTGTCCGCGACCTCAAACCCTCCGGTCTCGAAGACATTTCTTCGGTACTTGCCCTCTACCGTCCGGGGCCACTGGATGCGGGCCTAATTCCCAAATTCATTGACCGCAAACACGGGCGCGAAAAAATCGATTTCGCCGACGAAATTCTCAAGCCCATCCTCAGCGAAACCTACGGCATCATGGTCTACCAAGAGCAGATCATGAAAATTGCTCAAGACATGGGCGGCTACTCCCTCGGCCAAGCCGACCTGCTGCGGCGGGCCATGGGTAAAAAGAAAATGTCCGAAATGCTGAAGCACCAGGAAAACTTCGTCGGCGGTGCGGTCGAGCGTGGCGTTCCCAAAAAGGTGGCCGAAGAACTCTGGGATCAAATGGTGAAGTTCGCCGAATACTGCCTCAGCGCCGACACCGAACTGCTCACCGTGGAATATGGCCCCCTCACCATCGGCGAAATTGTAGAAAAACGCATCCCCTGCCAGGTCTTTAGTGTGGATGAGCACGGCTTTGTCTATACCCAACCTATCGCCCAATGGCACCCTCGCGGCCAACAAGAGGTGTTTGAATACCACCTTGACGACGGCACCACCATCCGCGCCACCGCCGACCACCAATTTATGACCACCACCGGAGAAATGCTGCCCATCGACGAAATCTTTCAGCGTGGGCTAGACTTGAAGCAAGTTGAAGCCCCCTGGCCCAAGGTGCTGCGGTGCGCGTGAGGCCATGTTATGCCCAGGCTAGACATCATTCACGATGCCGTCAAAAACGCCCTCATTCGGGATGGCTGGACAATTACCGATGATCCCTACGTCATTCAATATCGCAGAACTACTCTCTATGCCGACCTTGGGGCTGAACGCCCAATTGCGGCTGAACGAAGTGGCCGACGATTGGTTGTAGAGGTCAAAAGTTTTGTCGGTGCCTCTAAAATCCAGGATTTGAAAGAAGCTCTAGGACAATATGATATTTATCGCTATCTTTTAGAGGAAATAGCCCCAGACCGTAAGCTATACATTGCCATTAGCACAGCAACACACAAAACCTTATTTGCTCAAGATTTTGCCCAGCTTATTCTTCAAAAGCACCAACTACCTATCATCGTTGTAAACCTGGATGCGGAGGAAATCGAGCAATGGATAAACTAATCAAGTACCCTCAGATTCTTAAGGCGATTTTGACGAAACACGCGGAAATTTGCGATCATCATCCTGATCCTAACGTTGAGAAGTTGTTGATTTTGGATGAAGAAAGAGGTCACTATATTTGGATGGCTTTGGGTTGGCAAAAGGGAGAACGAATTGCGGGTATGACCATCTATGTTCGTATCCGCGATGGTAAAATCTGGATTGAAGAGGACTTGACTGAAGAGGGTGTCGCGACAGATTTAATCCAGATGGGAGTCCCTAAAGAGGATATTGTTTTAGCCTTCCATGAACCCAAAATGCGACAGTACACAGATTTTGCAATAGCCTCCTAAGAGGATTATGGCTCTTTTTAAGCAGCTTCTTAAACTTCATAAAGGCAATGTTCCTCTTGAGGATTTCTTCACTGAGATTGTTGCTTACGTTCTGTGCGAAAACAAAGATCTACTCTTTTCCTGGCTCAACTATAGCCATGTTCTAGAGTCGAGCAATTACGTAGAAGCTTGTGTCGTCACTCAGAAAACCTATAAACACCCTGTCACGGGTGACGAAAAGCGTCCTGATATAGTAATCGAGTTATCGAATGGTGAAAGCTATGATCTTGTATTTATTGAGAGCAAGATAGGATCATCCGAAGGCTATAATCAACTCCCCGACTACGCTGAAATCCTAGATTCTCTGACTGGATATCGATACAAACATCTGGTATATATCACCAGGAATTTTGAACCAAAGACAGAATCCTATGTTTTTCAAAATATCTCACAATCCGATGTTAAGTTTCAGCAGTTGCGATGGCATCAGTTTTATCAGTTCTTGCTCACGCAACCAGATTCTGAACTCAAACAAGAAATCACTACTTTTATGAAGGAATACCAAATGGCGCAAAACAACCAGTTTTCTTCGAGCAACATACTGGCACTAGCAAACTTTCCTTCAGCACTTGAGTTAATGGATCAAGTCATGTGGGAACGGCTAGTTCATGAATTTGAGAAGGTATCTGAAGATCGCAGAAGTTTGGCCTATAGAAAGCGTGAAGCGTTCATGAGAATGCGTCAGTATGGTCACTACACAATGGGTAACTGGATGCCTCAGGGGAAGATGGCATCCAACCTAGGCTTTTTTCTCAAAACAACGGACATATCAGAATATCCCATTCTTGGCCTAGAAATACTGGTTGCACCTAATTCTCCCACTAGAGTAGAAATCACTAAAAAGATGAAAGAAATCTGTATCCAGTACAACTGGAAATCCTATAATTTAGATGTGCCAGGTGTTTGGTCAGGCATTTCATGGAAGAAAAGTATACGAGATTTTCTGGCAACAGAGGATCATGTGGCCTCAATTGAGAATTTTCTTCTGGAATCATTAGATGAATGGCGAACAATAAGGCAATCATATCCTGAACTACCTTGGGTCGCAGCATCAGATAATGATATAGAAAGTGTACAGGAGCCTTGAGATGAGTGGACAAAATAGAGTTGATCAAGCCCAAGGACTGAAATCGTCGAAATACCAATAGAATTGACGCAATTTCAGCTACCGCAAGCTGTACAGGATCGCTTGCAGTTACTTATAGATTGCCAAGATGAAGGACATGATCTTTCTATAGCTGAACAATAAGAGGCAGAAGGTTTAGTTGAATTGGCAGAATTTTTGTCTTTGCTGCGTTGGCAGTCAACGCGAACTATGGAAGAAGTGTAAAGAGATTACAGTTATGCTTCAATCCATTGAAGGGATTTATCGCAACGACAAAATAGAACTACTCGAAGAACCGACTGCCTCTGAAGGGATGCGCGTAATTGTAACCTTCTTAGATAGTCGGCACTGGTCATTTCAAGGATGACAGCTAGAATGTACGAGTAGAGCGTCATTGGCCTATGCGTTGCCCTCACTGCCAGAGCGAAACCGTCGTCAAGAATGGAACCCGTCGTCTGCACGATAACCAGATCGTGCAGTACTATCGCTGCCGCCGTTGCGCTCACAACTTTAACGAACGCACCGGAACCCCGATGGCTCGCCTGAGGACGCCGTCTACTGTGGTTGAATACGCCCTCAATAGCCGTAGCGAAGGGATGGGAGTGCGGGCGACGGGGCGAGTGTACCACAAGTCCCATGCCACGATTCTACGGTGGGAAGAACGGTTAGCGCGACAGGGTGAGGCGTGGTCACCGCCTGCGCCTGAGGGGAGTGAGGTGACGTT
>NZ_JACJRS010000013.1 GCF_014697375.1 Phormidium sp. FACHB-1136
GAAAGGCTTTACATCAGCCAGTTTCGGACATGATGGGTCGATTGACTCAGCTCATGTCCGTTTTTCTTGGCGTCCCGCTACCGGATACAGAACTTCCCACTGTCCAGAAATCCTGGACAAGATCCTTAATGTATTTTTCATGGTCTTGAAACTGTTTCAAATCTGAAGCATGTTTCTTTAATTCTGAATATTTCTGAGCTTTTTGAGTTAAGTCTTGACATTGAGTTAGGAGCACTATAATTCTCCTTTAATTGAGTTAGTTAACTGCTGTAGCTCCAACAATGATTGCTCAATTGTCTGGTAACATTCCTCTAATTCATTTCCTCCTTCCACCTTCAAATTAGCTCGATAGCTTTGAACTGCGTCTCGAGACTTTTCGAGAAATCTGCGAGCAGTATTGAGAAACTTAGACACAACTTCAACTGGTCGTTCTGATAGACTGCTGAGTAGAGGAAGTAACATAGCTACTTCGTTCATATTCTGCAACTTTTGCATTTTTCCAAGATAATCCTTGAGTCTTACACCTTCAAATTCCTCCATGACCTGCCTTAAGTCATCTCGGTTTACACCGGTGAAAGCTCCAATAGCCGTTGTTTTTTCTATAGCTTTCTGCAGACTCTCAACCACCTCGGATTGGGAGAATTCTTCACCTAGTTCTTCTATCACTCGCTGATAAATTCTCAAGTGCCGATCTCGCTCATCCAAAACCGCTTGTTCTAGTAGTTCATCCACACTCTTTCGAGCCTTGCTAATAGCGTCGAAAGGGGGATCCTCACTAATATTTGATACATTGGCTTGTGGTTGCCAAGTTGACGCGACGGACTTCAACGGCCCAATTAATTGGGCCGCATCAATTACTTGTAAGACAGACCGATTACCTTTTGTACAGGGGATTCTGCTTTCAAGCACTTCTCGCAGTTTGGGTTGATTTTTTTTCAAGCTACTGAATAGCTTTTGCCAAGTTTCAGTTCGACTCGATATATCGACTTTTTCTAGATCAGCAAAAACAGAATCAATTAGGTTTTCTAGCGATGTAGTTGTGCATCCAGCCATGCGACCTGTAATCGCTAAAAGTTCTACAACTGCTGGTACAGGATCCAAAACAGTACTCGATTTTGCCGAAATCTTAGGAATCTCGCTTAAGACGAAGTTGCTCCACTCCTCTAACTTTCTCGCGTAAGTACGGAAATAAGTCGCTCCGTTTTCAAACCGCCAATGCTTGTAGTAGTGATACAGGAGAATCGCTTGAAGGGCGAAGGTGGTATTCCCAATCTCGGACTCTTCGATAGGAAGAATCAAATTAACTCCTCTTGGTAGATGTTTAAAGTTGTCAGATAAACTTGTGTTTCTACCCTTAAAGTCATTCCGAAAATGAATATTTGTTTTCGATTTGAAGAATTGAGGAACAAATTGCTTCTGTAGTAGCAACGAGGCAGCCCAATCAATTCTGGTATTGATAGCATCAAAAATCAGAGGGAAAAGAGCTTGAGCGACCAATTGAGGCAAGGGGGTGCCTGTCCGCCATTCATCTAAGGCTTGAAGCTGTTCAACCAACTTGCTGGGAAGACTGGTTGTGGTTGTTCCTGTCACTTCAACTGCTGGAGTAGTCGGAGTAACTGTGGTGATAACAGTAGAAGTAGCAGTGGCAGTCTTAGCTTGGGTTGCAGTCGTTGTACTAACTGGTTTTTGAACTTGAATGCCTAGTGGACATAAATCAAACGCTGTATGGACCTCAGGTGGAAGATCATGTAATTCATTACCGTCTGTCCAAAGGTTAAGTAGGGCTTCCCTACGGGAAGCATTTTCAGGAGTATCTTTACTCTTAATATTTTGTGTGATTATCGTACTAAGAGGGCTTCCTTTAAAGTGAGCCAGTAACAAGGGGGAGGGAAAACGCCCTTCCTCAAGGTCAGACCGATGATACTCCAATGTGTACCTCAGTACATTCTTGATCAAAGTGCGAGGATTGAACATACCTGTATTCACGCGATCTCGCATTCGCTCAATGGCTTTAGCATTAAAGGGATATAGCCCAATGCCATCAATTTGTCCAAATCCAGCATGACAAGCAGGTCTATATTCACAATCTAGACAAGCATTTGGCACGGGATGGTAAGGTTGCCCAGTCTCTTCATCCGCATCTCTCAACCATGTCCGTATTTCGCCATCGCTAAGCCGAACTGCATTGAGATAGCGGGATGCTAACTGTTGCACATCCGTTTGAGTTACTAAGGACTGTTCATTAACAGTTTCAATATTTAAATTCACATAGAAGTCTACGCGCGTGACTACGGTGTCCAAACCTCCGAAGTAACCATCTGTACAAGCCAAAGCCGTTCGCATTGCACAAAGAGGGTCTCCTGCAACTTGCTTGGGGCGCGCTAGTATAGCTTCTAAAACCTCATGGTCAATTCCTTGAAATTTGGCAAAATCCTCAATCAGTAGAATTAGCTCTACGTCTTGTTTTGCTAAGACACGCCGCACATCTAGCATGAGTCGCTGCAGATCGTCGCGACCTAGATTAAGCACTTTCGCGATCGCTGCGTCTAAATGTCTGTTTAACCATTTGACGACCTCCTGTTTAGGAATAAAGTCGTTATGCAGAGCAGTATAGAAGTCCCGAGCTTTTTCACTCGCCCTTTCTCTATTAAGAATTCCTTGGGGCAAATCTTCAATTGAAAAACCGCGTCGTTCCTCTATATCTTCAATAGTATTTTGAGTGCCTAAAACATGGGTGACCAAACGTTCAATGATTCCTTCAGGCTTTAGCCAAAACTGTTCAGTGAAATATGGATCGCGCAGTAAATCTGGCAGCCCTTTCGCAATTTCATACTCTACGTCTGAAAGGGAAGAAATATTATTTTTCCCACTCAGACCAACAGAAATAGCTAAATTTGCTAACAGTTGTTCACGTGCTTCAGCTTCTGTTAAATTATTGGTGGCTTGCCGTAAACGGCTCCGGTACTCATCAAACTCGGAGCCTTCGATACCAGTCAAGATTCGTTCAAGAATATCTCTCAGATTCGTCCCTACTTTTGGGATCAACAGAACTCGGTAATGAGGCTCTTTACAAATACTCTTGAGACGGGTGTATAGCCAGCGAATCAAATGTGATTTACCAGTACCAGAAGTACCTAGAATCGGTACAAAAACAAAATCCGGTGTTTCTAGAAAATCCTCTAAAAATCTTTCCTCATCATATGGGATACGAAATTTTGCCTCCGTCAGATTCTGGCGATACATTTTAGTGGGATAATGAGTCGCCAAGAAAATATGATCTTCAGGTTGAGTCGCCTCAACATCCATGACCTGGCGAACCATATCTGTTTTCCAGCATATATACTTTCTGAATGTCATGACTGTCCTCCATTTGTTTTACTGCCAAGCCATGTGATATGAGAAATATCTGGATCTCCAAAGCCATCGGTTAATAGCAATATTGCTGCATCTGCAAGGTTTTCTAGCCTAATGCTTCCTTCATCTTCTAAACGACGTAAAGCAATTGACGTGACAGTCGAAAGATGATCTGGCTCTCTTAATTCGATCTGCTGTTCAATTTCATCACGGAACTTACCTGTCTCAAATATGGGACAATATTTTCCCAGTCGATTAATGAATTCTGCTAAAGGAAGTTGCTGGCCAACTTGGTTTTCAAATAGTCGTTTCAAATTATGCCTTAGATAAACTGTAGGGTCTGGAACCAAGACTGCTTTCTTGGATAAGGAATTTCGCCAACAAAACCCTAAATAACAACTCCAATCCTCAAATTGTCCATAACGAGTATCATTAAGTTCAAGTAATCCATCACCTACTTGTTGACGTAATTGTGTCTCTGTCTCTTCCCAGCTCCCAGGTACATTATAAAAATCTTGAGCTAAATACCAAGCTATAACTCTGACAAGATCGTGATTTTCGGAATTGTCTTGTGACAGGAAAAGACTTCCAATAATAGATGGCAATGAATCTTTTTTGTTGACTTCTGGATTAAGCCTGATATTTGAGTTATCCTCAATCAGAAGTCCCATATTTATACACTGCCTGATAACAGTTTTAATCATTTTATAGGGATCTTTCTTAATTTCCTCGTCTGGTATGTCATTAGGATTACTAGATACATCTTGTTTCTTTTTCTTTGAGCTTGTCAAAAGACTTATAGGAGACAGAGCTTGATAAAGCTTATCTCGGTTCTCTTGATGATCTTTAGCCTTGATAAGATACTTGTAGACTCCAATTACACGACTGGGAACTGTGTAAACACCTTCTTTTAAAACACTCATAGTCCTAGTTCCCCGCGAAGAAATTCAAAGTAGAAGTTGCGACCATTGAAAACATCCTTGAGCTGGCGATGATTAGTAGTTGGATCAGGCGTGTTTTCTGGTAGAAGGACGATGCGAGGAACTTTCATCTCCGGTGCTAAAAGATATCGAACTGGCAGGGGATTGCCCTCAGTGTGAAAGATTAATGTTGGAATTTTGAGCATTTGAAGGGGACGATATTCTTCAAATAGAAAAATGGGGTTCTTTCCCGATTGGTTAGCAAAGGCTTTATTTAGTGCTGTGGGTGTAACGATATTTTGAATGCCTTGATTAATTAACCACTTAAAAAGGCGATCGCGGTTACGTTCTGATCGTTTATCTTCAAATATTGAGTAAAATATAAGTAGCAGTGATTCTCCATCCAACAATTTTCGAAGCGGTTCACCTAAGTAAAAGCTTGGCTTATCCCATACAGGTGCTGGTAGTGGGATGCCTCCAGCAAAAGGTTCTGTTTTTTGCTCTCTACAAACCGTGCAACCACCACATGACCGCTCCACATGAATTCGGTTGCGGTAAGGTGACTCACGGGCGGGGATACTGTAGGCTTCTGAGAAGATTTCAGAGATACATCGTTGAGGTCGCAATGCCTCTTGCATGAGGTTTAGACTGCGTTTAGTCCAATATTGGCGTTGACTACGGGCAGGTTCGATCAACTGCTTCCATGTGTCGGGGGCTAAGTGAGCATCATTTAGAATCTTGACCGTGCGCAGGTTCCGATGCTGCTCAAGAGCCTTTTTATAGGGTTCCTCTGAATTAAAGTTTGTTCGTTGAGGAGGCGGTTCTGCGTCAATTTCAAGCAAACCAGCACGGCTCATCAACGTTAGCGTCCTAACGTTCCAGTCCTGATTACCTGTGCTCAACGGATCAAGGTCGCGATCGTAAGACGGCAGTACGTTGATAGGTACTTGGAATCGACCATCGGGCAACCGGTACTTGCGAGCAAACATTTCCTCCCATCGACTTCTACCTTTCTCAGATGAGATATAAGTAATTTTATTCAGGTCAAAAGCTACGTCGTAGTCTGCTTGGGTATACAGCGTCAGAGATAGAGCTGCCTTCCCATCTCTGCCCCCTCGTCCAACTTCTTGGTAGAAGCGATCTATGGTTTCAGGAATACACACATGAATAACAGCGCGAACATCCAATAAATCTACCCCTAACCCAAACGCTGAAGTTGCTACAACAAAATCAATTTGCCCATTTCTCCAAGCCTCTAGAAGTTTCCAACGGTCATGCTGTTTCGATCTGCCAGTCATCTTGGCAACGCGCTTGAAGCCTGCACGCTGAAGCTCACTGTACCAGCGCTCTACATCTGCTACTTTGCTGCCATAGATGATCAGGGGACGTGGAAGATTATGCAGTGCTTCAATTAAACGCTGTCGTCTTTCTTCCCAGTTAGAACACCAAGTAAACCAATAGGCAGGCTCTGGTCGCAATTGAACAGATGAAACAACCTGAAAAGATCCTGACCGCCCAAACAGTGTTTCTAACGTGTCTAAGCAGGATTCAGTAACCGTTGCAGTTAGTAGTAGTGTTGGAAATGATGTTAGGCGCAGTAAATCTCTGCGAAATCCGGCGAGTTCCTGAAATTCAGGGCGGAACTCGTCTCCCCATTGCTCAACGATGTGAGCCTCGTCAATAATGAAATATCTGAGAAAACCCTGCCGTGCTGCTTGATAAACACTGTGCGACAGCGACTCAATCAAGCCCTCTGGAGAAGTGAAAACAATCGACTGGGTTCCCTGACGAATGCGATCGCGAATTTCATCACGGCGTTCCTGTCCATCTACAGAACTATCGCTATAGTAAGCAGTGGAATAGCTGATTCCAGTCTTCTCCCGGAACGCTCGTTCCTGGTCAATTGCTAGTGCGACTGTTGGGACAACTACAATTGTGACTCCCACTGGATTTGATTTCATCAGGGCTGGTAAGTGGGCACACAGGCTTTTTCCAGAACCAGTTGGTAAGTTGACAACCAGGGTAGCTCCTGGAGGAGATGTGAGAATTGCTCGAACGGCTTCGCGTTGTCCTACACTCTGATAGGTTTCATGTCCTAGCAGAGACAAAAAGGGATCACCGGTTACTGGAGAATAATTTCGGCGTTTTGCCTTGCTTTCCGATAGAGGAGGCTCTGGGGAAGCAGTCTTTGAATCTGGTAGCCATCCAGGCTTCCAGGGTTCAGCAGAGATGACTAAAAAGTCGCTCTCTTCCCGCAGTATGGCCATGCTGCTACGTTCCCAAGCTTCCCGTGCGGTTGGGAACGGTTTTTGTCGGGGAATTCGGATACTGGGTGAGCCCCCCTCCTGAACTTCCATTTCTCGACGTAGTACATGCCGGACAAGAGCCGCAACGTCCCCCGTCCCTAATGTTTCTGGCTTCTGAAAAGCCCTTATCAGACGCCGATGACAGGACTCCGAGAAGTCTTGCTCATTAAGAACCCCCTTCGCACCATTCCTGAGCCAATCTGCTATAGCTTGAAACCCTAGTTCCATCAATCGTCATCCTCCCCAATGTGAGGTGGACGACCCGCCACGATATAGAATCCAATTGAGTCTAGGGAGACACGGGGGTCTACAATGCCATTTAGAAGAGCATTCCGAAGTAGCTGCTCTACTTCCACCTCTCTCGCTAGTTCCCGATCGTGGCCAAGTTCGGTCTGCTTTTCGAGCCTTAGGGTTAGCTGCTCTAACCGCTCATCTAGCTTACGAGTAGCCTTTTCGGCATAGCGTTGGCAGTAGCCCTGGAACTCCTCGCTGCGCCTCAAGCTTTCTTCCGAATGGGTTCGAGCATCGCGGCAAAGAGATTCCCAATCGTCTCGGCTGATAAATTCGTCGATGACCTCTAGCCTACTTTTAGCCAGGTTGTAATCCTGACGTGGTTTTCCCTTTTGTGAATAGGAACGGTTCAGAATTTCTAGCAAAGTAGTATCTTTGACGACCTGCATCCGAGTATCTAAATAGACAGTTCTAAAAAAGGGTGGAAATAGTGCATCGGCACGACGCTGCAGGGCACGGAGATTGGCGTTCTGCCATTGAGTTTCGTCAAGTAACTGTTTAACCGGGGATAAATCGGCTTCTATAACGTAATCAAATCGAAAGCCCAGCCACTCCATACCTTCATTAGCTGGCCAGGTATCGATGTGCCGCCATAGGGCAAAGGCCCTGCCCCGGTCATCCCACTGGACGTAGTCAGCGAAGGCGTCAATAACCCCTGCCCCTACCCTAAACAGCGCTTTACCAGGTTCACAATTTGCATGGCGACGATTATAGTTCCCTGATCGTTGCAACTCTTGGGGAGAGAGGAATTCAAGGATCTCATTGACCGGAATCTGCGTTTGGGAAACTGGCTTGTACCAGAAGAACTTCTGGCTGGAGGGATCGGTGTACCAACGCTTGAATTGTAAGACTCGACACAGCCAACCCTCGGTCGCTTGCTGAATTTCTTTATGTCGGCCATCGTACTCATCCAGGGCATTGAAATATTCAGCCGCTCGGTCATCTAGGGCATCAATCTCGTCTAGGGCATGTTGTTCGTCGATGCTGACTTTTTCGGAAGCTATCTCTTCCTGAAGGATGTCAACGAGACGATTACATCCATACTCCCCTTCTTGAAAGAGAACGGTCTCTAGCTCTGGCAGTTTGCTGTCCACATAAAACTGAAGACTGGCGATGGATTCCTTGAACAGGTTTAACCCTGACCCAAGCAGTACGACCCAAGCAGCGTGGGGATCATCTGCGGCTTCTGAACCTGAGAAGACCAAATATTTCATGGAGTGCATCAGGCCAATTCGATTCATTCGCCCATGCCGTTGCTCTATTCGGTTAGGCGACCAGGGCAGGTCGAAGTGAACCATGTAGTCGGCAAACTGGAGATTATGGCCTTCTTCGCCAGAAGCATCGCAGGCCATCACAAAACAGCGGGAATTATGTTTGAAATGTTGCTCGTTTTCCTCAACCACTTCGGACGATTGACCTGTCTGTAACGTCGCGACGGCTTCGTTGCCCAGCTTGGCTCGGAGTCGCCGCACAATTTCCCGACAAACGGGCGTATAGCAGGTAAAGATGACGAGCTTAGGAATGCTGAAGCCTCCTCCATCCCTGAGGGTGCAGACTAGCGTTTGGAGTTGGTGGATGCGATCGCACTCCTCCGATACTTCCTGTGTCAGCTCCAGCATCTGTTCTAGCAAAGCCTCCTCCCCATCAAAATGAGGAGTCTCAGTCAATATGCTGAGCGCTTCCTGCCCGAGGGTTTGGTTGATCTCCGCCAGGTTTTTATTGGTTGATCGGGCAGAGACAGCCCATTCCAACACTCTATGCCAGGAACCGCTAGCCAAAAACAGAACCTTGTAGAGTTGGGAGAGCCGTCTCCACTCATCACTTTCAGGTTCGGCTGATGAAAGGGCTCTAATGCGCCATTCATCCAGATACTCATGAAGGCTCTGGGCCTGGTCATAGGCGTCAAACTCCATCTGGAAAGTGGCATCGCCCTGGTCAACTAAAACATCCCGCACCGAGTCTCGCCGGTTGCGAAGCATTCGCCGGTGTAGTCGGTAGGTGTCGCTAATATGAGTACGGATAGTGCGTACCGTACCGTCTATCTCCTGGCCTTCGGCAGAACCCGCTTCCAGTTGGGTCTTGAGTTGGTCGAGCCAGTTCCTGAGCCGCTGATCTCCCTCAAATAGAGCCTTAAGCTTTCCGATGCTCATTTTCAGCACAAAGGGGGAAGCGGTTGCTTTGAAGGAAAGCAGCACTCTCCCAATATCCTGCCTTAGACGAATCCGCTCCTTAAAGCCTTGCAAGTCATCAAGGCTATAGGTTTGAGGATCTAGAAAATGGAGCATCGCTAAAAAGGCCTGCTCGTGGTTGAGAGCTGGCGTCGCCGATAGCAGCAGCAATCCCTGTGCTCCATGGGCCAGTCGCCGACACCGGGAAAAGTGGTCCTGCTGGGTTGCATCTTCGGAAGCTGCCATCGCCGCGATGTGGTGAGCTTCATCAATGATGAGAAAGTCGGGAGGGCTTAAGGTAACGCGACCTAAGTCTTCTGCAGCAACAAGCTGTATCTCCTCGCTCAGGTAGAATTTGTCGGCTAATTCTTTTCGCCACTGCTCCTGAAGAGAACGGGGGACAATGACCAATGCTTTGCCAGTGGGATTGTCGAGCAAGAACTGCCGGAGAATGGACCCCGCCTCGATGGTTTTGCCCAGGCCAACTTCATCGGCTAGTAGGTATCGCTGAATAGGGTCTTCCAACACTCGGCGCACCACCTCCACCTGATGCGGGTAGAGGGTGATGTTAGCAGAGAAAAGCCCTGGCATTCCGTGGCTGATGGCCCGCTGTTCGGTTAGGTTACGGACAAAAGCCGAACGATGGGTATGGAAGAACGGAGTTTCGTGGCCTTTGAAGATGAGAACACTGGTGGGATCTTCAATCGGCACATGGCAGCGAACGTAGAGGTCTTGCTCGGTCGCGTAGCAGTATTTTCTATCAGGGAGAGCAATTTCGTATCGCTGTTGGTATGGATCCCAATCGTCAACTCTGCCAATCTGCCAACGATCCTCATCTTCGAGCCAGAGATAGCAGCGGGTATGCCGCCGTAGCTGCACTCGCTGCAACGATTGCAGGCTCACTTGGTGTGAGAAGCGATCTTTGACTGAAGTAAAGTACTCAACCGTACCAATGTCCCCAGATACAGCCAGGAGCTTGCCAACTCCGAGGCTATTGGATTGGGTAGATACGAAACAGGCAATTGGCAGATGGGAAGGTCGGGCGACCTCCAGAGAAGTCATCATAACGCGCTAGTCCACAGGGAACGATGGTGTCACAGGTATTGAGATGGTCAAGGTCGATAGGTGAGGATTTGCTGCACCGCATTCTCAGACTGACGGCGCTTGCGGGGCTTTGGAATCGGCGTCACAAAGTCCGTAGGGCGGCGGGTCGTGATAACCTTCCCGGTCGGTTGGCGGGTCTCATCTAGATCCCAGTGTTGCCCTGGATAAGCATAGGGAGAATTGAGAATCGGATGCTCGAAAAATTGATCTGACATACTCACAAACCCGATTGGGTCGCCCCTATACAGGGGTTATTCCCAGAACATCCCCACAGCAAAACTAGGCACTCGCAGCGCCTAACAACTATGGGTTTATCGAAACAACGATCAGGGGAACGACCAACTCACTGGTCTAGAACGACCTCAGACTCAGTGAGATTCACTCCTTCTAGAGTACCCAATGCTACGGCGGAATACCACATTACAAAACTAAATATTCTGACCTTGAAATTACTGTCATGCCTAGGTTTCAGGCTTCCACCACCAAGGAAAGCCCTACCCCACGACGGCATCATCATCCAGGTCTTTGAGCGCCTGTTCCAGGGCCATTCTCACCACCATGGCCTTCTTGCGTTTGAGCCGGGTAGCCACGTCAGTAAGATGCTGGTGCAGAGATTCCGGCATATCCACGGTGAATCGGATAGTGCGCTCTGGGGTCGTGGTCTGTGGGGTGCTCATAGCGTTACCCATCATTCGATAGGTCTATCCTAGCCGCTGGCATCGCTAGAGCCATCCCTAGCACGACCGCGACTCCACCATCCCAGATCGGCATTGATCAATACAAGCCCTATTGAGCCACTTTGAGCTACCTAACTCAATAGCCAAAACCCTTGTCAAACAACCAATTCAGCGATTTTTTTGAGGCTCTATTGACCCAATGAACCGATTGGCTCAACCCCTACAACCGCCCAATAGCGCTGACCTTCTCTTCCTCGGAGACCTCCAAATACCGCTGGAGTGCCGCCATCGATGACCAGCCCCCCAGGTCTTGAATCGTCCGCAGCCGTACTCCCGCCTTATCCAACCGAGTCGCCCAAGTGCGGCGGTTGCTGTGGGTGCTGTAGCCCCGTAACCCCAGACGGTCACAGGCTTTCCGCAGGGCTAAATCACAGGCTTGCCGGGTAATGGGCTGCTGGCCACCCCGCCCAGGAAACAGATAGCCCCGGCTAGGGATCTGCGCGGCATCCAGGATTTCCCGCAGCTTGGGATGAATCGGCACCGACCGGGTACGCTTCGTCTTGGTGGTGGCCTTGCGAAACACCAGAGTATCACCCACCAGATCCTCCGCCTTCAGTTGCCGCGCTTCACTCACCCGGCATCCGGTGTAGTAGCAGATCGAGAACAGAGATCTCATCTTGGGGCTAAGCTCCCCCATCACCTGCTCGAACTCTGCCTCAGACCAAATCTCCGCCTGATCATGACGGTCATGCTTGGGCATGGGCTAATTCCCAAAATGGATCCAAATAGCAGCTTAAATCTAGACTTGCTAATTTTAGTATTTTAGCAAGTCAAGAATTACTAAATAGCAAGGGTTTCAGGAGAATCATGCAAAAACGGCCTCCGCTGTTGAGAATGGCCCCTCACTATTGACAGGGCGAGATGGCTGAATGATCCCCCCCATCTGGGTTAACGCTGTTAACTTCATTAACCAATCTGGGCATACAAGAGATAGCCCGGTCATTACCAGGACTGGGTTAACCGCGTTTACGGAGTTATCAGGATGCGTCTATCACTGATTGCTGGCCGGGTGCCCCAGTCCTATGTAGATCAACTCGACCAGGTAGTCCTATTTCGTACAGGCTAGAGAATAATCAGGCGACCCTAAAGACCTTACGGCAGTAGATTGCTGTTTTTGGCTGATTTTTCTCTGACCCGTAGATTAATGCACTACCCTCGACCAAATTGGAGCAGCCACCGGGACATGTCAGAGTGAGCTGGTGCGTGAAGCCATCGCCACCTACCTCGACAAGACGGAACCTGCCTCGGTGGAGAAGATGAGCCGTAAGCTCAGCCAGATTGAGAAGCAGGTCAAGACGCTGATGCTGCTCCAGGGAGATTAGAGGGGTATGTTTCGGCTACAAGCCTCATTGGCCAAGGGTTTTATGGAAACCTAGATTACTCAACCTCTCTCAGTCGCCGCCTAACCATCTACTAGACAACGAAAGGAATGTCCACGTTGAAGATCATGGGTCAACCTGCGGAAGGTAGGTGCAAACATAACGATTGAGATAAGCCACTGCAGAGAATCTAGAACTCCCAACAAATAAACTATTAGCGGTCGGCTCCATCGATTTGTTAGACATCGTTTAACTTATGGCGTACTTGCAAGGTCTAGAATACACCCTTCCAGCAAAAATCATACTTGAATTTGCTGTTGTATTTGTAATGAGGCTTGAGCTTGGACAAAGGAACTGTAAATAGCAATTTCCGAATTGATAATTTCAAAGCTAACAGCTAGAGCATAAGGCACTTGAGCTGTTAAATCATTATTCCAGCCTTTATGGGCTACAACTGCTATACAGAAAGTATCTCGTAAGTCGAAAGATTTGACTACCGCCCAATCTTTCTGAATTGTCCCAGCTCCTCTAGAAGTATCTTTTACCCGTCGACTATGGTTTTTCTGCTGTCCAAGTGTCCAGTCGAATAATCCAGAGCCGTCTTCCTGATCCTCAGAGGCTTCATATTTTTCAAGAACCCTAGCTAAAAATCTATCTGGTGATTCTTCTTTTTGACTACATTCCCAATGTAACCAAGTAGATAAATACTTACGTTTATTACGTCGTGTTCGACGTGGTTCAGCTTTATAAGAAAGTGTAATCTCAATAAGAATATCAAAAGCTTCTGCTGGAGATTTCAGTTCTTCTGGAATGATCACTTGATAAATATGTGCTTGTCGCGCTTGAATTAGACTGTCCCCATTAGTAATCAATGTCACACGATTAGGTGCATTACCAAGCGCACGCTCAAGATTCGGCAAACCGTATCCCATCATACGAATAGCTGAGGAAAGATCGGGTTCATCATTAGTCCATGCAGGTAATCTTGCTGATTGCACAATCAAAGCTTTATAGAGCAAGCAACTTTCCTGTGGGAAATTAGATGCCAAGGCTGCTGCAATATGAGTCACTTTAGGTGCTGCAAAGGAAGTGCCAATATTATCCGCTGCAACTGCTGGCGCTCCCCCAATCGTCGTCCTTACTAACTCGGGGCAAACATCCGCAGGTGTAGAAAAGCTAGGCGGATTCCCCTCATCCTTGACTAGATCTCCGCCATACTCAACGACTTCAGGCTTTATCGAATCCCAAATACCATAGCCTGTGCAGGAAAATGCTGAAGGATAGTCTTGTAATGCCACAGAAGTAGTTGGTGGACGATTATAGGTACAATGAGCGATTGATCCTACAGTTAAAGCTTGAAAGCTTTGGGCAGGATTAGCGATCCGAGACGAATCCTTTAGTAAAAAATCTGGATATGCATAACCTTCCTCAAAATACTCTGTGAGAGCCTTGCGAGTAATACTTAGTCCTGGAAGTCGAACAGTAGGTAGGTTTCCTGCTGAGACAATAAAAAGAATGTCCTTTTGCCAAGCAAGGTAATCTATTTCAGCAGCCCAAGCACTCATGTAAGTTCTTCGACAAGGTGCTGAACTATTAATTGAGTGATTAAATATGCGAGTACCTGTTTGAGAATGATAGAAATCTACAATGTCATTTAAGACTTCTGGTATATATAATTTGGCTGGAAATTTGCAATCTTTTTCTAAAACTCTAGCGTTTTGAAGCCAACCGATTGCTGTTTGCCGACCAGTACGTGGAACTCCTTGAGGATATAAAACTGCTCCAGCGACTCGTGTGCCATGCCCACCACCTGATACACGATCTACTTTTTGATCAGTCTCATTAGGAACCCATGATCGTGAGTTATTGTTATCTACAGCAACACGTAAGAAACGATGGCTTTCTTGGATACCACTGTCAATGATACAGACCTTTGGAGCTAATGGTGGTGGCGGATCAAGTGTAAAGGACGATTGATCACTTGTTGCTATAGTACGATCCGTTAATGGTTCAGCTATTTGATCTGGTTCGCTAACCTCAAAAACGTAGGGATAATTGGCAACTAAATCTTTCAAGCCCTTACCAGAAATCTCAATGCGACTAGAAAAACTATCGGGCAAAAGTGCAAGATGCGAGCGATCATCATGATCACCAAGCAGAATCAATGTTCCATCAAGCTTTCTTACAAAGTCTTCAAAATCATTTTCTCTATCAAGTTGTAGCCTTTCCCATTCCTGCAAAGTTTGGTCACGCCTATCAGTCCATCTAGCAATCTTACGAGCGTATCTCTCAGGGGTTTCATTCTCTTGTTGGCGTGGATAGTCTGAAAATTTAGAATTTAGACCTACACAGGCAATGCTGATGTCAACTATGTAAATGTGGTCATCTAGAATCTGATCCCATCGGGCAAGCAAATCCGGTGAAAGAATGTATTCCAGACGCTCGAACTTACCTTCTAGAATTTCCCAGATCTCAGCGACCTTCCCTCCACCATGTTCTTCAGAAATAAACTTCTCGATCTTTTCCTGGAGTTTAGTCAACTCAGCATCAACCGAAGCCCCAAGGATGTAACCATTTTCAAGTTCAAGAATAACTTCAATCCCAAAGCCCTTGAGGGCATCTGCATCAAAGGATTTTGGATCTACTTGAAGTAAGAATGAAGGAACATTTGGAATATCTGGCATTCCTTCTTGCTGACGTTTTTCAAGGGTATTTTTCCAATCAGAAATAACGGAGGATACAGAAGATTTGAGCCTTCCGCCATGACCACCTGCATTTTCTCGATTAGCATGAGAGCGCTCAGATCGTCGGGGAGGTCTTCCAGGGCGGGCGAAATCTGTTTTTGTCAGTCTCAAGGGAATATGCTTGAATTGTTCAGGTCGCTCAGACATGAGAAGCTAAAACGTCTTGAATTGATTCTTCTAAATGTTCTTGAATAACTAACTCTTCTCGATCTAGAATGGCACGCTTTGCTGCATCCTGAGCAACCCTGACCACCTGTGCAGCCGAGAAATTGAGCATCTTTTGTATAATCGAATTCCAATCAATTGACCCAACCTCAACTGAAGAGAGTGTCTGTTTTAAGATAACCTCGATTTCTCTCTTTGTCGGCTTTGGTACTTCAATAGCATCATCAAATCTTCGCCATACAGCTTCATCTAGAAATTTAGTTAAATTAGTTGCAGCAACAATCAACCCATCTGAGACCTCATACTCGTCAAGTAGCTGAAGGAATGTATTAACCACACGTTTAATTTCGCCAACTTCCTGGCTATCTTCGCGGGATTTTGCTAATGCATCACATTCATCAATGAAAAGTAAACACGGAAATGCAGAGGCATTCTCAAATACTTCACGCAGGTTAGTCGCAGTTTCTCCTAAATAGGAAGATACCATTGCATCGAAGCGAACTTTGACCAAGGTTAAACCTGTATTCCAAGCAATACGCTCGGCTCCCATTGTTTTGCCGCACCCTGGAGAACCGTAAAGCAAGATCTTTTGGCGATAGCGCAACCCATGATGGGCGAGTCGATCACGAGCAGCATACTCCCGTTCAATACGTCGAAACCGTGTTTCGACAGCATCAGCAAGAATCATATGATACCGTAAATTATCACGGGGAATTGTAACAATAAACGGATGGTTGAACCTATGTTGACTCGATAAGAGGGTGAGAGAGCGTGTATCGGATGTTTTAGATGCGGCTCTTTCTAAAGACGTTGAAGGGCTTTCTCGTACAGAATCTGATGATGAATTTTCAGATTTGGCAAGATAGATGCTTTTCCGCAGAATGCTTTCGAGTTGATTAGCAAGATTGGTATGTCCTAGCTTGCGTTCTTCCTCTACTACAATGGACAACATGCTTTGTATTGCCTGTGAGTCATCACTGGCAACAGCACGGAATAAACGCTTTAGCACCTCTCCCTTCATTCTTTAACCTGTCGCCTACAGCCATACGTTCCACTCTTACGATACCTAAATCTCTTGGAATATTATGAAAAATTTACAAAATTAAGATGTGCTCTCCTATAGATTGAGCTGGCAAGGATGTCTAACTCTTTACCAGAGGGAAACTCTCCGCCTAATACTCTTGTACCCGTCATCCCGCAAGTTAACGTTTATTTTTCTTGTGCGTTGCCTGAGTCAAGAGCTGAAAACCTTGCTTTCAAAGGATTTCAAAAACAGAGTAATCGGCCACTCCAAGCAGCGTCTTAACGATTCGCAATCATTCAGACAACAAGTTCCGAAAACTGTGATCACCATTTTCCAATGCTTTCGGACAGCGAAAAGAACTATTCACGTCCAGAGTTATTTGTCAACCTGCGGCATGTCGGTTATACGGAATCTCAAGTGGAAAAATTTAGTCTAAATGCCGAATATGGTATTTTACGTAGAAAGTCTAAGTATAAATTCTCAACGGCATGGGAACCCTGCGACTCGAAATTTCTTTATTGATAGCACGGGGTTAACCATGGATGCATCTCGCTCATACCCCACTAGGCTAAGAGTCTTCCCTCCCTCCCTTCCGCCACCACCCCCACAGCGACCTGTGCCCGCCACCAAACACCCCCACCCCAGAGGCTTTAGCCTCCGCCATCACCTGGTTAATCAGGTCAGCACTGGGGCAATTTTGGTGGAACTGGCGATAGCTCCAGGCCAGTCCTTCACTGACTAGCACCGACTGGGTGAACTTCTCCCCGGCGTAGACCTCTGCAATCAACCGACCATAGCGATCCGTATCCGTCACCAGCAGATCCACCTGGCCCCCGGCCTGGTCAATCATCTGCTGTAGCCGCTGGCCTGACTCCGCCCCTAGGGGTTGGTCACTCTCTGGGTTAACCTAAGCCGGGAGATCACCCTCCCGACTCGGCTTCAGAACCGTGCGTGAGACTTTCGCCTCACACGGCTCCTCAACGTTAGGACTCGTGACATGAGCACTTCTACAAGAACCGTCCTGTGCGGTTTTACTGTCGTGGCAATGTCGGTGCAGTGCCTGAAGGTTATCCATTCCATTCGTTCCTCCCAAACTGGAAGGTAGAATGTGGTCGAATTCAATCAGGTCTCCTGCTTTGAAAAACAGCCTACAATGGGCGCACCGTCCCTGCTGCCGAACTAGAATGTGGAATTCTCGGCTGGCATATTTTGGGGCTTTAGTGATGCGTCTAGACCAGTAAACCCAGTCGCCGTCATAGGGGCTTCGCGTTCCCTGAACCTTGACATGTCTCATCACCCGAATCATTGAGGGTTTGAGCAGAACATGGTCATGGGTATCTGCGAACCGAATGGAGCCTTCTACCCTACGCCAATATTTGTCATAAATCCAGGTCTTCCCTTTGTTTCGGTGCCGTCTGTTCGCCCAGCCCCAAAGCATATCAAAGATATCTTGGTTGAGCTGATGAAAACATGTGGCACTGTTTTCGGTTCGGAAGTAGTAGCACTATCCTCGTATTAAGGAATTAAGCAAGTGGATTAAACTTGGCCAATTCAAGGTTGAAGTGCAACACCTGCTCAAAGCCGCTTGTAGTCATGGATCGATCATCAGATCCATGAGAGGCTATAGAGCCTGGTGCGGCTGGGTCATACGTGTTCCCGACGGTGGCAATCGTCGCGAGAGCTTGCAGCGGCTCTGAGACAGAGTGTTGCACTTCAGATTTGAATCTGCGCTTGATTGCCTCCCTGAACGGTGATTAACCACCACTCCCTTAAGACGCTGCTTGAACCGTTTGACCGACATCTGACTGGGTTGGATTAGCGTTTTGTAGCCCAGTGGTTCCCCGAGAGGAGTTTTACCACTGCGTCTACTGGAAACCCGATACTGTCGAATGTTGAACCCCAATAAGTCAAATCCTGGAGTACCTTCTCCAGTCTCTAAGGTATGCGTAATCCTCGTTTTACTAGGGCGTGTCATCAAATAAGCTCAGACCCTCATTTTGCTGTCACCATCCCGGTTCAACAAGGGGCTTAAGCCCCTTGCCTAGACCACTAGAGTGGCAAAAAATCGCGAATTTCCTCCAATTGATGACACGCCCTAGGTTTTAGTCGAAGTCCATATTGGTTCAGCCATTGATCTGTTAGCTTGTGAGCTTTCTCAATTTCCTCCTGCTTAGCATGGAGAATGACCAGGTCATCGGCATAGCGAACAATGATAGGTGCATAAGGATTTTGTCGTTTGCCGTCTACATAACCCGTGGCTGGAAACGCCCGACGAAGGTCAGTTTCTAGGCCATGTAGTGTGATGTTGGCTAGCAAAGGCGAAATAACTCCGCCTTGTGGGGTGCCGGATTCTGTTGGAAACAGTGTGTTCCCATCTAAGAGGATATTTGAAAACCCGGAGAGGGAGTATGAAACGCTTCAGGCGAGCCTCCGTAGCATGACGCGAATCATGGCGATGTGAATGAACGCCTCTGAGGATTCGGGCAAGCGTTCGTAATCAACATTCAACCGCCGACACCAATGCAGCCATCCATAGGTGCGCTCCACCACCCATCGTCGGGGTAACAGGACAAAGCCTTTGGCTTTTTTGGGGCGTAGCACAACCTCCAACACGATAGCCAACCAGTCAATCACGGTCTTGAAGAAGTGCTTCCCTGAAAAGCCACCATCGACCCAAACCAGACCCAGACGGGGCAGACGTTCCCGCTCATCGTGGACCGTCTGAAGGAGTTGCTTGGCCCCTTCCCGCTCCGGGACGCTGGCGGCAACGACCTTCACCGCAATCAAAAGTCCCATCGTATCGACGAGGGTAAAGCGCTTACGACCCTTGATTTTTTTGCCTCCGTCATAGCCCACTGATTGACTGACCATGACCGCACTGGGCACCGTCTGGGAGTCCAGGGCTCCGGCGCTCGGCGTCGGATGATGGTCTTCGGCGACCCGCACCCATTCCACCAGATGGTCATGCACCCGCTTCCACGTCTGGTCATTTTTCCATTGCCGGAAGTAGTAATACACCGTGGAATAGGGCGGAAAGTCCTTCGGTAACAGCGACCAGGCGCAGCCCGTCGCCAGGACATACAAAATGGCGTTGAACACTTCATACAGGTCAACGGTGCGGGGCCGTCCTGTGGCTTTGGGGCCAGGGAGTAACGAGAAGAGTAACTCCCACTGGTCACGGGTCAGGTGGCTAGCATAATCTGATGACATGGCTTCCAAGGGGCTACAGTGCTTGTTACTCTGAGCCTAATACCGAGGAAGCCTTTTCTGTGATCCGGGTCTCTGTGTGCTAATTAATACTTTCTAAATATCCTCTAACACACCACTCTTGAGCCAGCCTTTAATCACCCTGCGGACAGTCGGCGAACAATCTAGCTTCTTCAGAAGTGCCGCATGGTCAATCCTATCAAAGCATTTCTCGATATCGGCATCGAGGACAAATTTACTTCGTTTATCGATACCCTTACGAATCGCTGAGATAGCATCATGGGCCGAACGCCCTGGACAAAATTCGTATGAGTTTGGCTCGAATTTCGCTTCCCATGCGGGTTCTAGCGCTAATTTAACTAGTGCCTGCTTGGCCCGATCCTCCATCACTGGAATTCCTAAAGCTCGTCGCTCTTGGGTTCCTGGCTTTGGAATATAAATCCGGCGTACAGGTCTAGCCTTTCCTTGCAACGACAATCGGTTCACTAGAGCTAATCGGGCTTTTGGCGGAAGGGACTTCACACCATCAATCCCGGCAGTTCGTTTTCCCTGGTTATCTTGGGTCACTCGCCTCACGGCTAACAGTTTGGCTGAGTGGGACTTGATTAGTAACCGTTGAAGTCGTCGGACTGTTTTGACATCTCCTCGACTAGAAGCTTGATAGATTCGTTTTTGCAACTTGAATACTCGCTTTTCCGCCTGTTTCCAGGGAACGGTATTCCATTCATACACTGGCTGAACCGTGCTCATGATGTGTTAACTGCTACTAGCAACTCTATCTTTCCTAACGTCGGGGTTACGTCGGCTTATCTCTGGGCTTTCCCCAGAGCCTTTGCTTCTTAACCCATCCTGCTCTGATGAGGCTTGCAGTTGGTTACCTACTCAAGCCTATCGACCTTAGGTTGAGAGCCTCATCAGAGTTATCCCGTTCCTGGAGCTTGTTTGACGTCTCCTTAGGATCATGTTCGATACCGGGTTCGAGGTAGTGAGTCTGAATGCGACGCTCTCATTCAGCCCTATATGAACCATGCTTTTTAGCCCAGCCCTTTAGCCTACGTAGGCTGTTCTGCATCACGACATCTCATCACATGTTCGCTTTCGCTGTCCATAGAAACTAGCTTGGAGGGATTCCCAGTTAGGCTCTGAGTGACCTCCGTTACATCCCGCTTCACCAATTTGATAACCAATCGCCTCAGTGGGGATGTTGCTATCTGTACTCACCCTACAGGTTGGGGATTTCACCCAACGTCAAGCTCCAAGTTGTCAAGGTTCTAAACCTTGCCGTCCATCCCCCGTTTTCACGGTTTCGGACGAACGGGTCACACGGCATCGATACAGGCAAACCGGACGCGCTGCTCCTGGCCCCCACGCTGGGCCGTGATGGTATCGCCGTCGGCCACCCGCACCACCGACCAGGTTTCTGCGCCATCGGGTACACCCTGAGCCATGGGCTGACTGATGGGGGGGTGGCGTAGAACCTCATCGCCCCCTGAGTGCCACGGTTCATGCAATGGGGCACTATCCCTAAACTCAGGACTACCACTATCGGAATCAACCCACGCATCGCCTACTGCTCCGGTTAACTGCTCCAACTCCGCCACAATCCGGGCCTGGGTAAAGCCCATCTCATCCCTGCGGGCCTCCAGGTCTGCCGTGCGCTGCCACACCGAAAGCATGGTGTTGGTATTGCCCTGGCCCATGCGATAGCCCACCTCCATCACCGCCTGCTGGTGGCGCTGGGTGACAATCTGCGTATCCAACAACCCAAGCTGTCGGCCCACCTGCTCGTACTGCAACACCTGATCCACCACCTCGCGGGTAAGGGCGGTGGCCACCTCCTCACGGCGGCGCATCAAGTCAGCGGCCTGCACCTCCAGGTCGGCAATGGCTAAACGGTTGCGTTGCACATCGCCCCCGCCAAACAGGTTTTGCACCAGGCGTAGGGGCTCCAGGGTAAGATCGTCCGTCTCGGCGTAATCAATGCGGTCTGCGGCCACCGCTAGGCGTTGCTCCAGGATAGCCAGTTCTCAGTTCTAACCAACGGCTAACTCAGGCGGCATCGCTAGGCCAGTTGTCGAACTGTCCAGGCACAGTAGCGCAGTCGGGGATAGATTCGCGGTTGCACCACGCAAACCACCTGCTTTGGCACATAGACCTGTTGCCGCCGAAGCTCACCTGGCCGTCCTGCTTCACGGGTGCATCCCAGCAGTAATAGCTGATGTAAGGACTCTTGCGTTGAGGATTCCTAGGCCGTGTCTTCAACCCAACCCTTGATTAGTTTGCTTACCATCGCTGGATGACTCAGTTCAGAAAAACTGATTAAAAAAGGGGAACTTAAGATATTATTTTACGTCGCCGCTGAGAACAAATAGATGAATTTCGATGTGAGTTATGGCGTATCGAAGACTAGCTTTTCTCACTTATGCCAATAATTTATTCTAGTCTATTGAAGAACGATGCCCTGTTTAGTTAGAAAAGGGGGATGAGTGATTTAAGTTCACATCAAAAACTTGATTAAAATCAAGCAACGTTACAGAATCAACCCTGATAGGGGCTGTCATGTATAGGCTTTAGACATCGCTTTGAGTCAGTTTAGTCGGTAATTGTTCGGTTCGTTTGTTTTTCTCCGTTGTCAGAAAATATTGTTATAGTGAAGCCATCCTAGGCGATCTTTGTGGAGCACGTTATGCCCTAGTGGGCACGCGAGTGGTGTGAACTGACTGAATCAGGAGATTAAAACCCTCAGTCAAACTCAACCCCTTGAAATCATGAAAATGCTTTATTTCTTTCCGTTGATGGACAAGACGATTGGACGAATCACTCGTCCTCCCAATCCATCGCTTCTTCCCATTGCCCTGGTGGCTCTGGTGTTCGATGCGGTCATCCATGGCCCTGCTCTACTGATGGTGCTGGCCGTGGCTGGCATAACTGGGCTGACCTGGATGAAGGAGGTAGCTCCTTTGTCGCCTGTGCCTCGGCGTGTGTCCCAGGGGATAGGCCGCAAAGCGGGTCAGACCTTGGGCCTTGGGCTGCTCTGGCTGATCACGATCTTGGCCTATCCGGCCCAGGCGCAGTTCTTCGGTGGGGCAGAAACCTGGATGACCAGCGTCTTTGGGGCGGCGGCGGGGGAGGCCATTCCCCTGGTGTTCAACGTGCTGCGGGGCTTGTTTTTGCTCTATGTCGGTATCTCGCTGGTGCGGGTGATTAACAGCGCCCGTAATGATGAGGACTGGCAAACCATTGCCCGCACGCCGCTGATTATCATCATTGCCGTCACCGCTGGCGATATTTTGACGACGCTGATCACCGGCTAGGACAGGCTGGGCGTCGATTCTCCAATACAGGGTGTTGGTTTTACCGTTCTTTTCGCACGGTGAATGGCGGATGGCCGCTCAATTTCGTTCCGTGAACACCATTCTGGGGGCGCAACCTCGGCTTGGCCCCATCCCGGCAGACCAGATCATGCCCTGGTTTTGCATTACGGGGGCGTCCTACCTGTTGGGCCGGGGGCTTAACCTGACCTGGATTTCGACGGGATTTATTGCCGCCTGGGGCATGTCTACCTGGTGGATTCTCACCGGGGGGCGGAGCTGGACATTCACCGCAAAATTTGTGCCGACTCCGACCTGGAGTCGTGGCTATGCCCGCTACCTAAGGTTTACCCACGATGAAACAGCCTATCGGCAAACACCGCCTCAAGCTGGGCGGTCAATTCGTTAGTACGTTGACGCCCTTTGAAGATGCCCTCCACCTGGCGGCGATGCTGCGCATTGAGTTGCGGGGACGACAGGTGGGAGCCTACGTGTTAACGAAAGGTAAGAACCGCGAACACCTCTGTGTGGTGTTTGGCTTCGATTGCCGAGGACTCCACAACACCCTGACCGATGAGCAGGTAGAAACGGTCTTGGGCCAGTTGGAATCGGGGCTGAAGGACTTACCCCACGGTGAGCGACTGACGATTCATCTGGGGTCGTTCTCGTCGGACAGTCAACGCCAGCAGGATCTTGCGAATTTGGCGGGTCGTGCGCCCAGTGCGGCCCTCAAGTTTCTCATCACCGCTGAACGGGCCAGGGTTCAACACCTGACCCAGCAAGGCTTGCGTAAACCGAAGTTCCTGCGGTTGTACGTCACCTATACCGTCCAGGGCGGTGCCGAAGGTGCCCAAGACGTGATTGAACGGGTGATTCGCAAAGCGGAAACCCTGTGGAAGTCGTTTACGGGAGAGGTGCAACAGGCCAAAAATCAGCGCTTGCAAACGGTGCTGACCAAGGCATTTACCGATGGCTTTTTGCGATGGGAGCAGGTGCTTTCCACCAAGATGGGTCTGACCGTGAAGCCGTTGGGGGACGACGAACTCTGGAACCTGCTGTGGCAGCGCTTTAACGCCAGTGACCCCATCGAGATTCCCCAGCTCATCACCCTGAAGGAGGACGGTTTGCATGAGCGGGTGACATCGGAGACCCACAGCACCACGCTGCTAACGCGGGCCGGGGTGCCCACTGCCGGGAAAGCCTGGGTCAAGGTGAAGGGGCAGTATGTGGCCCCGCTGACGTTTCTGGAAAAGCCGGGGGGCTGGGCCAGCGCATCGGCCCAACTGCGCTACCTGTGGGAGATTCTGGCCCGCGAGACGGTGGCCGATACCGAAATTTTTTGCCAGCTCACGCGGGCCAACGAAACCCTGGTGAAAACCACCGTGCAGCGGATGCTGAAGCAGTCGAACCTGACGGCCACGTTGGCCGAAGATAGCCATTCGGTGGATGTGGCCGCTGAGCTAAAGATGAAGCGCTCGATTGAGGCCCAGGAGGAACTGTTTGAGGGGGCGATGCCGCTCCATACGGCGGTGGTGTTTTTGGTGCATCGGCCCACCCTAGAGCAGTTAGATGAAGCCTGCCGCTATCTCCAAAGCAACTTCCGCCGTCCGGCCTGGGTGGAGCGTGAAATGGACTACGCCTGGAAAGTGTGGCTGCAAACCCTGCCCATTGTCTGGGAATCGCTGATGGCCACGCCCTTTGGACGGCGACAGCTCTATCTGACCAGCGAGGTGCCGGGGCTGATGCCGCTGGTTGTGACCCAGCCCTGCGACCGGAGCGGCTTTGAACTAATCGCCGAAGAAGGGGGCCAACCCATCCATCTGGATTTGTTCAACCAGCACCAAAACCTGGGCCTGTTTGCCACCACCCGCGCCGGGAAGTCTGTCCTGGTTTCTGGCATTTTGACCCAAGCCTTGGCCCACCGCTTCCCGGTCGTGGCCCTCGATTTTCCCAAACCCGATGGTTCCTCAACCTTCACCGACTACACCCAACTGGTGGGTGGCGCGTACTTCGACATCTCCCGCGAGTCTAACAACCTGTTTGAGCTACCGGATTTGCGTCATCTGCCGGGGGACGAGCGCAAAGAACGCCTCGACGACTTCCAGTCCTTCCTAGAGTCGGCCCTGCTGACGATGATTGTGGGTTCTGGCACCCATAGCTCGGTGATGACCCAAACCATCCGCTCCATTCTGGTCTTGGCCCTCAAAGCCTTCTTGGCCGATGCCTCGATTCAGCGACGCTACCTGGAGGCCATGGAAGAGCGGCTGGGTTCAACGGCCTGGAGCCAGATGCCGACCCTGGCGGACTTTCTCGGCTTTTGCACCCCCGACAAGCTGGATCTCAACCAAGTTGGCGGCAACATTGAGGCGGCGCTGAACATGATTGAATTGCGGCTGCGGTTCTGGCTGGCGAGTCGGGTGGGGCGGGCGATTTCGACCCCCTCTAGCTTTCCGACCGATGCCCAACTGCTGGTCTTTGCCCTGCGCAACCTCTCCAACGAAGAAGATGCCGCCGTGCTGGCCCTCTCCGCCTATGCCGCTGCCCTGCGACGAGCCCTGGAAGCCCCAGCCTCTATTTTCTTTATTGATGAAGCCCCCATCCTGTTTGAGTTTGACGAAATTGGAGCCTTGATTGGCCGACTCTGCGCCAACGGAGCCAAAGCGGGCATGCGGGTGATCATCTCCGCCCAAGATCCCGATACCGTCCATCAATCGCCCGCCAGCGCCAAGATATTCCAGAACTTGACCACCCGCCTGATTGGCCGCATCCAGCCCATGGCGGTGGATAGCTTTGAGCGCATCCTCAAATATCCCAAGCCGATCATCAGCCGCAACGCCAGCGAGAGCTTTTTTCCCAAGCGCGAGGGGATCTACAGCCAATGGCTCCTCGACAACAACGGCCTCTACACCTACTGCCGTTACTATCCCGCCTTTGTCCAACTGGCGGCGGTGGCCAACAACCCCGATGAGCAAGCCACACGGGATTTAGTCCTACGCCATGCCCCGGATCCATTCACGGGCCTAGCCGAATTTGCCCGCCTGCTGGTGCTGTCGATTCAGTCGGGGGAACCGCTTTCGGTGATTACAGAGCGCTGGTTCGCCGAGCGCAATCCTCACCCCGAAGTGCCCTTGTCGTCCTTTAACTCCCTACCCACTGGAGGTCATTCATGAAGACTCGTCGTCGTATCGCCCTCACCTCTATCCTGGTCACGACCTTGATGGCTGCCCCTATCAGACCTGTGGCCGCATCCCAGGTGGACAACACCTTCACCGATATTTTTAGCCTCTTCCGCCAGTCCTTTGAATCCACCAAAGCCTATGTTGAGCAAACTATCGCCGACTGGATCGCCCCCCTGCCCGGTGATCTTCAGGGCGTGATCCAAACCACCCTAGGCGACTTGGGCCTGATGGATCCGAACCAGGTACGAGCGGCCATCACCGAAGAACTCACGACCACATTGGAGCGGGACTTGGTGCAGTCCGATAGCCTCTATGCCAGCCTTGAACTGGCCAACGAAGTTGACCGCCAGATGACCCGTGCCCAGGTGGATGCGGTGCTGGGTCAGGGGGGACAAGCCGCCACCCGCGACAAGATTACCTGGATCGAAGACACCATCGGTCAGGTGCAACAACATGCCGACACGGCCCAGACCGCTGTGTCTACCCAGGCGGCGATCAAGCAGATGGCGCAGCAAAACGCCCGCCAGTCAGAAATTCTGGGGGCGGTGCAATCAGAACTGCTGCAATCTCGACAGGACGCTCAGTTGACCAACCTCAACCTGGCCAATATGTCGCAAAACCTGGATCAGGAGGCCCGCGCCCGTCGCCTGCAAGCCTTGGGCAATGCCCTCGACACCCTACAAATTAGCGCCCAGGCCCGCTTGTTCTAGACGTTGGTTCGTCATGACACCACTTTGGATGGGAACCACCATGCCGCTGCTTTGGCCCACACCGCCCCTCGCCCAACTGCCCCGCGACACCGCCGACATTCTGGAAGGCGGGCAAGTCGCGTCGGAGGCGGTGGCCGAAAGCTGGAACCAGCTCTGGGACAGCGTACTCCAGGGTGGCCTTTACTTTGCCCTGGCGCGGGTTGGGGTGCTGTTTGCCGTGGCGACCCTGCTGCTGTTTATGACCCAGTGGACGCGGCAGATGGTGGAAGGGGAAAGCAGCCGTGCCTATGCTGATTTCATCTGGCCGCTGTTGGTGATTGTGCTGCTGTCGAACAACGGTGAGCGCCTAGCGGCCATCACCCTCGACATCCGCAACTACATCAACCAGGTCAACCAGGACGTCTTGGCCTACACCGCAGCCGATATTGGCTTGCAAGAAGCCTACCAGGCCGCCGTCCTAGAGGGTTCGGTCGAGCAGACCATCATCCAACGACGCAACCAGTGCTACGAACTGCAAAACCCCGAAGAACGGGCAACCTGCATTGAGCTAGCGGCCATTGAAGCCCGCGAATTTATCGAAGCCTACCGCGCCAGAACTGGCAATCCCAATGCCCTCTCGCGGGCGCTGGAGGCGGCTCAGGCCGGGGATAACCCCCTAGATTCGGGGCTGCGGTTTGGCGGGGCACTGATGGGTTCAGGCTTTCAGACCGTTACCCGAGGGCTGCTGATGGCCCTACATATTGCTTTCCAGTGGCTGATTGAAGCGTCGTTGTTGCTGACCGCGACCCTGGGGCCGCTGGCTGTGGGCGGTTCCTTGCTGCCAGTGGGAGCCAAACCCCTCTTCGCCTGGTTGACGGGGTTCTTTTCCTTGGCCATCGCCAAACTCAGCTTCAACATTCTGTCGGGCCTGGTCTCCCTGGCGGTGCTGAATGCCGGGGATTCTCACCCGCTGATTGCGCCCTTTTTCCTGGGCCTGCTGGCTCCGATTCTCTCGTTGGCCCTGGCCTCCGGTGGCGGCATGACGGTTTTTGGAGCCTTAACCAGTGCCGCTGGTGTGATTGCCGGGACAGGGGCCATGGGTGGCATTGCTCGTTCCCCTGGCTACTCCGCCAGACGGCGAGCCTATCGTCGCCGTTGACTCCACTGACCCTACTCATTGCACGGATAAGGATAGATGCCATGGTGCAGTTGATTGAGAAACGCAACACCCACTACCTCCCGCTGTTTGTTCTAGGCAGCGTGGGCCTGCAAGTGGTGATCCTAATGGGTCTGTTTTTTCAGGCCAGCGCCTTGAGCCGCCTCAGCCGCCAGGACGTGCCCACTCTGGTACAGATGCGCGATGGACAGGCCATTCGAGTTAGCCCTTTGGGATCTCGGGAGCGTACCCCAGAGACCATCCGGCGCTTCGTGAATGACACCCTGGTGCTGATGTTCAACTGGAGCGGTAGCCTGCCTGCCACCACCGCAGAAGAGGCCACTCAACCCAGGGCTGACCCCGGCCTGCCGATTGAGGTGGAGCGGGGCAAGCGCAACATTGCCACCGCCAGTTGGCAGGCCAGCTTTGCCCTATCCGAAGACTTCCGCCAGGACTTTTTGAAGCGAGTCGCCGAACTCACGCCACCGGGAGTTTTCACAGGCACCAGCCAGGTGGTGATGGTGATTAACCACGTCGGCAACCCTGAGTCCGTGGGCGAGGGCCGCTGGAAAGTCGCGGTGGTGGCCCATTTGTATGTTTTCAACGACGCCAATGCCCTAGGACAGGCGATTCCCTTTAACCGTGAGGTGTTCGTCGAGGCCGTCACCGCACCCGCCGTGCCCGATGGCGAGACCCCCTTAGAGCAGGCCATCTATCGCATTCGCCAAACGGGCCTGCAAATCTATGCCATCCGTGAACTGGAACGAGAGGACTTGTAATGACTACGCCTAATAATCCGTGGGATGACCAAGCCATGGCCGACCTGGTCGGACTCCACTCCCCGGCACCAACCCTGGATTCTGAACAAGCGGAGGTTGTGCCACCGCCCGATCCCCCCTTGGACGGGGAACCCCTGCTGGATCGTGAGGATATGGAGCAGCCTGCCGTAGGGGTGGGTCAGCCCAGGCTATCCCTGGCGGCGAACCCCTTCACCAAGCTGGGGGTTGTGGCCGCTGGGACGGGCCTCGTCATTGGTGCCCTGGCCGTGTTTACCAGCGGGGTGATGAGCGGTGGCGACGTGCCTACCGAGGAAACCCGGCAGGCAGATTTCCCGGAGCCGATGGTCACAGAACCCGAAGTGAGTGCCACCGATGACCGGGGCCAACTGCTGACCGATTTAGCGATGGGACGCCAGCAGGCCGAACTGGAAGCCTTGACTCGCGAAGAACCCCCAGATCAGGAGGTGCCTGCCGTTCAGGAAATCTCCGCGCCTGCGCCATCGCCGCCACCCCGGCCACCCCAGCCGATAGCGGCCCGACCCATCCCGGCCCCGCCACCGCCGCGACCGACTCCAGCACCATCGGTGGTTGCCCCCCGGCCTGCGATGCCGCCACCGATGGCCCGACCCGCTGCGGCTACCGTTGATCCTACGGAGCAATGGCTAGCGCTGTCTCAGTTAGGCAGCTACGGCCAGAGTCTGGCTTTACCCCAGACGGTGGCTGCACCTGCTTCTTCATCTAGGACAGCCGAGGCCCAGATCGCCATCGAAGATCCCTCGCCTATCGCTACACCCGTGGCGCAACGCCTTACTCCACCCCCAATCCCATCCCCATCCCGCGACATTAACCATGCCGAGGAATCGGCCATTCTCCAGGAGCTACCGATAGCCGCCGCTTCGCCGTTGCCGTTGCTGACGGGTACCCAAGCGCCAGCCGTCCTTGAAACACCCTTGATCTGGGCCGCAGAGACAGACAGCCCTCAAGTGATTGTGCAGTTGACGGAACCCCTGTTGACGGCTGCTGGAGAGGTGGGTTTACCCGCTGAAACACCCCTGGTGGTGCAGGTAGAGGCGGTGGCGGATAGCGGGTTGGCGCAACTGGCGGTGGTCTCCTTCATCCAGTCGGGGCAAGAGATTCCACTATCGGCGGACACCCTGCACCTGCGCGGGGTAGAGGGCACCCCCCTAATGGCCCAGAAGTATGACGACCCAGGCCGAGACATCGCCCGCATGGATGCCACGATGGCGGCCATGGCCGGACTGTCGCGGGCGGCAGCGCTGGTGAATCGGCCCCGCACCTCCTCGGTGGTCACGTCTGCGGGCGGTAGCGCTATCACCCAGGACACCGGAGAGGCCAATCTTCTGGCGGGCGTCCTCGAAGGCGCGTTTGAGCAGGTATCGGGACAGATGGCCACCCGCAATCAGGCCGCCCTGGATGAGATTTTGAATCGCCCCGTGGTCTGGTATTTGCCACCCGGCACCGAGGTGGAAGTGTACGTCAATCAAACGGTAGCGCTATGAAAATCCTTTGGACACCCTGGATGGTGATAGGGGCGCTTGCTCTGGCGGGTATCGCCGCTCCATCGGCCCCAGCTCAGTCCGTCTATTCTGTTGCGGCCAGTCATGCTCAAGGGTTAACGGGCCGTCAGTCCCCGGTTATTCACCTGTGGTCAGGCTATGGCACCAACCTCAGCTTTATCCCCACCAACGAACGTATTGTGCGGGTCTGGCTGGATGATCCGTCCCGCGTCGCCCTTGATTTTGATGAACCGCTCTGTCCAGCAGCGGCCTCAGACTGTGTTTCGGGGTCGCCCTCGGTGATTCATCTGCGACGCATTGAGGGGCTGACTTTTGAGAACCTGCCCAGGGCTAGCGGCACCCTGTTGACGGTAATGACCGAGACCTCTGGAGGAGAGCGACGCCTCTACAAATTTCGGATTGCCTTTGGTAGTGGCACACCGGACTATCACACCGTCGTGGTTAACCCGTCCTCCCCGATTCATCCGCTGCTGGGGCCAGGGTACGTGCGCCGAGGGCTCCAGGTCGCTGAGGCCAGGGGCTTCATTCATCCCAACCAAGACCTGTGGAACCGACTGCAAACCTTTTTGCGGCTCACCCAGGACGGTCTCACCGTACCTGCGGCGGCTGAGCAGGCCGGGGTGTCCTCTGAACTTCTGATTCGATTGGCCGAGTGGGGGGCGAGTGCCCGCGATGACCCGCCCTTGAGATCCACCGCTCGCTAGTGTCTTCACCCAGGTGACAGCTATGACCCCATATGTCTTGAGACGCAGGCGATGGTGGCCTGTAGTTGGGATTCTTGTTTTCATTTTGGCCCTTATGCTGCATGGCGGGCGCTTGTCTTCGGCCCAGGCCAGCCTTCAGCCCGGTGCTCCGGTGCCTGTCCTGCAAGACCCCTTATTGGGCACGAAGCCCGACTGGGTGCAGATTACCCTTCGCACCCTCCCGGCGGTGCTGGAATCCGGTTCCTTTGAGGCTCCAGCGAATCTGATTCGCCTGCTGGGCTACGACCCCTCGCGGAGGTGGCAAGCGGGACAAACCGCTGACCAGTACATGCAGCTCGGCGATTTTCAGGATAGTTTCCAGCTTCAGCGCTTCTCGCTGGCTGAGATTGCGGCCCTGGTGGGGCTGGATTGGCCTGCCCTGCGGCTGGTGGATGTGGCCCTAGTGGCGTGGCAGACCCTCGGCGATCTCGTCCAGGCGTTACCAGATTTAGCGAATCGTCCGGTGGCGTCGGTGCCCCCCATTGATGACCTGCTTCAGGGTCAAGTGGATCCGCAAACCACTATTGCCGAAGTGCTTCAGGATGAAACCTTGGCGGAACTCCGACTGGGCGAACTCAACCTAGAGCAGTACGGTCTGACCGATATTCCAGGGTTGATGGAGGCTCCGCTGGAACGCTTCCGCGACTGGCAACAGTCCGTGATTGACCAGGTGCCGGGGTTGGCGGATGTCCCCTTTACTAACTTTCCCAATCCCATCGTGGAACAGGGCGTGGTGGTGGGCCGGGTGGACGTGGTGTTTGGCGCAGCGGAAGGCAACCGGGCGAACACCATCAGCGGCAGCTATGTGGAGGGCTTTAATGTGCCCTGCGAGGCCAACTGCGCCCACCTGGAAATCGGACAACCCACCTTGGTGGAGGGCACCCAGTGGGTGTCTGGCCGCTATCAACAGGTGCGCGGAGGACGAGGAGCCCTAGCCACGGCCAACGGCGGGCTAGAACCCACGGGTCGCCACCCCTTTGGTAATGCCTTTAAGGTGGTGGTGCTCGACACCGATGAAGCTTCCGGTACGGCTGAAACCGGGTTGTATTTCCGCCTTTGTACCCGCAACCTGTTTGCAGACTTGGGCTGCACCCCCTACTTTATCGGCCCCATTCCCTGGTTGCCCGTGCAGGAAGAGGGCATGGTCTTCTTGGGGCAAATCAAAGAAGGGCTTTCCACCACGGATTCAGCGGTTGCCGCCACGGCCAAAGGTATTGACCCACAGACTGGCCAACCCAAAGCGGCATCGGAACCCGCCCCAGATCCCCGCCATTCAGGATCTCCGGGGGCGACGGGACGGCTGATCCACCCCGCACCGGGCTATGGCGTTACCAGTAGCTTTGGCTATCGCACCCACCCAATTCATGGGGATCGCCGTCTCCATAGCGGCACCGATTTTGGCACCCCTACTGGCACCCTCATTCGAGCAGCGGACGGCGGACAAGTCACCTTTGCGGGGATTAGCGGCTCCCTCACCAGTGGCTACGGCAGGCTCGTCATCCTCAACCACGGCAATGGTTTAGAGACCTACTACGCCCACCTGCAAGGCTTTTTTGTCCAAGCGGGCGACATCATCGCCCAAGGTGCTCCGGTCGGTCGTGCCAACAGCACTGGCTGGTCAACGGGGCCGCATTTGCACTTTGAGGTTCGCCAGGGTGGCCAGCCTCAGAATCCCATGAACTATCTCAGCTAAGGAGTGAAGTGATGCCATTGAACCGCACGGTCGTTGCTGGGTTAGCGGGACTCTGTCTCCTGTTGGTTGGGCTCATTTCCGCCGTGGGCCTCAACCTCGCACGGGCCTCGGATCCGATTCCAGCAGCGGCCTATGACTGTTTGCCGCCTCAAACCCAGATCACCAAACTCTGGGGGCTGGTGGAAACCGACGCGGGCCGCTATGCCCTGATTGGGGCTGGGGAAGGCGAGACCTATCAAGAAGTGCTGATTTACCTGGATCCCCAATCTACCTGTCGGTTGCTGCTGCCGGAGGATGACCCGGTGCTGAGTCACTACATTCCTCTGGACTTGGCCCGCGAGTTAGCCCTCCATCGCTACACCCAAGTCCTGCAAGAGCAGGGCGGACGCGACGCCTATCAACAGCAGCTCACCGAGTATTTGATGGCCGCGCCCGAAGGCACCCGCAGCCAGTTTCCCCCGGAATACCTTTGGGCACTGGAGCAACTGGGCCTGGAACTGCCGCCCAATCACTATGAGGTACTGCCCTAATGCGTTACTACACCGAACATTCCCCCACCTTGGGGCAGATCGACTCGACCGCGACTCAGTCCGTGGCGCAACTTATGACCTCCCTCCAGTCCCGCCAGGGGCTGACCCTGCTGGGCTGCGCCGTGGTGATAGCCGCCTTCTCGCTGATGGGCCAAGGCAAGAAAGGTAAGCTGGCCACCAGTCGCTTTGGGGGAAGCCCTGAGAAAGGCGCGGCCCGTAAACGAGCAGTACGCCAGATGCAGGAGCGCAAACGCAATGCGGTTTCCCTCTACATCGGCCAGCCCACCCGCAAGAAAGATGGGAAACCCCTGTATCTGCCCGACCTCCAGCGGGGCGTTGCCGTGTGTGGTGGGCCAGGTTCCGGCAAAACCTTCAGCATCATCGACCCGCTGATTCGCTCGGCCCTCGACCAAGGACTGCCGGTGATGATGTACGACTTCAAATATCCGACCCAAAGTGCCCGCCACGCCGCCTATGCCGCCAAGCTGGGCTACGACGTGCGCGTGCTGGCCCCTGGCTTTCCCGAATCTGAGGTGTGCAACCCCATCGACTTTCTGCGCAGCGAATCCGATGCCGAGATGGCCCGCCAAATTGCCACGGTGCTGAACAAAAACTTTCGGCTGATGACCCAAAGCACCGAAGACGGGTTCTTTTCCGCCGCAGGCGACCAGCTCACCGAAGCCCTGCTGATGCTGGCCAAGTCCACCCCGCACCCCGACATCATGACCGCCCAGGCCGTGTTGAGCCTAACCAACCTGGGCAACCGGGTGGCAGCGGCCCAGGGGATGAATAGCTGGATTCGGGTGTCCTTCAACCAACTGATTGGGGTCAAGGACGCCGAGAAAACCGCCAGCGGCATTGTGGGCAGCGCCAGCGAGACCTTCACCCGGTTCATGAAAGAAGGGGTGCTGGGGGCGTTCTGTGGGCATACCTCCATTCCCCTCGATTTAACCGGAAAACAACTGCTGATTCTGGGGATGGATCGGGAGCGGCGGGACGTGGTAGGGCCACTGGTGGCCACGGTGCTGCACATGCTGGTGACGCGCAATGTGGCCCAGCGGCGGTCAGATCCGCTGATTGTTGCCATTGACGAGCTACCCACCCTCTACCTACCCACCCTGGTGCAATGGCTGAACGAAAACCGAGAGGACGGGCTGGCGATCATCCTCGGCTTTCAAAACCTGGTGCAGCTCGAAAAAACCTACGGTCGTGAACTGGCCCGCGCCATCCTGGGAGCCTGTGCCACCAAAGCGGTCTTCAACCCCCAGGAATACGAAGCGGCCCGCATGTTCTCAGACTTTTTGGGGGATGAAGAAATCCAGCACAAGCAAAAGTCCCGCAACCGGGGCGGCGGCAAAACCAGCACCACCATTTCCGACCAGGAACGCACCCGCAAACTGTTTGAACCCAGTCAGTTCCTCCGCCTGCCACCGGGCAAATGCATCCTGATTAACCCCGGCTTTACCTCCCGTGGAGAAGCGGCCATCCCGATCCAGCAGACCATCAAAATTCCCCAGGCCGACGTGCAAGCCAGTGCAGGCAGCGAAGCTCTGTGGCCCAAAATCCAGGCTCGCTTGGTGCGCCGCAGCCCCCAGCAAAAACCGACAACCGACGACCTGGAACAACGCCGCCAGATGGTGGAAGCGTTGCTGCCGGAACCCCAAGCCCCAGTCAACTCCGCCTATCCCGACCCCGCTGGCCTGATCGACAAATACAGCAGTTTGCTTTAGGAGACCTCTGATGACGACCACGATTCAAGCCCCGGACTCAGTGCTGGCCCAGATTCTACGAGCCAAGCTACCCGATGCCACCGTGACCGCCCTATTGGTCTATCCCACCCTCGCCGCCGACCTGGTGCCCGTGCTGGAACAGCCGCCCCTCAGCCCAGACTATGTGCTGCGCGAACTGGAGGTGCGCTTCGACGATGTGACGGTGTTGCTCTGGCGGGATGGCCAGCTTCAGGCCCAGTGCCCCGATGTGGACATGGACTATACGCCAACCCTGGTGGAGTGGCTAATCGACGGCGATACCGCCTACCTCACCGTTCACGGATTGGAGGTGATTAACCGCATCAAAACCTTGCCCCTGATGGATTTGGAAAGTCTAGACCCCCTTAAGGAGGAACCATGCAATCCCTTGTAAACCCTGGCGAAGCCAAACAAATTGAGCAGGACTATGCTCACACTACCCTGGCCTCTAGCGAGATGGCCGCTGCCACTGCCCAAGCCACCGCTGAAGCGATTCAGGCGTTTATTCAGAGTCTCCGGGAACGCCTCCGAGCGGCCCAACCATCGGAACAAGACCCCGAAACGGAGGCCCAGGCACCCCAGGCGGATGACCTGATGGACGATCCCCCAGCCCTAGCGGAACCCATCGAAATCAAGATGGGCCGCGAGATTGTTTATCGTGAGGGCTATGCCCACAAGGATCCCGTTAATAAGCTCAATGCCAACACGCTGAAGCTGCTCCGAGCGGCGGTTGATGCGCCCCAGCCAGCGGGCGCAGAGGCCACAACGGAGGTGAAAGGCACCATCAACATCAAGGCGGGCGATGAGCTGGTTTACCGGATGGGCAAGGGGGCTGTTGAGACGAATCGCTTCGCGCCTATTCCAGAATCCTCGGTCGAAGCGGTCGATCTAGCGGTTAATCAAGAGGTACTGACGACAGAGACCGATCAACCTAGTCAGGCCGATGAGCCGTCCCCTGCGGTTGTTCAGGCAGCATCAGCGGTCGAGACATCTGCCCTGCCGGATGAATCTGAACCAGTAATGCCGGAGCCTATGTCCGCCGTGGAGGCTATGCCTGAAGCCGACGTTGCCCCACCCGATCTGCCCATAGAGGTGCCTCAACCTGCTAGTGAGACAGTGTCTGCCGTCCCGCTGGCTTCCACACCAGCCGTCCCAGAGTCAGCGCCGCAGATCCCGGATGAAGTCACAGATCAGGTTGCTGCACCTCAGACTCCCTTGGTCAGCAGTCAGGCCGATGAGCCCTTACCTTCGGTTGTTCAGGAAGTATCAGTGGCAGAGGATCCCATTCGGCTGGATGAGCCTGGACTTCCGACCCCCCCGGCTGAGGCTACGTCCGCTGTGGAGACCGTGCCTGAATCCGATGTTGCCCCGCCTGTTCTGACTACAGAAGTCGCCCAACCTGCTAGTGAGACCGTGCCCGCCGTTCCGCTGGCTTCCACACCAGCCGCCCCAGAACCAGCGCCTCAGACGCCGGATGAAGTCACGGCTGAGGTTGCCGAACCGCCCCCTGTGGCCAGTGCGCCCAAACCCACCCGAGGATCTGCCCAGCCCTTGGCGATGGCTGCTCCCAAAGTGGTCTCCATTCTGGACGTGCTGGAACGCCAAGCCCAGTCCGTGGCGGATTCTAAAACCCGCCAATGGATGCAGCACACCACTCGACTGATGCAGCGGTCATCCCAGCAGTTGACGGAACGGGTAGTGGCCCTGGCGGCGAATATTCGCAGTCGGCAGGTGGCCTCGACGGCGGTGGACTTGCTCCAAGCCTATGGCACCACCTACCGCCCCGGTCGTGGTTTTTACGTCGCTGAGAACTACGTGATTAAGGCCAAGGGCCGCATGGTCACGGTTTCAGACCGGGAAGGCGTGGAACTGATGACCGCCCGCAAAACCCGCTGGGGGCTGGACATCCTCAAAAACGACATGGTGCCGTCCCAAGAGGCTGACTTTATGAAAGCCCGCCAGCAGGTTCAGATTCAAGGGGTGGCGGGGTTGTCTCCCGATCCGCCCATGCGGGTACGGCAGTTGGGCAACCTGGCTCCCGCTGGAGATCGGGGCATCACCCGCGATCTCACCGCCCTGGCCCTGGCAAAGACCGCCCGCAAACTGCTGGAGGTCACGGGCAGTCGGCCCAACGTGAAGGGCAAGCGGGTGTTCCAAGGGGGTAGCCAGTACCGGATTGAGGAGACCCCCAACAGCCTGAAAATTCAGGCCGGGGAACGGGGCCAGATTCTCAGCATCGACAACGGCAAAATCAAGACCGACCTTACCTCCAAGGATGTGGCCTATTTCCGTTTCATTGACCGGGAGCTGAGCCAGGACTTGCAGCTCCACGCCGCTGCTAAGGTGATGCCCCTCACCCGTCAGCCCCGCCCTGCCATGGCCATGGGTGAGTAGCGATGGCGACGGCCCAACAGCAGATGGTGAACCACTTCACGGCCCAATTCCTGGGGGGTGAAGGGTTTGCCACGATTACCGCCGCTCGGCACCAGGCGGCGCAGGTGTTGGGGATGCCCGTCTCCCCCGGTACGGCCCTGGCTAAACAGGTGGATGAAGCGGTAGAGGGGGCGGTGGTGCGAGCTGCCCAGGCCATTCTCCAAACCTCGGCCACAACCCACGACGCCTATGAAAGATTGGTGGAATTGCACCAGCGCCAGCCCGCCCTCAAGGTACGCTCGTCCACCAGCGTGTTGCAGCAAGCCTACAGCACACCGATTCCCATCGCCTACCTCGCCTCGGCCTTGGCGGGCATCACCCCATCCACCACCGTCTACGAACCCGCCGCTGGCCATGGAGCCTTGCTGGTGGGAACCGACCCCACCCAAGTGACCGTCAATGAACTCAATGCTGACCGGGCCGCTGATCTGCGGGCTCAAGGCTACACCGTCACCGAGTGGGATGCGGCGGAGTATCGGCCTGAACGTCCTCATGATGTGGTGATCACCAATCCGCCCTTTGGGGCGGTGCGCGATGCCCAGGGCCAACGACAGCGGTTTCGATTACCCGGCGATGGCTTGAGGACAACCCAGATTGATCAGCGGATTGCGCTCCATGCCCTAGGGGCGATGAAAGACGATGGCCGCGCCGTGTTGATTCTGGGGGGTAAGCCAGGGATAGCGGAGGATCTGCGGTCTGAGCGCTATAACACCCTGGAAAGTCGAGGTTTCTTCTATGCCCTCTACCAGCAGTATGTCGTTACCCAGCACGTTTCCCTGTGGGGAGACCTGTTCCATAAGCAGGGGGCAGGCTTCCCCGTTGATGTGATTGTGATTGAGGGCCGAGGACGGTCTGCCCGCCCGCTACCCGCCGCTGAGGTTCCCGCCATCTATCGGTCGTTTGCTGATCTCAAGGAGTTGATTCCCCATGCCCCTATCCACCCTACCCGTGTCGCCCTGGACGTACCCGTTCATGGGCCGTCAGTATCCCAGCTTCCCCCACCTCTGGACACAGGAAACCCTGGGCCTGCTGTTCATCGTCAAGGTGCCGCCCGACCTGGAGTACCTGAGCGAATCGACCTACCTGGATCTGATGCAAACTCGGCTGGATGGCCTGATTCAGGACTGGGTCGCCGAGACCACGCAGGCGGAGACGCAGCAGTTGTTGGCCAGCACCCTCAGTTCGCTGGACTCGGCTCAGGAGGTACCGCTGTTGGAACCGGACGAGGATCCGGGCTTCGCCCTGGAGCAGTGGCGGCAGCAGTGGGCCGAGACCTTGATTCTGCACAACTGGCGGTTTCAGGAACGCCTGCGCCACTACGGAGTCCGCTTCCCCGTCCGGCCCGTCTCGACCGACTACCCCGACTATCGGGATTGGATCAGCCTCCACGACGAAACCACGCTGGAGGCATGGCTGGCCGAACTGACGCTGTAACCTTTCCCCCGGAACGCACCATGAATACCCCTCTTGAAACTGGCGAGGCTGCGGCTCCGTCGGCAGACACCTATGATGTTCAGCCTCGGCAGGTGGCCTATGTGCCCAAAAGCCGGGGCTTTTCAACGCAAACTCTGATTCCCTTCAATATGGCCAGCGCGGCCCAGCAAGCCCTAGAGCGCTTCGAGCAGCAGCAGGGCGACATTGATGAATACCTGGCCACTCGCCTCGGCTATGGATCCGTGGCTGAACTGCACCAGTATTTCAGTGCGGAACAGGTGGATGCCTCGGCCTTGGCTATCAGCAATCTGGAGCGCGGGGCGGGGTTTATCACGGGCGACCAAACGGGTATCGGCAAGGGCCGCATCTGCGCCAGCATCATGCGCTATGCCCAACAGCAGGGAAAAATTGCCCTGTTCATCACCAAGGACAAGCCCCTCTACGCCGACATGATGCGCGATGTGGGCGATATCGGGATGCGGCGATTTACGCCCTTTATCACCGATAGCAGCACCGAAATTCCCCTCGCCAATGGGGCCGCCCTGAAGACTGCCGGGGCCGCCAAACAGCAGGCGGAAATGCAGGGGATGATTCAGCGGGGCAACCTAGGCCGCTACAGCGCCGTCTTCACCACCTACAGCCAGCTTCAGACCGTCGGCAAGAAGGAACCCCTGCGGCGTACCTTTCTCCGACGCATGGCCCCCAACGCTATTTTGATTCTCGATGAAGCCCACCAGGCCGGGGGCAGCAAGGGCGGATGGAAAGAAGCGGGGCCACCCGACCGGGCTGATTTCGTCCGAGAGTTGATCGACCTGTCGTCGGGGGTGTTCTATTCCTCCGCCACCTATGCCAAACGGGCCGATGTGATGGATCTCTATGCCCGCCGTACCGACTTGCGCCTAGGGGTCAGCAGCATGACGGCGCTGGAGAATATCCTTACCCGTGGGGGTGTGCCGCTTCAGCAGATTGTGGCCAGTAAGTTTGTGGCCTCTGGGCAAATGCTGCGGCGAGAGCGCTCCTACGAGGGCATTTCGTTTCATGCGAAAACTGTGCCCGTGGATCGAGAGGTGGCGGACGACTTTTCAGCGGCAATGCGGGCGATTAAGGACTTCGACCGGGCCAAGCAGAAGGCGGTGAAGGCGATTAGCAAGGAGGTGAAAGCCGAGGCCAAAGCCCTGGGAGAGGATGGGGCGATTGGCGATGTGGGAGCCAAGAGCACTAACTTCACCTCCTTAATGCACAACTGCATCGAGCAGGGGCTGCTGGCCCAGAAGGCGGACGCCACGGTGCAGGAAGCCATAGCTGCCCTGGAACACGGTGAAAAGCCCGTGATTACAGTGGCCAACACCATGGGCAGCTTTATCCAAGCCTACGCCGAGTCCCAGGATTTGAGCCCTGGGGACGGGATGAACCTGTCCTTTGGGGATTTGCTGGAACGCTACCTGGAGCGCTCTCGGGATGTGGTGGTCAAAGACTATCGAGGCCAAGCCACCCGCTTTCGTCTCAGTGATGAACAACTGGGAGAAGAGGCGGTGCTGGCCTACGAAGAAGCCCTGGACAGCATCCGCGAGGCCGACTTTACGGGCATTCCCATCAGCCCCATTGACTACATCGAACAGCAGCTAGAGCGGGCGGGCTACCGGGTCAGCGAAGTGACCGGGCGCAAGTCAGGGATTGAGTACGGGGCCGATGGATCCATGGCCTACAGGATGCGGCTGGGGGAAGCAACCACCGCCAAGGGCAAAATTGACGCCGTGGCCCGGTTCAATGCGGGGGAGGCCGATGTTATCCTCCTGAACTGCTCCGGCTCGACCGGGATTTCCCTCCACGCCTCCGAGAAATTTGCCGACCAGCGACCCCGGCACATGATCGTCGCCCAGGCCGAGCGGGACATCAACGTGTTTATGCAAATGCTGGGGCGGGTACATCGCACCGGACAAGTGGCCCTGCCCCACTACACCCTGCTGATGGGCGACCTTCCGGCAGAAAAAAGACCGGGGGCGATCCTCTGTCGCAAGATGGCCAGCCTCAATGCCAACACCACAGCGGCGCGGGAGACGGATATTTCCCTCAACACCGTGGTGGATTTTATGAACCCCTACGGCGAGCAGGTGGTGATGGAACTGCTGACCGACGACCCCGAACTGAATGCCAAGCTCGACTTCCCCGCCGCCCAAGCGGAGAACGATGCCTCGGACATTGCCCTGATTAAGCGCGTGACGGGCCGCATTCCGCTGCTGCCCATCGCTGAACAGGAAACGGTCTATCGCCTGATTGAATCGGAATACCGAGAATTGGTGGATCAGGCGCGGGCGATGGGCGAAAACATCCTGGAGGCGGATCAGCTTGACCTGGAGGCTCGTCCCCTGGCCCGGATGGAGGTGATGGCCGACGACAGCGAGACCGCCAGCGAGTTTACGGGGCCAGTCTATCTGGAACTGGTGGAGGCCAAGAGTGATCGCAAGCCCCTGACCCAGCTTCAGGCGATTAACGTGGTGCGAGAATCGGTGGGGTTGACGGCGGTGAAAACGGTGGAGGCCCACGACGCTGAAGCCCTGACTACCCAGGCGAGACAGCAGGCCGCCGCCGCCCTTACCCAGCTCGAAGCGGACACCGAGCGCTACCGACAGGCGACCATCGCCCAAAAGCCGGACAGCAAAGCCATCGAGAAACTCAACGACCGTGTAGAGCAGCAGGTGAGGCAGGTGGCGAGCGTGTTGGAAACCTTTGTGCCGGGGACGCCCCTACGGTTGGTGACGCCAGCCAGCAAGACCATTCTCTACGGCGTGGTGGCGGGGGCCGATACCAAGAAACGTTCCGGTAGTCCGGCGGCTCCCAATCGCTGGAAGTTGAGAATCTTGGTGGCAGATGCGGCCCGACAGATTACGGTGCCCTTCTCCAAGTTCAACACGGGGCGAGCGGGGGCGGTGGATGCCACCGTGCAAACCGAAGATTGGTTTGGCAACAACGTCTATGCCCTGTTCGATAAGCAACAGGAGGTCGGACGAGTCAACCGCCAGATTTTCACGGGCAACCTGATCAAGGCGTTTGAAAAGTACTCCAACGGCAAGCTGGTGAACTACACCGACTACCGGGGCGAGGTTTGCCAAGGGCTGATTATGCCCAAGGACTTTGACATTGAGTCGGAACTGACCAAGGAACCCGTGGCCTTCAAGGAACCTAGCCAGGTGTTGGTCTTCCTCACCGACCTGACGAACCGCAAAGGAGCGGTCAAGAACCTCGACGAGCGATTACGCCTAATGCCCCAGCAGGTAGAGGCGGGCTTTATCCTGCAAGTGCCTCGGTCGAAGGAGTCAGGCGGTCGATACTACCTGGATGAGGCATTAATTGCAGCGGCGGGGTCGGATTTCTATTCCGTGGCCGACCGCATGGAGGTGGTCATCCCGCCAGAGCGCATCGAGCAGGTGCTAGGGGTGGTGATGCACCAGCGAAATGAGACCCTAGCCGCCTTCGAGTTTAAGGAAGTGGCACGACAGTTGATGGGGGTCTCGCTGCCGACCTTAGAAACGGTGACGGTGGAACCTGTGAAGCCTCCAATGAACCCTCAGCCAGCGGTGTCTACCGCAGAAATCCCTGCGATGCCAGCCCCCGGTGTCGCAGAGACTCCCGATTCTGAACCTGAACCTGTGACGGCGACACCGTCTCCAATCCCGCCAGACCTGAGCGCAGCCCAGCCTGGTGATAGTCCCACGCTCCTAGATTCACCCCCGTTGCCTCCCATGGGCCAGCTCGAAAAGCGAATTCTGCGGTTCCTGCGCAAGGCTGGATTAGAGCAGGAGGTGATGGGAACCCAGGAGTTTCATCGCCGCATCGAGAATGAACCCTTTATTCCGCTGGTGGTCGAGCGCCAGGGAAATGAGTTGTACCTCACCCACTACCTCACTCAAAACGGCGATATGTTCATCGACTCGGAGATGGTGTTTCGAGTGCGGGGTGAGGGGCACCTGGAATTTAAGGAGACAGCCGTGCAGAGTCTGCGGGGTGGAGAATCTCGACAGCCTGACCGTGCCTTTGCCCAGATTTTCTCCAAAAACATTGTGCAGCAAGGGTTTGCCGAGGCCGCTCAGGCTCAGGCCCAAGCCCAGGCCCAGGCAGAACCTCCGGTTGAGGCGGTTGAACCCGTGGATGAGCGGGCTTCGATGCGGGCCGACCTCTGCCAGTATTTGGACGTGCAAGCCCAGCACCCAGGGGCCATCGTCCTGGTGCAGTCACCGGATCTGAGGTTCTATGAGGCATTCCTGGAGGGCGTGCAGCCCTTGACGGAACACCTGGAGCTGATCGCCACCCGCGTAGCCTCTGGGGTGCCAGCCCTGGGACAGGTACTCGCAGCAGGGTTTCCGACAGAACGTCTGCCCCAGTATTTAGAAACCTTGACCCAGCATGGAACGGTGGTGGTCGCCGAGGGAGCCGGAACCCTCTCGGTGCATCCCCATCAACCCTTGGCCCCAGCCCTGGAAGCCTCTGCTCAAGAGCTAATTGACACGGTGGATCCGCCTCAGCCGCCAGATGTGCAGTCCCCAATCCCTGCGGTTGAAGCACCTGATGTGCAGATTCCAGCGCTACCTACCCCGGAAGCCTCGGCCCCAGCGGCGGTTGACTCCTAGTCCCCAATCCCTGCGGTTGAGGAACCTGAATTTCAGATCCAATCGCTGTTTGACCTGGGGCATCTCAACGGAGCATCCCCTAACGGCCAGAGTTCTGATCCAACACCATCTACTCCCCAGCCTGACACGATAGCCCACGATCCACCGACTCCCGTTGCGCCCCCCATGCCACCGTCCCCCCTCCCAGCGGCTCCAACTTTTGACCCGGTAGCACCACCGACCGATGCCGTGCCCGTGACGACGCCGGATCCGGGACGCGGTACGGCCCTAGAGACCCTGCGCGATTGGTATCGAGCCGCCCGCGATTTAGGCCACGACCCGCTTCACCTAGAACACATTAAGCAGTTGGGACTTTCTGCCAAACACATGAATGGCAACGGCTTGGCCCTGACCCCCACCCTAGAGCAGGCCATGGCCCAAGACTTGGCCCACTACCAGACCTTGCAGCGCCGGGGAGCCTACGTGGCCCAAGCCTCCCAAGCTATCCTGTCGGCCCTTGGGCAGACCCAAGGCTCCGAAACCCAGTTTCGCGGCAAGGTGTACGAACTGAAGCAAACCGCCGACCGCCTCACCGTTCGCCGGGTGACGCCTCAACCCCAAACCATTCTGGAAATGGCCCAGGGCAAAATTCAGCGCACCGTGGTGACGGTGGAAGACTGCCAGCGATTTCAGCGCTTTGTGCAGCGCCTCGCCGCCGACCGCGTGCCCACCCCCACTGTTGTAGGACTGGAACGATGACGACCCTACCCCCCTTACCCGCCCCCTTACCCGCCGACTACCGCCCCCAGTCCATCGTGATTCTGTGTGATGGGCAAAAGGCTGTGCATGTAGAAGGTGACGACATGCATCTCGATGTGGAGTGGACGGCGGAGCGCAACCCCGAACGCCTGGAGGTGTTTTGGGATGGGGTGCTGGTCTATGCCCAGGTGAATCAGCAGATCACGGTCAACCGTTTGGAACGAGTGACGGGGAACGTTCACCCCATGGCCTGGATTTTTCAATCATTAGAGGGCCAATCAGAGAGCCAATGCGATGAGACCCGACCTGCGCACCACGGTTGATTGGTTGCGGGCACAAGGGCTTCCTCCTTTGCCTGTGGCCCCGGCCCAAGATCCAACGCGCTACCCCGCCCGTCATCGAGATGGCCGTCCAAAGTGCCTCCCAGACGGAACTTTCGTCCCCGCCTTCACCGGAAAGAACCCCAGCTTTTTAGACAGCCGTGGGATTCCCCATCTGATCCGACATACCCCGTATCAGCATCGCCTGCCAACGGAGACCGAGCTTCAGACCTGGTTCGCACACCCCGATAACGGCATCGGCACCCTGGGCGGCTGGCAGAGCCTGGTTTGGATTGATGTGGATGTGAAGCTATTTGAGTCGCCGATGGCTTGCGAGCAGCGGATGGCCACTTGGCTGCACCAGTACCCGCTCTTGCGGCAGACCTTTACCGAACGCACCCACAGCGGCGGCTGGCGACTAGCGGTACGAGTCCAAGACAAGACCTTCACCAATTTCTCGCTGGATGGGGTCGGTGGACACCATGGGGGGGAGGCTTTGGGCCAGGGACGCTTTACGGTATTGGCTCCCACCCTTGGCCCCAGCGGGAACGCCTATGTCAATCTCCAGCGGGTACCGCCGATTTGGGTGGAGCGGTTGGAGTCCATCGGGCTCTATCCGGTGAGTGGTCGCCGCCATCGACACCCCTCCGGCCAGCCCCGACATCTAAGGGAGCCACACCCGGCCCAACCCGGCGTCTTGCGCTTAGAAGATCTGGCAACGGCGAAGGCCCAAGCGGTACTGCATGGGGAGAGTCCCCTAGCGTCCCGTTCCCACTCCCTGACCTACGCTCTGCGAGAGTTCTACGGCTGGGAGAACTGGGCCACCCAGAACCGGGTGCCCATGAGCGGCAAGGCAGAAGACCTGGCGCGAGCCGCAGGGGCCGCATTGGGAATTGACGCTGAGCGCGTGGAGCGGATTCTGGAGAGCATTCCTGACCCGGCCCGTTGCACCCCAGCAGCGGTTTTTGTCGGGGGCGAAGCGAGCGCCTGGAAGCGGGTGTGGAAACTCGACCGAGGCCTCTATCGAGCGCTGTGTCCGACCGCCATACGGGCGTCTATTCGGGCCGCAGCCCAACGAAACTATCAGGTTTTGGCAGATGGCCAATCTTGGCACCGCCCAAGTGCAGCCATTCAGGTGTCAGACGCCCATGAGCCTGTCCCCTCAGCGGCTCAGCGTCAAACGTTTGTGCGTCAGGCCCGAGAAATTTTGGCGTCTACCCATCAACTAGGGGTAGGGACGGTGACGAGCGACCGCGCAACGGGACAAACCAGGATGGCAGTGCAGGGGCAAACCTATCGCATCGCCGCTGAAGGCCAACATCTGACTGTCCAGGCCCGTGGCCGAGGTGCCATTTTGCAGGCGCAGGGGGAGAGGATCACCTCAGACAGCTTGACCTTGGCGGATCTGCATCGATTTGACGCAGAGGTGCGGCGACTTCAGAATCATCGCGCTCTGGCAACCCAGCTTTCTTCATCCCCATCCTTAGAGCGGTGATGATGGTTGGGATGGGGCGTGGAAGTCTGCTGGTCACTGAGGGAGCGGGGGCGTCATCATGCCTGCTGCTGTGGCGGTTGATGGGTCTGAATAGCTGGCCGCCGAAGATCCTGGTGTAGCTCCTGACGAATCAGGGCAAACCGCTGCACATCGGCTTGGGTGAGCCAAGCGTCAATCTCGTAGACCGTCTGCCCACCTTGTCGCTGCGTCCGCAGGGTCAGAATCGTTTCCGGCAGGTGGTGGGCATCGCCCCGGAACTCGATATTCAGATCCCGGCCCCGCTCCACAATGGTGTAGAACTGCTTACCCTCAAAGACCCGCTGCCCCCGGCGTTGGCCCTGGCAAAAGCGCTCTAGCAGCAGCACCGCCGTCCCCGCAATCTGTTCCTGGGTCTGGCGGTCAACGGCGATGGGGGTTCTGGGGTGGGGTGGGGTCACGTCAGGTCATGGATGAACGGATTGAGGCCCGCCATGATAGCGGCATCATCGCCTAGGAAGTCCCGCAGCGATGGATCCACTGGCCCTGGCTCAGGGAAGGATTGGGGCTGTTCGATGAGGGACGTGGTCGGCGTACCCTGGGGCGAGGGCATCTGGGGATGCGGTGGCCCCGTCCTTTGGGGCGCGACGGTGGGCAACGGTACTGGATGGGCGAGGGCGTCGAACTCCGGCAGAAACCGAGACTGAATCTCCCGAATCTGGTCGGTTAACTGCTGAATGGAGCGCATCGCCTGCCGCCGAATGTCCTGCGGGGGAGCCTGGGTCGCGGCCATGGCAAACGGCCCATAGCAGCTATTCAGGGCTGACCGCATCCGGGCATGGAGGTCGTAGCGAGATTGTCCTCGGCAGTAGCGAATCACCGCCACATCGAGCGCCTGTCGGCTGGAATACTGCACGCGGGCGACGGATTGAGAAGCGTGGGTCATGGTGCTGAGTCCTAATTTTGGGGGTGACTGGAGCGCGAGCGGCCCTAGTGCGTCTGGGCTGGCTTGGCGCTGTACATAAAGGTTTTGAACAGTCCATACACATCGGCCCAACGAACGCTCGTGATCAAGTCCGGTGTGTCCGTGCCCTCTGGGCCGCGCAACACATCGGTCATCTCCTGGCGCAGCGCCTCGGCCCAAGTGACCTGCTGCCCCATCCCACGCTGGTCAAAAAACTGCTCCAGCTCCGCCCGAATGACGTAGGCCGCACCCCCGCCCACAATTACCTCCACCTCCGCCGAGGGCAGCCACTCCACTAGAAACTGCGTCACCCGCTCCAGGTAAAACTCACGGGCATAGGCACAGGCTTTGGAGAGGTCAAGGGCTTCTCGACGGCCTGGGACATGGAACGTGGGATGGGCCTGCAACACCGCCGCCAGCAGCGCCGGGTCATCGGGGGCGACCCCCGGCAATTCGGTGGCGCATTGTTTGAGATACTCCACAAACCCTGGCCCCTGGGAGGTGCTATTGGTTTCCTGGGGTGTACTGCCCTTCTCGAAGGTGAGAATGGAGAGGTTGCGGTGGCCCAACATCAGGACAACCACCGTGGAATCGCGAATGCTCACCCCAGCCCGCGCCAACTGCAACCCCTTGGCCAGGTAAAGCCCCGCCCCCTCAGGCTGCATCTCCAGGCGTTCCAGTTGCCCAGCCCAAGCCCGTCCCCGAAAGCGGAAATCGGCCATTGCCCCTAAAACCTGAGCCTTCAGATCCTGACGGTCTTGCCAGTATTCCTCCAGCGGCAGCAGCAACCCCAGTTGAGCCGTGAACTCGCCGCTAGCCGAGGGGGCCGCGTCCTGCGTGGCTAACGTCTTTTCCGCAATCACCCCCAGCGTTGCCAGGATTTTGTAGACCGCTCGGTCACGCTTGGGCAGCGCCAACCCCGAGTCTCCCTTTTGGGCCATGGCCAACGTCCCAATGGCATAGGCGCTGTGGCCCACCATCACATAGGCGCTGTCCTCCGGTTCCTGGGTGGTGAGTCCGCCCAGCCTTAGTCGGTCGAGGCGAGTGGGGTTGAGTCGAGCCACCTGGGGGTCGAGGTGCAGCAGCCGGGGCTGGCCCTGCCAGTAGAGGCACTTGGTGGCCGAGCTGCCCATGTCGATGTAGGTCTGGATGAGCGGGGGCATGATTGGAATCCCAATAACAGCATTTCATCAACGTCTTGAAGAGACCAGAGGGCGCTTCCTGAAGTAGATGAATTATTTGTATTGTGAAGGGTCATTTTTATTCACGACTTAATCACGACTGAATTGTTATCTTCAGCAAAATTCATCATGATCTTGATGTCCGGTAATGTCGATTCACGACTGGATAACGACTGGATAACAACTCCCCTATAGTGAACCTAGGGAAAATCTGAATTCAGCCCATCATTCACGATTGGATAACGACTTATTGACGACTTCATCACGACTCAATCACGGCTGGACTGGCCTGAACCAGGGTATAGCCTGAGATTTATCCATCATTCACGACTTGATAACGACTTGATAACGGCTGGAAGGTATTGAGTCTGAAGAGCACTTGAGATTTATCCATCATTCACGACTTGATAACGACTTCATCACGACTTGGCAATGCCGATGGGGGCAGCATTTTAATCAAGACATTGATGAATAAGAACAAGTATTTCAGCCTTATCAACGAAACCCATTCGATAGGTTCTGTGGGCTAAAACAGAAGGGATTCATGCCTGTCTTCTGGTCGGGAAAGGTGGTCTGTTAGCGACCGGATGGGTTGGGCTGGGGGCTACGCCACTCCACGTTGTTTCGTGGCTTCGCGGTTCACACACCACGCCCAGCCCTGGGCCAGGGGATGGCTGAAACCTAGGCCAGTCAAGGGTTTCCGAAATGGGAGCTAATGGCCAGTCATTTACGAATCACGGACACAATCGCGGAAAAGCCCATGGGTAAAGGATTTAGCGTTTCATTGCCCCTCGAAGAGGCGGCCTTTGTTGAAAAAGAGGCCAAACGGCTGGGCCTTCCCGCCGCCAGCATCATTCGCCTGCTGATGCGCGATGGTCAACAACGCCACGACCTAGAACGCCAGGTGGATGACCTGAAGGCACGGCTGGAGCGGCTGCAAGTGCAGTTCCAAGGCATCCAGATGTTGCTAGAGACGATTGCCCTAGAGCAAGCCAATGCCCGAGGGCCACAGGCGCTGGACAATCGCAGGGCACTGATTCAAGAAATCCGCAAGCGCCAGGGCTGGGTCGAGGGCTAGGGGAAGAATCATGCTCAGCCTGACGGTGATCAGCGCTAACCAGGGCGAAACCTACTACACCGCCGAGAACTACTACACCCCCGACGAAAACCAGGCCCACTCCGGTTGGTGGGGCCAAGGGGCCAAACGCCTCGGTCTCGTTGGTCAGGTGCAGGGCAGCGCCTTCAAAAACCTGCTCCACGGCTCCCATCCCCAGGGCGATAGCACCCTCTCAGGCCGCAAGATTGATCCAGAGCGCCATAGGGCGGGGTTGGATCTGACCTTCAGTGCGCCCAAAAGCATCAGCCTAGCGGCCCTGGTCGGCGAAAATACCGCCATCGAGCAGGCCCATCACACCGCCGTGACGCGCACCCTGGCCATCCTGGAAGAACGCTACGCCCAAACGCGGGTACGGACGCCGGAAGGCCGACAGGCGGTGGGGACGGGCAATCTGATTGTGGCCCAGTTCCACCACGACACCTCCCGCGAAAAGGATCCCCAACTGCACACCCATTGCGTGGTGATCAACGCCACCCAGTTGGCCAATGGCCGCTGGCAGTCGCTCCACAACGACATTCTCTTTCAGCAGCAAAAGCTGTTGGGGATGATTTACCAGAACGAGCTGGCGGTGGAAGTGCAGCGCCTGGGCTATGCCATTGAACCCAGGGCCAACGGCCAGTTTGAACTCAAAGGCTATCGGCCCGACGACCTCCAAACCTTCTCCAAACGGCGGGAGCAGATTCTGGCAGCGGTCGAAGAGAACGCCACCGCCCAGGCGCGAGAGCTAGCCACCCTGATGACCCGCGCCCCCAAGGGGAAAGAAATTCCCAGGGAAGACCTACGTACCTACTGGCAGCACCAGGCCCAGGTGCTCAACCTGACCCATCCTCAACCCCAGGCGGTGCCATGGCAGAGCCAGCCCCAGCGAGCTACCCAGGCCGGACTCGCCCACTGTTCCGAGCGGGAGGCCGTGTTCAAGCGAGAGCAGGTAGAGCGCTTTGCCCTAGAAAACCACCTGGGGCAACAAGCCTTTGACGAGATGCAGCGGAGCCTAGACGGCAACCCTGAGGTGATTCATACCCACGACCAACGGCTCACCACGCAGACCGCCGTGCTGAGGGAACTGGAGACAATTCGTACCGTGTTAGATGGCCGGGGAGCGGTAGGAGCCATCGCCACTCCCGGTTTGGTGGACGAATACTTGACCGACCAGGGACTCACCGAAGGCCAGCGGCAGGGCGTCAGGCTAGCGGCCACCACCCACGACCGTTTCATCGCTTGGCAGGGCGTTGCTGGGGCCGGAAAAAGCTATGCCCTGAACCAGGTTCGCCGGATGGCCGAAGCCCAGGGCTACACCGTCCGAGGCTTTGCCCCCAGTGCCGAGGCCGCGAAATCCTTAGGGGACTCAGCCCAGATTCAGTCGGTGACAACGGTGGCCGCATTGCTCTGTGCTCCACCCGCCGCGCCGAATCTCCATCAGCCTGAAGTGTGGGTAGTGGATGAAGCAGGGCTCTTGAGTGCCAAAGATGCGCTGACCCTGGTGAACAAGGCCCAGGCGCAGCAGGCCCGCGTGATTCTGGTGGGCGATACCCGCCAACTCTCGGCGGTGGAGGCAGGCAACCCGTTCAAAAGCTTGCAGCAGGCGGGCATGGCCACGGCCCACCTCACCCAGTCCTTGCGGCAGAAGAACCAGCGCATCAAGGTAGGCGTTGACCTGATTGCCGCCGGGGAGATTGCGGCGGGGGTGCGGCAACTCCAGCCCTATATCCATCAGGTCAGCAGCCAGGAGGCTAGGGCAGCGGCGATGGCCCGCGACTACCTGGCCCTCACCCCAGCCGAGCGTCAGAACACCTTGCTCTTGGCCAGCACCAACCAAGAACGACTCGCCATCACTCAACGAGTGCGCGATGGCCTCAAGGTCGAAGGAACCCTGGGCCAAAGCCTGACCGTCCAGCGGCTGAAAGCCCGCGACTTGACCGAAATCCAGGCCAGCTATGCCCACTCGTTTCAGCCGGGGGATGTGCTGATTCCCCAAGCCAGCTACCGACGCCTGGGGCTAGACAAAGGGCAGCGCTACGAGGTACTGGCGATAGATCGCCACCGTAATACGCTGATGCTGCGAGGGGACTCTGGAGCTGCATTGCAGGTGGATCCAGTTCAAATCCGGCGCAAGTCGGTCTATGGGGTGGAGGCGTTAGACATTGCGGTGGGAGATCGCCTGCGGTGGACGCGCAACGACCCGACCCTAGGGCGACGCAATGGCCAAGAGTTTGAAGTCGTGGGGCTAGAAGCAGGGCGAGTGCTGATTCGAGGCCATCGGGGCGACGTGAGCCATTTTGAGCGCTCAGAACTGACCCACTTGGACTATGCCCTAGTTAGCACCACCTACGCCGCTCAGGGCAAATCGGCAGAGCGCGTGATTGGGGCGCTGGATCGCCAGGTGGCGCGGGAGAGCTTTTATGTGACGGTGAGCCGGGTGAAGCGGGAACTGCGGCTGTATGCCTCAGAGGACGTGGAGCGTCTGATAGAGCGGGTAGAAAAATCCAGGGCCAAGGAAAATCCTGGAGACGTGGTCGGCTGTCCACCCCGACCTGCTCAGTCGCCAGAACGAGCAGCACAGGTGGATAGAGGCTTTCCGCTGGGCAAGGCTAATCCCAACCTGCAACCGATTCCCGCTCGAAGCGCTAGACAGGATGAGCGAGAACGCTAGGGACATCCCGTGAAGCGGCATGAGCCATCCCCCATCTAGAGCCTGTGGGTCTATACCGAGTGCCCCACCCAGACCACCCGGCCCATCAGACTGGCCTGACTCGGCAGCGTGATGGAGAAGGTCTCATAGGCGGCATTGTCGCTGAGGACACGAATCGTCTGGTCAGCCACATATTGCAATCGCTTCACCACAATGCGGTCATCGAGCTTGAGCAGATAAATACCATGGGTGACGGTGTCCCAGTCCCGGTCTGTGGTGTTAACGAGGACGAGGGATCCAACGGGCAGGGATGGTTCCATACTGTCATCGATGATCTGAGTAAGCATCAGATGCTCAAACGCATCCGGGAACTTGGCCTGTAACCATCCCGTCTCAAACGCCAACGGCTCCTGATAGATGTACTGTTGGGCATCCCCTTGGTCTGGCGTGGTCACCCCCGTCATCGATAGACCCGTGGCCAACCACTCGACACTGACCTTAGCCGTGCGGGCGATAGCGAGCAATGCGGGTCGAGTGGGTTCGCTTTGGCCATTGAGATACTGGCGCAGGACGGTGTCCGAAAAGCCACATTCTCGGGCAAAGCCTCGAACGCTGTTGTTCCCGACTGCCTGCTTGAGCCGAGCGGGAAATTGGTCGATGGCGGTGGAATCCACCTGGGCCTCATAGGGGGATGGGCTGACCATAGAGTCTACACTATTAATCTCGGAAAACAACTATAACGCTTGACACGCAATATATTTATTGTTAGCGTCATCCATATCTTGATAGAACCAAACTATCCTATGCATGTCGAAGACATTAAAGCGGCGCTGCGCAAGCGAGGTTGGACGCTGACGCGAATTGCCCAAGAACTCAACGTAGACACCTCCGCCGTGTCCCATACCCTGAATCGTCAACGCTCCCGCCGTGTTGAGCAAGCAGTTGCGAGTAAACTGGGCTTGCCCCCCCATGAGGTCTGGCCCCAGCGGTATCAGAAAGGGCGTCAATCTCGGCTTACCCCCTGAGGCAGATAGGTGAAGACCGTGCTGTCATGGATGGGCCGAATCAGAGTGTTCAGTCCCATCTGCCCCGTTGGTCTCAATCCCCAACCACCGTTGAGCCGCGAGCTAATCCCAATCTTTTGTTGCGCGTCAGGAGGCCGATACCCACTCACCGCCCGGATACCACGAATCTTTAGCGTTCGCTTGCCCGCTTTGGGTGCCTATACTATGATCCGGCAATGATCTATGCCGTGCTGGGCTGACCCCCTGGTAATGGTGTGAATCTGTGTTAAGCGTCCTGACCAGACCCTTGATACACAAAAGAGCCGATAGCACTTGCCACCGACTCTTTTAAAAGCGAAAACCCGAGAGGACCAGTCCCGAGTCGCGCACCAAATACCTTGTGCGCTTATCGTAACACTGGCTCTCTCTCGGGGCAATACCCATTGCTCTTTTTTAGGAGAGAGAAGCCCCATGACCGCCTCTATCGGTCTGGGTGAGACGCCTCGTAGAACGTCTCACCATGCCGAACCCCTCCCCGCTGACCCCACTGGCCAGCGCTTGTGTGAAATTTTTGGCCACTACCTCTGGAACGTCATCAATGCCGAGATGCCAGAGGATGCCACCGCCAAGGTGGATTGGACGACGGTGACGGGCTATCCCCTGCGGCCCCGTGTCCTGTGGGATCAGTGGCAGGATGCCAACCAACTGATTGGCGTCCGGTTCACCCACGAGACCCGGTACGCCCTGATCGACCTTGATGCTGGGGGAGCCTACTCTACCGCTGAAGGGGTGGCCCAGATTAGAGCTGCCCTAGAAACCATCGGCATCACCCGCACCCTGCTGATTCGCTCAAGCTGGAGCGGTGGGCTGCATTTGTACCTTCCCTTTGCCGAACAGGTCAACACCTTTGACCTAGCCGTCGCGCTGAAAGAATGCCTCAAAGCCCAGGGGTTTCAGATCAAAGCCGGACAGCTCGAAGTCTTCCCCAACGTCAAAGCCTACGGGGTGACCACCTTTATCGAATACAACGCCCATCGTCTGCCCCTGCAACCGGGCAGCGGGTCTTGTTTGCTGGATGACGCCCTCAACCACCAGCTTGGCAACCTGGCCCGATTCTTCTGGCTGTGGGATGGTGCGGCTGCCCAGCAAGACCTGGACACCTTGCGCCACGCCATGAAAATTGGCCGCGACAACCACCGAAAACGCCCCAAGCGCCGCAGCCACCCCGTCGATACCTGGCGGCACGACCTGGACTTAGAAATCACCGAAGGCTGGACAGCCCACGGCCAGACCAACCACCTGCTAAAAACCATCGCCTGCTATGGCCGCGTCTTTGAAGGGCTATCGGGCCAAGAGCTGATTGACTACACCCTCCGCATCGCCATCAACTGCCCCGGCTACGAGCAATACTGCCGCCACCAGCACGAGATCGAGCGCAAAGTAACCGCCTGGGCCAAATCCGTCGAGAACTACTACTGGCCCCTAGGCACTACCCCCAGTCGTGACACCAGCCCTCCCCAAAACAACCTAGTGCCCTTCAACCAAAGCCAGTCCGAAGACGCCCAGCACCGCATCCGCACCGCCTACCGCGAGCTAGAGCAAGCAGGCACCCTTCCCGACCAAATTACGGCCCGCGCCAAGGTCATCACCCAGATCGCCCACGTTAGCCAGCAGACCCTCTACAAGCACCTGAGCCTCTGGCACCCCTATCACCAACAGGGTGTAATTAACGATGGAGCAAGCCTTTCCGGCGATGACAAGGCCATTTTAGCGGCACCCTGCCAAGCGCCAGAACCGCTGGAGAATAAAGGATTACACCCTATAGCCCCCACTATGAAGAGTGGGGCGCTCCCGGAGGGTGGGGCGGGGTCGGATCCAAATTCTTTTACTCCGGAAAGGGGGGTGCGGGGGGATGAACTGAGTTTTCCACAGCCTCCTGACCCTGCTCATCTCAGCTTTTTGGAAGACGTTGCTGATATCTGCCATCGGCAGGCGGAACGATTGGGCTGGACGGCGGTGCAGATGGGGCAGTTTATTGCTGACCAGTTTGAGGGTAAGCGTCGCTGGCAGTTGAGTGATGATGAGTTAATGACGTTGCTGTACCGATTACAGGCGTTGGAGGTTGACTGATCCATGCCGATGATCCGCGCCCGATACCCCAAGGATTGGGACATGATTGCGTTCCAAGTGAAGGCCGAGGCCCAGTGGTGCTGTGAGCAATGCCGTCGTCCCTGTCGCTGTCCTGGTGAGTCGGTGGAGGATTTTCTGAAGCGGTGTCAGCCATGGCAGAGAAGCTTTACCCCGGTGGAGTACCAGGCTGCGCCCCGGCGCTGGTTGCTGACAGTGGCCCACCTGGATCAGCGGCCAGAGAACTGTGAGCGAGAGAACCTGAAGGCGCTGTGCGTGGGGTGTCATCTTAGGCATGACCGCCAGTTTAGGAACAAGCAGCAACACCTCAAGCGGGAATGGTTTGGGCAGATGAATTGGTTGGTGTTGGATGAGCGCTAGGGCGAGTGGTGGGTCGGTCTCTAGGAAATTGCAAAACTCAGTGGCTATGGCCCGATAGAGGACTGTAAGCAGTTCACCATTGAGGAGCCACCATGGCAACCACGCTACAGCAGTTGGCCCAATTTCTAGATCATCGCCAATGGCGCTACCGAGTGGATCCTGCTGAATCCCGCATTTTGACCGGGGTGAAGGCGGAGTATGTGGATCCCTTTGTGATTGTGCTGCGGCTGTCGGAGCAGGGCGAGTTTTTGCAGTTCCAGGCTCCCCAGATTTTGATGGTGCCGGATTCGGTTTATAAGGGGCCACTGCTGCAAACCATGGCCCACATCCAGTACCAAGTGAAGATGCTGCGGCTGGAGTATGACCCCACCGATGGCGAAATTCGGGCCTCGATTGAGCTGCCCTTGGAGGACGCCCCCCTAACAGAACGGCAGTTTAACCGTTGTTTGGAGGGGTTGGTTCACCTGGTAGACCAGGAGGCGATGCCCCGGCTGAAGGCGGTGCTGGCCACGGGGGAAGACCCTGGCCGTAAGGCGTTGGCCCAGCGGTTGATGGCGGATATGCCCACTGAGTTGATGGGCCTGCTGGAGGAAATGGTGGATCTCCACCAACGACAACGCTTGGCCGATGAACGGTAGCCCCGCCGATTTGCGACCCCCAGACCACCCTTGCGATGAGGACACGCCCATGTACCCCGTTTATCCGTCTGGACAACATGTTTTGTTGAAAGTGAGCGAAACCGAGGCGATTGACCCCCAAACGGGGGAGCATTTTCACCTGACGCGGAAGGATGTCGGTGGGGTTGGCTCTGGCTTTTGGTGGCTACCGCTGCTGGGCTTTTTGCTGGTGCTGCTGATTGGCTAGACCCGTAGGGTGGGCACCGCCCACCATCGCGGATGGAAGCCTGATGGCTTGACCCAATTCATGGGGGCGAGAAAACCTTGCCCCTCCCCCCCTCGCATGGAGTATGGCCGATGCCTCGTCAATTTGCGACCGCTCGTAAACCGTCGCCTCGTTCGTCCGTTAGTCGATTTTATCGGGTGGCCAAGACCCAGCCTGGAAACTGGGCCTCCCGTCGATCTGCGGCCCGTCGTGGGGTAGACCGCGATGAGGTAGACCGTCCCCTGTTGTCTGGGGCGTCACGGTCTGCGGATCCGGTGGCCCAGCCCCAGCGGGGAACTTGGCGATCTTGGGTATGGCCTCCGGGTGTGGTGGCCATGCTGGGAGCAATGGCGGTGTTCTCGCACCAGGGCGATTTGCGGCAGCCACCCACAACCGCTGGAACGGGCGGACGGGCGGCGTCCTCTGCACCTTCTCGGCCTGCGTCCCCCTCTCCCGCTGCACCGAGGCGAACGGTTCCTCCGGTGGCGGCGGCCCCTACCGAGCTTTCGGCGGAGCAGGTTTACCGCAAGGCAAGGTCGGCGACGGTGACGGTGATGACGCCCACGGGCACGGGGTCTGGGGTGTTTGTGAATTCATCGGGGCTGTTGCTCACCAATGAGCATGTGGTGGAGCAGTTCCCGGTGGTGCGGATTAAAACCTCCACCGGGAGCCGGGTGCTGGCGCGGGTGGTGCGGGTCGATGAGGAAAGCGATCTGGCGGTGCTGCGGGTGGCAAGGATGCCGGATGCCGCCACCTGTTTGGCCATTGGCCGGGAGCCTGTGCAACGGGGGCAAACGGTGTATGCCTTGGGCAGTCCGTTGCAGATTGAGCAGGTGTTTACCCAGGGTATTGTCAGCGCCTATTCTCCAGAGGCCATTCTGCACACGGCTGCCATTGCACCGGGCAATTCGGGGGGGCCGCTGATGAATGACCGGGGCCACATTGTGGGAATTAACCGGGCGGTGCTGCGGCGCTACGACAGTATGGCCGTTGCGGTGCCCACGTCGGCCATTCGCCAAATGGAGATTCCGGCAAGCTGTCGAGATTGACGTTTGCCCAACTTCCGTAGGGTGGGCGGTGCTCTCGGAATTTGCAAACTTTTGGGGCGTTGGCCGGATAGGGAAATAGCGGCCCATAGACCGCTGACTGTGCAACTTAGTTTTGGAGAAATGGAACGATGGCTTGGAGTAACTGGATTGAGTGCAAGTTTGATGCGAAGGGCAACCTGGATACGTCGCGGTTGGGGCAGGTGCCGAATGGGGCTGGGGTGTATGCCATTGCGACGAAGACGGGCTGGCGCTACAACACGCATTATGTGGGCCGTTCTGGGCGCAGTATGCGGGGGCGGTTGCAACGGCACTTGGGGGGCAGTGGTAATAAGGTGATTGCGGGGCTGTTGCGAAATAAGCAGGAACGCCCCAGCGACCCGACCCAGGCGGTGTATGTGGCCTATTTGGAGACGCGGGAACACAAGCTGGTGGAGGCGGCGTATTTGGATGCCCATGACCGCCCGGTTGCGAACCTGATTCGGGCGCGGTTGCCGGAGGGGCTGCCGGAGGGGCTGCGGGAGGATGCGGTGATGAAGTCGCCGTTGGAGGATTAGGCGTAACCCCAACGGTCGGGTGGGCACACGGCCCACCCGACTGAGATAAGTTTTGAGACATTTTGGTGGGGTTGGCGAGATAGCTTGGCGGTGGGGGGATGCTAGGGCTGTGCCCCACGGGTTGGCTTGGGTAGTTTTGGAGCTTTTTGCGAGGTGGGACGGATGGATGAGGCGAGAGAGCAGCAATATGTGACGCTGGCTCAAAAGCTCCTGGGGCGCTTCTGGGGGAAGAAGCGAGCCCAAACCCTGATGGAACAAGCTTATGAGTGGCTAACCCAAGCTCAGTTAGGGATCGACCCGGCGGCAAATTTGGAGCGGGCGATCACGGCCTACGGGAAATCGGCGGAGATTATGCGACGGTTGGGACTGAATTCTGATCTCTCCTTGATCCTAAATAACCAGGGCACTACAAGGCTAACCCAAGCCGAGTTGGGGATTGAGCCGATGCAAAACTTGGAGTGGGCAATCGCCTCCTATAGGGAATCAGCGGAAATCAGGAAGCGGTTGGGCTTAGAGCTTTCACTCTCCCACACCTTGAATAATCAGGGTAATGCAAGGCTTGCCCAAGCTCAGTTAGGTATCGACCCGGTGGCGAATTTGGAGCGGGCGATCACGGCCCACGGGAAAGCAGCGGAAATCAGGAAACGGTTAGGGGCAGAGCGTGACCTCTCCGATACTTTGAATAACCAGGGCACTGCAAGACTGACCCAAGCTCAGTTAGGCATCAACCCAATAGAGAATCTAGAGTGGGCAATCGCTGCTTACAGAGAATCAGCAGAGATTAGGCGATGGTTGAGATTAGAGCGTGACTTATCTCAGACTTTGAATAACCAGGGCACTGCAAGACTGACCCAAGCTCAGTTAGGCATCAACCCAATAGAGAATGTAGAGTGGGCAATCGTGCTCTATTCAGAATCGAGCCAGATTATGCGACGCTTAGGCTTAGAGCACGACCTTTCCAAATCATTGAATAATCAAGGCAAGGCGTGGCAGACCCAAGCCGAGTTAGGAGTTGAGCCAGCCCAAAATCTGGAGCGGGCGATTTTGGCCCACAACGAATCGGTGGAAATTACGGAGCGGTTAGGACTATATCTAATCCTCAGCGATACCTTAAATAACAAGGCCAATGCCCATTGCACCCAAGCCGAGTTAGGGATCGAGCCAGCCCAGAATTTAGAGCGGGCAATCTTGGCGTACGGGGAATCGGTGGAGATTATGCGACGGTTGGGGTTAGAGCGCATCCTCTCCGCCACCTTGGCGAACCAGGCCACTGCGCGGTGGAACCAAGCTCAGCTAGGGATTGATCCAGCGTTGAATTTGGAGCGGGCGATCTTGGCCTACGAGGAATCGGCGGAGGTTATGCAACGGTTGGGGTTAGAGAGCGACCTCTCTAGTATCTTGATGAACCAGGCTAATGCGCGGCAGACCCAAGCGGAGTTAGGGATCGACCCGGCGCTGAATTTGGAGCTGGCGATCACCGTCTACGGGGAATCGGCGGAGATTAGCCGACGGTTGGGGTTAGAGCGCACCCTCTCCCGTACCTTGATGAACCAAGCCATTGCATGGAAGACCCAAGCAGAGTTAGGGATCGACCCGGCGCTGAATTTGGAGCGGGCGATCACCGTCTACGAGGAATCGGCGGAGGTTATGCAACGGTTGGGGTTAGAGAGCGACCTCTCTAGTATCTTGATGAACCAGGCTAATGCGCGGCAGACCCAAGCGGAGTTAGGGATCGACCCGGCGCTGAATTTGGAGCTGGCGATCACCGTCTACGGGGAATCGGCGGAGATTAGCCGACGGTTGGGGTTAGAGCGCATCCTGGCGGGGACGCTGCATAACCTGGGTAATACTTACAAAACCCAGGCGAATCAAGCTGATGTCGATGAAATCACCCGTGAGCAAGCCTTACCCAACGCTCTGCAATGCTACCGCGAAGCGCTCACCTACTTCGACCCAGTGGTGCTGCCCGTAGACACCCTTAGATCGGCTCGTGCCCTCGGCGATCTGCACTTTAGCCAAGGTCACTGGCACGCCGCCCTAGCCGAAGGCTACCAAGTGGCCATCGCCGCTGTAGAACAAACCCGCACCTGGGCCACCGACGATAAGCGCCGCCAAGAACTGATGGAAAACGCCATTGGGGTTTATGCCAACGCCCTGCAATGCCACATCAACCTTGGCCAATTCGACCAAGCCATCCTGCTCACCGAACGCGCCCGTTCCCGCCATCTGGTAGAACTGATGGCCAGCAACGATGCCTACAAGAGCGGCAACATTGCCCCCGAAGTCTTGAACTATCTAGAACAATACGAAGCCCTGCAACAGCGCATCAACGCCGAACGCCAGCGCCAGCAACAGGGCGACACCAAAGCCCTCAGCACCAGCACCGAACGCGCCGCATCCCTCGATAGCCTAAAAATGACCCGCGCCGAAATTGACCACCTCGATGCCGAAAAAGACCGCATTTGGAAGCACCTACGCCAACTCGACCCCGTCCTAGCCGGACAGCTCGAAGTGCGCCCCCCCGACTTTGACACCCTGCGGCAACTCATCGACCGCCCCACCACCGCCCTGCTCAGCTTCTACTCCACCAACGACCACACCTACATCTTTGTGCTGCGGCAAGACCGCATCGACCTCCACACCTGCACCGATCAGGGCTATCGCCAACTGCAAACCTGGATTCTGCAAAACTGGCTAACCCCCTACCAGCAAAACTTCTCCACCTGGAGAGAAGCCATGCCCCAGCAGTTGACCGAACTCTCCCAGCGCCTCCAACTCGATACCCTGATCCAAACCCACCTGCAAGGCATTGATGAACTCATCCTCATCCCCCACATCGCCCTGCATTTAATTCCCTTTGCGGCTCTGCCCGTGGAAGAGGGGGCGAGGGTTCTGGGCGACGCCTTTAAACTGCGCCTCGTCCCCAGTGCTCAGGTTTTGAACTATTGCCAACAGCGCCCCACCCCCACCCAGCTCGACTCCATCGCCCTGGTCGAAGATGCCACCGATGACCTCATCTGCACCCGCTACGAATGCGACGCGATTGATCAACTCCAGCCCGCCCCCACGCGCCACCGCCTGCGGGGTTCCGCCGAAGCCACCATCGCCGCCTATCGCCACCTGCTCCAAGACCAGGGCGTTCAGGCGCTCCATTCCAGCCACCACGCCAGCTCTGTCTTGGGCACACCCCTAGACTCGGCCCTGCTTTTGGGGGATGGCCTGATCACCCTGGGCCAGTTGATGAGCCCTGGCTGGCGGATGCCCGACCTGGTGGAGGTGTTTCTCTCCTGTTGCGAAACCGCCCTAGGCAAGCCCAACCTCACCGACGATATCCTCACCCTCAGCGCCGGATTTCTCAGCGCCGGGGCGCGTAGCGTCATCAGCACCCTCTGGTCGGTGGATGAATTGGCCACCACGATTTTCTGCATCCGCTACTACCACCACCGCCATCCCGACGCAGACACCTGGAACGACCGCCCCACCGCCCTGTACCTGGCCCAGCAAGACCTCCGCACCCTCCCCGGCAGCGCCCTGGCGGATCCTACCCAGTTCAAACCCCTCATGGATTTTTACCAGCAGCACCTCGCCGACGAATATCCCCGTCTGCTAGAACAAGCTGCCAACCTGAAAAGCCAAGAAAAAGCTGCCAAACAGGCTGGGGATCGGGCCAAGGCCAAAGACCTGAAAGAAAAACGGGAGGCTCTGGACTTGAAAGTGCAGCAAAATAAACGCCTCCGCGAAGGCTTGCCCACCCTTTGCCAAACGCCCACCCCCTTTGCCTCCCCCTTCTATTGGGCTGCCTTTACCTGCCAAGGTCTGCGCTAGCCGTAGGGCACCCGCCCACCTACCCAAATTTGCAAAACCCCCCTGATAGATCGGTGGGTGCAGCAAACCCCGATAGTTCCCTGAGTTCTATGTTCCTGTCCCAAAGCTTGGAGTGATCCATGCCCATCACCATCCAAAACCCCGCCCAACCCGACGGCATCGACCTGTGGGCTAACGTCCTCAACCGCATGATGCCCTACAAACACAACGACCAAGACCTCGATCAGCGGCTCATTGCCCTGGTGGAGGCCATTGTCCAGATTCCGCCCGATGAGGTGGAACAGCGAGAAGCGGCCATTGATCGCTTCCTGGGGATGATCTACTGTCTACCGAATCTCTATTTTCCAGGCAAGAAGGAGACTCCAAGGGAGCAGTTTTTGCGACGACAGTTTCCTGAATGGGATCGCGAGGCTGTGCGGGATCGCATCCTTACCGAGGTGGTCATCCCCAAGGCAAAAGCCAAGATCCACGAGTTTTACCCCACGGGCAAATATCTAGCGCCCACCCTAGGCAACTGGGTCAACCGCAAGTTGCGGCTTTACTATAAGTGCCTCGATGCCTACCAAAACCGCCGACCCGATGCCGCTCTAGATAACGACCAAGACGGAGCCAACGAACGTCTGGAGTGGGAGATCTTTGCCGCCAACCCCACCCTCAGCGACTTAGAGGACATCATTGCCCAAGATCAAGCCAAACAGCGTCCTGAGGGCATGTCTGCCCCCCTGTTTGCCGAGGTGGCCCAAGGAATCGCCAACGTGCTGGGGCAAACCCCCACCCAGCGGTTTATCACCTATGTTAAGGACGATCCCCAGGGGGTGCTGCGGGCCAAGTCGCCGCCCAACTATCCTGCCTGCACCTACCAGGTGTTGATCCAGCGAATTTTCCTGAACCAGGACGACAAAACCGCCGTTGCCAAGGAGTTCAGCATTCCCTACCAGAATCTCAATCCCCACTACAACCGCCATGTCTGCCCCGCCTTTATCCAGCGGCTGATTCTGGAAGAGGGCTTTTTTGACCCCCAAGACTATGACAAACTGCGGCACTATATTGACCAAGATCCCTTGGGTTTGCTGCAAAATTGCTACAAGCCCCAAATGCCCAAGGTCAATGCCCAATTCCTCGCCCAGCAACGGCTACGGATTTATCGAGAGGCTGATCCTGTTCCCTTTGAGGACATCTGGAACAGTCTGATTCAACAACAGGCGATGGCCCCCTCTCGCCTAGATTGTGACCAACTAGAGAAGTTTTGGGTAAAAACGGCCTTTCCTCTGGTGGCTCAGGAGGCACTGCGTGTACTGGCTTACGACCTGGAGGTTTAATCACCATGACAATTACCGTGGAACAATTTGACAACGCAATTTCCCTTGAGCTGCCCCAGGATGCCCAGGAATGGGCGCGGTTATTTGCCGCCAAGCAAGGCGATGTAGCCACTGGGAAACAGGTCTACCTCAATACCCTGGCCGTCTATGCCCTGCACCACTACCTAGCCCAGCAAAGCATTGAGTCTGACCTAGAGCAAAGCCAGAGCTGGTATCCCCATGCCCTCTCGGCTCCCAATGCCGCCGATTTGCTCGTACCTGGGGTAGGACGGGTGGAATGTCGTCCGGTGTTGCTGCAAGCGGCCACCGCCTTTGAAATCCCAGATACCGCCTGGGATGATCGGGTGGCCTATGTGGCGATTGGCATTGAAGAGCGGTTGGATCGGGTTTATTTATTGGGCTATTTGCCCGTGCGCTCTCCCGACAACCTGATGCAGTCCATCCCGTTTACCCAACTGTTGCCCATGGCCGACTTGCCCGACCATCTCCACTTTTTGCAAGAGGGACTAACCTGGCTAGAAAGTGATGACGAGGTTGCCGTCCAGGTGCGGGAACTGCAAGAAGTCTATTCCCTGACCCATTTTGTGGCCCAGTTAGAAACGGCCTACAACGAAACGGAAGACGTTTTTCAGGATTCACGCATTGCCGATTGTCTATCGGGTGCGGCCAGCGAAATGGGATTGACGGCCAGAGAAGCGGTGCTAAAAAGCCCAGCTACCTTTGGGCTCAAAGCGGAAGACGACCTCTCCGAGGAAGACATGGAGGATATGGTGGGGATCCTGGCCGAAGATGTCTTGGATAAATTGAGGCAAATCTGGGGTAATCGTCGCCGTCGAGTTACTTGAGTCCTTCGGTGTCCGGTTGATCCGGCTGTCATCACCTTTCAGCGCCCGAGAGACAGGCCATAACCGCATGATCTGTCTCTCCACCGTTCGTTTACGGCTCTGGCAAGTCTTGCAGCGGTGGATGCCAACCGCCCTGGATCCAGTAGGTTCTGGCATGGAGGATGGCTCCGTCATCATGGCGGTCATCATTCATATCCAAGCAGTGGCAGGTTGCTCGTCCCTTGGGGGTAGTGCCCTCGATGCGTAGCCCTGCCTTTGCCCAGCGAAAATGCTCTGTCCAGGTATCCAGTCGAGGGTTGAAGAGCCTCTCGCTGGACTGTGTGAGGGGATCGATCCATTGGGTGAAGTTATATCGGCGAAGATTGCAGCGCCGACAGGCCAAGGCCAGATTATCGAGATCATCACTCCCTCCTAGAGATCTAGGCTGGATGTGATCGATGTCAAAGCGGTCAGCGCTCAGGTATTCGGGGGAGTGACAGTACTCGCAGAGGGCGCGGGCGCGTTGTTGAACCCATCGTCTGGCTTTATCGGACACCATGAGGCTTTGGCACTGAGTTGAGCATTGATGAAGGTGAAAATACGAGAAAGCTCAGAAATCCCGGCCAGTTCGGCTTCTTCTTCCGCCGTCAATGGCCCCAGCTTGGCCCGCTGGATCAGGGCATCTGACCGATCCTGAAGGTCTGAGGTGAACCGAAACAAGATCGCATCACCAAATGTCCTCGCCTCTATCCCAGAGGCAAGCAGAGTGGAGGGCTGGATCATCAGCTGTGGTGTCATCCGTATCCATCCAGGGTGTACAGGCTATCCAAATTATAGCCAGCCCGCCCAACCCCCAATGCGCCTGGACGACCGGGAGACGGCTGAGGAATGCGCCAGAAATAGTATAAGTGAACTCAATCGCGAAATTGCAAAACAATGGCGAGGCATCCCGATAAGAGGTAGAACACACCACCGTGTTTTATCTCTTTTTTTGGGAGTCCCCTATGCGTCAAGCCAAACGTCGTTCTCATCGTAGCCTTACGGCTGTTCCTAGCACTGCCAAGTCCTTTCAGTCTGCTACCCCCGCCCCTTGGCCTGCCCATAAGCTAGCCGGAACCTTCGCCGTTGTGGCGGGGGCGGCTCTGCTGATCGCCGCTGTTCCGGTGGCGGAAGCCTATCGTAGCCAGTCCCTCCTAGCCATGCTGGCCCTGGATGTGTCGGATTCTAGCTTTGCCGATAGCCAAGCCATTGAAGCGATTTGCCGTGAGCAAACTAAGTCCCTGAAGCCTAAGGATCAGCTCCTTGACCTGGTGTTTGCCGATACCACCGAACCCACGGCTAACCAAACGGTGACTAGCCCTACCCGCAGCTTTCGCCGCTGCCAAGACTATGCCGCTGCCAGTTCCCGGCCCTCTAGTGTAGGGCAAGGGTGGGGCACATCCCCCAGCGTTCTGTTTGACCGCGCCATTACCCAGGTGCAGATCCAACATCAGCAGGGGCAGCCTCGGCCCGTGGCCCTCACGGTTTGGCTCGATGCAGCGGAACCCGGCCCCGGCCTGCCGCCCCTGGATTTTGAGGTGCTGGGGGAGCAAATGCAGCAGCTTCAAGAACTTCAGACCCAGGTGGCGATTATTGGCCCCACAGGTTCGCTTCGGGAGGGTTTGGAACGCCTCAGCCTCGCCCATCCTAACCTGCGTATCTGCGGGGCAAATGAGGCCAAGAGCTGCATTCAAGCCACCTTTGCCGCTGCCCGCCAACGCTAGGCCAGTCCCCAGATCCCAGGGTTCTTTTGCCGCTGTCCCTGACGTGATGACCATTCCCGACAGAACCCTGGGATCTTGACCTGGGATCTCTAAATTTGCAAAACCCATTCGACAGAGCGCGATAGAGATTTGTCTACCCCATGCGGAGTAACCCAATGGCACCCGACAACCTGTATAACCCTGCTGACGATACGCCACCCACGGCGACGATGGATTTGGCCAATCCTGATCTAGATGCCGCCAAGTATCTGGCCATGGTTCAGTCTTGGTCGCCGATCCTGACTGAAGCGGGTGAGGATCGCCTAGACACCCCCGACCGGGCGGAGATCGTACAACAGATCACGGTTGTCTCCCAGAGCGAGGTGGCTTGGCAGCGCGGCCATGAGATCGCCCTCCTGGCGAGGCGTCGTGCCCCGGAGCCGTTGCGGCCCGTCACCATGGCGGTGGCGGCATTGTTTAGTGGGTTGGTGGTAGGGGGCAGCGCGATGCAAGCCTTGGAGGGCCGCAGTGCCCTGGCGGTGGGGGTGGGTGGTGTGGCGGCAGGGGGCGCGGCGGTGGCGGCGAACCTGGGGGCAGCCCGCTACCTCAAGCACCGCACGATGCAGCATCACACCCGGCAGTTTTTGGCCCAACTGGAGGATGAGTGACCTTCGCCCCCAACGCCTCTCCCTGGGAGAGGGGGCCAGAGGTGATGGAGAGTTCTTGTTTACGTTTTTGTTCAACCCATGTTTGCGAGGTGATTTTGATGAAGCGGCAAAACTTTGTGGCTGTTAAACAAGCTCTGGTGAAAGACATCGAAGGGCCAGCGTTGAGGAAAGCGCCGATGACGGATAGGGGCATGGCGTTTTTGGGCCTAACGGTAGAAGCGGGCACCATTCTGGTTTTGATGTTTCCGGCGGGGGTGCTCCTGGCCCTGGGTGCCGCTGCCCTGCCCCTGCTGATCAATGTGGCGGCGGCTTGGTTTCACAGTACCTACTACGAAATCCCTGAAGCCTATGCCGAGCTGCTGTCGCGCTATGAGGAGTATCTGCTTTCCGATAGCCTCTCGGCCCAGGAGGCGCTGGAGATTGTGCGACTCCATGCCGCTGTTACCTACCTCACCACGGCCCATCTGCCTCCCAGTATTCGCAGTGTGGGCCAAGCTAAGGGGCGGGCGCAGATGGTGTTTGCCCAAGAGCGCATTGCTGACCTGGAAAAGCATGGCATCGGGACGGCTACCCAATGCCAAAATGCGCACCAGGCCAAGCTCAAGGCACTGGCGGAGCGTTGCCCCGAACCTGAGGTGGATATTCGGGGGATGACGGCGGCCCAGGCGACCCAGGCCCAGGAGGATTGGAAACAAGCCTGGATTGAGGCGGAAACGGAAACGCTGGAGGCGGAATTCAAGACGGCGTTGGAGCATATTCGTCAAACCTATGGGCAGATGACTGCCGAGTGGCAGCAAAAGGAGGCCCAGGGGTTGCAGGAATATCGTGATTTTGACCCGATGAATGGGTCTGCGGCGGTGGCTTAGCGCTGGATCTGATGGGGGCGATGCCTGTGGGGGGCTGCTGTGGCGGTGGCCCCTGTGCGAATGACTGAGATACAAACTGAGACATTTTGGCGGGGCTGGTGAGATAGCTTGGCGGTGGGGGAATGCTAGGGCCGTGCCCCACGGGTTGGCTTGGGTGGTTTTGGAGCGTTTTGCGAGGTGGGACGGATGGATGAGGCGAGAGTGCAGCAGTATATGGCGCTGATTCAAGAATTGCTGGAATGCCCCAGTGGCCAGGAGGGGGCGATTTTGCAGGCGAATGGGGCGCTGGTGGATGAGGGGTTTGTGCAGGTGGCGATGGCCATTGCTCAGCAGGCCGCCCAGCAAGGGGATAACAATGCGGCCCAGTTTTTGCAGCAGCTTGTAGGGCAGGTGGCAGCGGCCATAGGGTTAGGGACAAGCGTCCCACAAGACACAGACACCGCCCGTCAGTTTTTGCTGGAGACATTGCAGTTGCTTGTAGACAGGCAAGGAAATCCTCAGCAGATTTATCCTGTATGGGCGCAGCAGCAAGATCGATTTAACCCTGAGTTGCTGGCTGTTCTACCGACAGTTGCAGCGCAGCTATTGACAGGAGACGCAGAAAGGCTCGCCTCCATGGCGGCGGTATTCGGCACGTTTGGCAATCTGATAAATCAGTTCCCCTTGGGAACACGCTGGCTAAACCTAGAGTTGGGCATTGCCGCCTACACCCAAGCCCTGAAGGTGATGACCCAGGCCACGATGCCGATGGACTGGGCCACGATCATGAATAATCTGGCAATCACCTACCGTAACCGCATCCGGGGAGACAAAGCGGAAAATATCGAGGAAGCGATCACCGCCTATCAGCAGTCGCTGATGGTGAGGACGCCAACGGCGATGCCCGTCGAGTGGGCAGAAACCATGCATAATCTGGCAACCGCCCACCTTTACCGCATCCGGGGAGACAAAGCGGAGAATATCGAGGAAGCGATCACCGCCTACCAGCAGTCGCTGACAGTGAGGACGCAAAGTGCAATGCCCGTCGAGTGGTCAGAAACCATGATGAATCTGGCCAACGCCTACTATTACCGTATCCGGGGAGACAAAGCGGAGAATATCGAGGAAGCGATTGTCGCCTACCAGCAGTCGCTGACGGTGAGGACGCCAACGGCGATGCCCGTCGAGTGGGCCACCACCATGATGAATCTGGCCAACGCCTACTATTCCCGCATCCGGGGAGACAAAGCGGAGAATATCGAGGAAGCGATTGTCGCCTACCAGCAGTCGCTGACGGTGAAGACGCAAAGTGCAATGCCCGTCGAGTGGGCAATCACTATGAATAATCTAGCTAACGCCTACAATTCCCGCATCCGGGGGGACAAAGCCCAGAATATCGAGGAGGCGATCACCACCTACGAGAAGTCGTTGGCTGTAAGGACGCAAAGTGCGATGCCTGTTGATTGGGCAATGACCATGCATAATCTGGCAAGCGCCTACTATTCCCGCATCCGGGGAGACAAGACCCAGAATATCGAGGAGGCGATCACCACCTACGAGAAGTCGTTGGCGGTGAGGACGCAAAGTGCGATGCCCGTCGAGTGGTCAGAAACTATGAATAATCTAGCAAACGCTTACCTTGAGCGCATCTGGGGTGACAAATCGGAGAATATCGAGGAGGCGATCTCTGCCTACGAGAAGTCGCTGACGGTGAGGACGCAAAGTGCGATGCCCGTCGAGTGGGCAATGACCATGAATAATCTAGCAATCGCCTATGGTGACCGCCTTCGGGGTGACAAAGCGGAGAATATCGAGGAGGCGATCTCTGCCTACGAGAAGTCGCTGACGGTGAGGACGCAAAGTGCGATGCCCGTCGAGTGGTCAGAAACCATGAATAATCTAGCAATCGCCTATCGTAACCGCCTTCGAGGTGACAAATCGGAGAATATCGAGGAGGCGATCTCTGCCTACGAGAAGTCGCTGACGGTGAGGACGCAAAGTGCGATGCCCGTCGAGTGGGCAATGACCATGAATAATCTAGCAATCGCCTATGGTAACCGCCTTCGGGGGGACAAAGCCCAGAATATCGAAGATGCGATTGCCGCCTATCGGCAAAGTTTGACTGTTCTGACACCAACTACCAATCCCTATGGCTGTCTCAGATCTGCCCATGCCCTGGGCGACCTGCACTTTAGCCGAGGCCACTGGCAAGCCGCCCTAACCGAAGGCTACCAAGTGGCCATTGCCGCCGTAGAACAAACCCGCACCTGGGCCACCGACGACCAACGCCGCCAAGAACTGATGGAAAACGCCATGGGGGTCTATGCCAACGCCCTGCAATGCCACATCAACCTCGGCCAATACGCCGAAGCCATCCTCCTCACCGAACGCGCCCGTTCCCGCCACCTCGTCGAACTAATGGCCAGCAACGACCTCTACCAAGGCGGCGACATCCCTGAAGAAGTGCAGCGCTACCTAGACGAATATGAAACCCTCCAACACTGCATCGACCAACTGCAACGGCGACAAGAAAACGACGGCCTTGCAATGGCTAGTAGCAGCCTAGGCCACTTCAGCCTGCGCGGCACCACCCTCAGAGATCAAGCCGACCAACAACGCGCCGACCTTCAAACCCTAAATGCCCAAAAACAAGAAATCTGGAAAAAACTGCGCTCCCTCGACCAGGTACTCGCCGAAGGCTTAGAAGTGCCCAGCCTCAGCTTCGAGGAACTCTCGGCCCTCATCGCCCACCAACCCACCACCGCCCTGCTCAGCTTCTACAGCACCAACGACCACACCTACATCCTGGTGCTACGCCACCCCTCACCCCCTCAATCCCCCTCTCCCACTAGGGGCGAGGGGGAAGCCAGCCATTCCCTTCCGACTCCCCTTCTCCCTGGGGAGAAGGGGCTGGGGGATGAGGGCCAGATCACCTGCTACCTTCACATCTGCACCGACCAAGGCATCCCCTTCCAAAACTGGATCCTGCAAAACTGGCTAACCCCCTACCAGCAAAACTTCTCCACCTGGATCGACGCCATGCCCCAGCGCTTGGCCGAACTCTCCCAGCGCCTCCAACTCGATACCCTCGTCCAAACCCACCTGCAAGGCATCGACGAACTCATCCTCATCCCCCACATCGCCCTGCATTTGATCCCCTTTGCGGCCCTGCCCCTGGCCCCAGACTCCCTTTCCGGCTCCCCTCTCCCCCTGGGAGAGGGGCTGGGGGTGAGGGTCTTAGGCGATAAATTCCGCCTGCGAGTTCTTCCCAGCGCCCAAATCCTCAGCTATTGCCACAGCCGCGAAAACGGCAACCCCGCCGCCCCCCTCGTCCCCGGCCATCAACTCGGCTCCGTAGAAGACGCCACCGGAGATCGCCCGGTCGTCACCGCTGGGTTTGAAGCCATTGCCCAACGGCTCAACATCCCCGCAAAACAACGCCTGCGCGGCAAACAACAGGCCACCAAAGCCAACTACCGCACCCTGGCCAAAGCCCCCCAAACCCAAGCCCTCCACTCCATCCACCACGCCGCCTCCAACCTCAGCAATCCCCTCGATTCCGCCCTGCAACTGGCAGACGGCGACATCACCCTCGGCCACCTGCTCTCCCCCGGCTGGCGGATGCCCCACCTGGTCGATGTCTTCCTCTCCTGCTGCGAAACCAACCTCGGCACCCCCACCCTCACCGACGACCTGCTGACCCTCTCCACCGGGTTCCTCTGCGCCGGGGCCAGGTCAGTGGTTAGCACCCTCTGGTCTGTTAATGCCCTCGCCACCGCTATCTTCTGCGACCTCTATTACCAGTTCCGAGAACAGGGCCGCGACCGCCCCACCGCCTTGCAACAGGCCCAGCAGAAAATGCAGCATCTCAGCGGGAAGGATCTAAAGACCCACTATCAGCCCCTCCGCGACCAACTCGCAGCGCAATGGAAACAGGCAGAACAGAATTTCCAGAACTACCGCAGTCAACTGAAAGCCCTGGCCGAACCCCACCCAGACTACAAGCCGATTAAGCAAGGGCGCGATCACTGGAAGCGCCAGAAAACAGCCTTTGCCTCAGCCCTCTACCAGTTTGAGCAGTATCAAAAACAGGATTGCCCCTTTGCCAGCCCCTACTTCTGGGCAGGCTTTGTCAGCCAAGGGCTACGTTAACCGAATTGTTCCATAGATAAGATTACTTACTCACTCAATTACTCAAGTGATTCATCAAGCACTCACTCAAGTAAGCGCCAAAGGATTCCACGGGGCTTGCTGTGGGCCTGCGGGTCATGCTGCAACTTATGTGTAGAAATGTGTAGAACCCTGGCATCTGATTTCCGGCGAACTAGGACACCTGCAACCATTGCTGGACGTGGTGCAAAATTTGCTCGGCGGCGGCGAGGGCCGATTCAGCTTCCCGTTGGGTGAAGGCTTCCCCAGGGGTGAGTTCGGCCAGGGCATCGGGGTAGCGGGTGGGGATATAGAGCTTATCCAGGGCGAGGGCGAGTTCTAGCAGCGGGAGAAACTGGGCGAGGGCGGGTTCTGGTAGATCGCGTAGGAGCCGGGTGCAGGAATGGCCCCAGGGGTCGCCGTCGAGGCTAATCCACACGGCTTTGAGGCTTTTTTCGGCGGATTGCTGGGCATAGAAACAGGCTTGGGCAAACTTCTTGGCCACAATCAATGCCTGGGTCGCCTCTAGGTCGTCCAAGCCCTGGCGATACCAGCGGATGGCTTCTTGGTGTAGCTTTTCGTGGCTCATTGGGGGGCTTGCGGATATAGGGTTTTACCTTCGGCCAAGAGTTGACGGATAAAGGGCCGATTGGCCCGCTGGGCCAGTTCCGCCGGGGTGTAGACGATGACCTCCACCGGGGCGGGGGCATCCACCAACAGGGCCAACACCTGACCGATGCGCTCCAGGGGCGGCAGAGTGCAGTCCCACACGAGGAAGAGATCGATATCGGATCGACGGGTGGCGCTGCCCCTGGCCCAAGACCCAAACAAAATGATGCGCTCTGGGGCGATGTGCTGGCAGAGGCGGGCCACGGCAATGGTGAGCCAGTCGGTGAGGGTAGCGGTAGTGGGGCCAGGTGGCTGGGGGAACGGCATGGGTTGGGCCGGGTGGGTAGTTGAGGTCATCCTAGCCTGCGGATTGGGTGAGAGGATCTTTCCCCTGGTGGGTTGGTGGGCGATACCCTCGGCATGGGCAACCGTTGGGGGATTTCTCCTGCTGGGGCAACAGCGAGACATGACCCACGGTCTAGGAAACCTTGATTGTCGGATAGGCTATTCACCTTCTATCCGATGAGTCCGTGTATTTTCCAAGTACTTACTTACTCAAAAACTCACTCAAGTGATTCATCAAGTGCCCACTCAAGTAAGCGTCGGACGAGCTCCGTCTTGGGCTTGCGTAGCTTACGCGCCTTTGCGGCCAGCAAGTCATTAAGGCTGATGGGAATGTCCACATTCAGCCGTACCGTCGGCTCCTTAGCGGCTGGTTCTAGGTCAGCCCATGGGGTCGAGGACGGCAGGGCCGCAGGGGGTGTTGTAGCCTCTGGGGCAGGACTTGCGATGGCTGGTTCCTCCTCCGTCGTCGGTTGCTTCGCCGCGCTAAAAATGTCATCCCACTTTTCCATGGCCCATCTCCTTCCAGACTTCTTCCCAATCCCGCCATGCCACGCCACCGCTGGGCACTTTATTCACCACCACCCCCGCCTCCGCCGCTTTGATGTACGCCTTATAGCGTCGGATCGAGCGGTTAAAGACAGGTAGCCCGTGGCGTTTCAGGGCTGCAATCGCATCCGCTCCATCGGTCTGGGGGGCTGGGGGAGACAGCGTCACCAGACAGCAGTAGTTTGTCCCCTGCGGTAATTCCGTTGCAATCTGCACCAAAGCCGACAAGCTGAGGGGGTCGGGGGTCGTCGGCAAGATAAGTAAGTCAGCCCCCTGGGCAATAGCCCGAATGTCATCAGCGGCGGGTCGAGCTGGGGTATCAATCACCGTGTGCTGATACTGCCCACTCATCAGACGCTTAGGGGCTTCGGAGTCGCTACAGACATCAAAGGGCAGCAGCCCCTTCCGTGCCCATAGGGTAGCGCTGCGGTTTGGGTCAGAGTCAATCAGCAAGGTCTTAGCCTGGTTGCTGAGCAGGGTGGCCAAACAGATCGCGCTGGTGGTCTTTCCCACACCGCCCTTGTACTGGGTGAGGCTAATAATCATGACGTTTTACCTGTGAGCATCGCCATAATAAATCAAGCACTCACTTGTTGCAACACTTACTTATGTAATTGAGTAAGTGATTACTCAATTAATTACTCAAAATATTGATATCTATTCCGGTCAGCGTTGAGCTGTCCCAGTCTTGGGCTTGCTCCATCTCCGCGCCTTTGCGGCCAACAAGCCATGGAGACTGGCGGAAAGTCCAAGTTTTGTTCATCAGCCGATGAGGGATCTCGGAGCCACCATACCTATCGAAAGGCCGCAGACCCTGCCTCGCCCATGGGGTAGGGTCTGCGATTTGGGCCAGAGTCAATCAGCAGGGTCTGCGGCCTGGTTGCTGAGTAGGGTGGACAAACAGATAGCGTTGGTGGTCTTGAGTATCGCTAGGACAGCTTAATTCCTCACTCACTACAACACTCACTTAATTGAGTAAGTACTCAATTAAGTGAGCTTTCAATCAGAAATCTCTGCCTAGGGAAAAATGTCATTCAGCCGTTCTGAGGGAAACCGGGGGGAGTACTATCTGTAACCCTGAAATTCTGACCCCGTGGATTGGAAATCTCAAAGGAGTTGGGGGAGTAGGGTAGGCGCTACTCGTCCAGAAAGTTAGCGGCAATTCTCAGCCAATCCACCTCTTCCAAATCAACTATCAGCAGGTCGCTATCTTGGCTAAGGCTGTGGATCTCTCAGCTTTGCCAGCAACTCCTGGAACCGCAGGTAAAAGGCGCGAGTATTATGAAACCCTCGCCGCCGATTGCGATCATTGCCTCGAAAGATCACCACCTCAACGCCAACCTCTTGGCAAATCACACAGTCGCACGCTTTCCAGGGGCGATCCCGTAGCAAATCCCGATACATCCGCTCATGCTTGACTCGACGCTTAGCCTGCTCTGCCGGATCTACCTTGCCATCTCTCGGCAACTCCAGTAGTTCGTCGTAGGCCAACAGTGCGTCTAGGGTTTCTTCCAAACCCAACGTGCCTTGGTCGAAGGCTCTCATCGCCTTCAGCGCCCCCTGTTCTAGATCCTTCAGGGTGTCTCGGTCAGACACCCCAGCTTCAATCAACCGCTTTACCCGCACCCCTTGACCGTCTACAGGGGGAATGCGAACGGCTGGATACATTTTGCTCGAAAGGGTGTGGTAGTTTGCCTCAGAGCCTAGCCAAGCTCGCCGCAGGGGACTGGCTGAGTCGAAGCTGGTAATGCCCAGGTGGCGAAAGACTGGGATGGCGTTGATGCGGGCCACCCCAAATAGGTGGAGTCGGGTGTCGGGCATCAGGTGGGGCCGCACCGCCTGCATAATCTCGATGATCTCTCGGCTTTGGGCACGGGCCAGCCCCCCCAGGGCAATGTAGTCGTAGCCGATGCGAATATTTTCTTTGACGGCATCAGCGTAGGTTTCGGGGTTCCAACCCTGGGCCACGCCGATGGGGGTGAAGGTGTAGCTCCCGGCTCGGTGCTTCTCCAGAAAGTCTTGGGCGTTGTGGATGGTGAGGTCGTAGCGCTTTTCGCGGATGCCGGGGGCGGCAAAGGGGCCAACGATCAGGTGGTCGATGCTCACCCCAAAGTCGAACCCTAGGTTTTCGTAGTAGTCCAAAATTTCAACGGTATTGTAGGGCGGCTCATCCTCTTTGATATAGCCAAATGCACCGCAGTCACCCATTACCTGGCCCTGAAAGCGGATGAAGTCATGGATACCCACCGCTTCTACCCTGGCCCGCTTTTTCTGGCTACCGTCTACCACCACCTTCGAGACCAGAATGCCGTCGTAGTTAGGAACGTCATACACCTGATGAGCGTAGACATCATCTGTGTAGGGGTCACGGTCGGGAGTAATTTGATCGTTCAGGAAATCGTAGGTTGGATCAACCCGATCATCCCAATCCGGGATGAAGTACTGCATTCCCAGGTGACGATTGGGCGCGGGGGGGACGTCGGGAATGGGCAAAAACTCGTCTTTTGCCGGACGGGGGACGGCGGTGGATCGAGAAACCTTGGGTGTGGTGGGCACGGCATCCAGGAGGGTGGTGAGCGCCAACTGCTGATCGGGAGTCTCTAGCCCTTGGTTGATCACCTGACGAAATAGTTCGGGTTGGGTCTGCATCTGCTTTAGCAAGTTGGGTTGGGCCACCGCCGCCTCGGCAAATTGCTTGAACAGAAATCCCTTCAGCCCCACCAGACCATAGCGGTAGCGCTTGGCGTCTTGGTTGGAGAGAGGCAGCACAAAGGTGTGGGCCACCAGATCCGGCATCTTTTGGGCCGCGCCCCCGGAGGCTAAGAACACCAGGGTTTGGTCAGCGTTGGTGCGGATGGGAAGCTGAACGGCCCTGAGGTAGTTGTCCCCCAGCAGGAAGAAAACGAGGTCTGCGTTCACCAGCCGTTGCTCCATCGCCTGGTGAACGCCCAAGTGCTCGGCCCACGCATCCACTTCATGGCCCTTCATGCCGTTGAAGGTAACTTCGTAGGGAACGATCTTTTGGTGCTCTGAAATCAGCCCGTACCCAGCGGAGAGAATTTCGACCTCCAACACCTCAGGCCCAAAGGCGTCTCGCAGTGCCCGCACCCCCTCCATCAGCCGTAGGTGCTGCATTCCTGTGTATAGATCTCCGGCAGGGCAGGCGTACTCGGCCAGTTCAGTCTCCCGCTCCCGCCGTCGAGTGGGATCGCGAAAGTCGTCTAGGGTGAGTTGGTGCTCTGGCTTAAACTGCTTTTCCCCAGTGCAGGATGTGATAACTAGGACACGGGGGTGGGGGCGGGGCATTCGGTCTCCTGGGCAGATAGCTGTTGGCCTACCCACGTTGCCAGATCGGCCCGTCCAGCGTCAATCAGGGCCTTGTCCCGAATTCGGCAAGAATCGCACCGTCCGCAGGGTTCTTGGCCGCCCTCGTAGCACGACCAGGTTTGGTCGATGGGCACCCCCAACCGCAGAGCACGGTGAACAATATCCACCTTCGAGTCCATCACCAGGGGGGCCACCAGTTTTGGGGCGTTACCCTCCAGCCCTGCCTTGGAGGAAAGCTGGGCGAGTTTCTGGAACGCTTCCAGGTACTCTGGGCGGCAGTCGGGATAGCCGGAGTAGTCTACGGCATTGATGCCGAGGTAAATGGCCTCGGCTCCCTTGGCTTCCGCTAGGGAGAGGGCCAGTGCGATAAAGACCGTGTTGCGCCCTGGGACATAGGTGGTGGGAATGGCCCCCGCTTGTACGCCATCCTGGGGTAGGGGTTCGCTCAGGTCGGTGAGGGACGATCCGCCCCACTGGGCCAGGTTAACGTCCATCAAGTAGTGGTCTTGGATGCCCAGGTGAGCCGCTACCGTCTGGGCTGCGGCTAGCTCGCGTTCGTGGCGTTGGCCATAGCGGAAGGATAGGGCGATGGGGGCATACCCATCGGCGATGGCCTGGGCCGCTGCGGTGGCCGAGTCGAGTCCGCCCGACAACAAAACAATGGCTTTGGGTGTCGAGGCTTTGGGTGGCGTCATCGCTACTGAACTCCCAAGAACTTGTGCGTTTGAAGGCTAACGCGCCATTGTGGATTCTTCAAGACATAGTCGAACACCATCAGCTGGCTCTTGGCCGTTTCCCACTCTGGTTGGAGCCGTTTTTCGACGGTGGGGGCCACTCGGGCGGCCTGCTGTTCGGCCCAGGCGAGGTCAGCCTCATCGGCAACGACTACCTTCAGTTCGCTGGCCTGGGGGTAAGCGCTGGGGTGGGGTGGCTTAAACCGTTTGGGCGATAGGGTCACCCAGTCGAAGGTGCCGCTGAAGGGGTGGGCACCGGAGGTTTCCAGGTGAACCTGGAGGCCCGCCGCCTTGAGCTGTTGGGTCAGCGCTGTCAGGTCGTGCATCAGCGGCTCTCCCCCCGTAATCACCACAATCTGAGGATGAACGGCTTGAGCGGCGGCGACCAGTTCCCCGATTTCCCGTTGAGGATGGCGTTTGGGATTCCAGGATAGCTTGGTGTCGCACCAGGGACAGCCGACATCGCAGCCCGCTAGGCGGATAAAGAAGGCGTTGGTACCAGCCCATGCCCCCTCTCCCTGGATGGAGTGGAACATTTCGACGATGGGCAGGGTGGGGGACAGCGCTGGGGATAGATCAGCCGTCGGGGAGGTCGTGGTCGGGGAGGTCATCTTTGGCAAGGGTTGGGATTTCAGAATTACGATAGCGCTGCCACCAATCATCCATCTCGTTGGGCAGGGGCAGCAGGGTGTGGGCCAAGGCATCGCGGATAATTTGGCGCTTGCCGTCGTCGGTCCACTCGGTGTCGGCGTTGTGGGGGTGAGATACGGGCAGAGGATAGGTCGGGTCTTGGCGGACTAGCTCAGCGGCCAACTCTCGCACATCAAACTGACAGCGCAGGTTGGCTTCGTCTGGGGTGGTGGAGAACCAGAAGTTCAGCGGAGATGCCCCATCGCCATTGTTGTAGACCCGATAGATGGTACGGCCTGCCACCTCGCAGAAGACGGCGGGCTCAACGTATTGTTCGGTGGTGATGACTGGCATAGGATCCTCCTAGTTCAATCTTCGTTGTCTTCATATTCTGCCCAAGAGCCGGGGGTTTCGGAGACGGCCACCTTGAGCTTAACCCCCTCCGGCAGGTCTTTCTTGGTTTTGTCGTAGATGTACTGGGCAATCATTTCTGCGGTGGTTTCGTAGCCTTCGGGCAGCACGTCGTTGAGGACGCAGTGATCTAGCCCGCCTTTTAGCAGGTCGCGTTTGGCCCAGCGCAGGGTGCGAAAGTCGGCCACCATCACTGGGTGGGGGCAATACTGGGAGGAGTGGAGCCGATGGGACTTGGCCTCGATGCGGACTCGGTAGGTGTGCCCGTGCATTCGCCCGCAGGGGCCATCGTAGTCGCGGATGGAGTGGGCGGCGTCAAAGGTAAATTCGGTGGACAGTTTCCATTGGGGCATGACAATTGTGAGGAAGTTGGGCCGCTTGAACGTTCACTACTAGGTTACAAGCTGAGGATGGTCTAGGTGGGCCAGGTGGATGGATAGGCAATAGTCAGTGATGCCCCGCCTAGGCGGCTCCATAGGTGGTGTAGGGGCGCTTGTAGGGAGGTTGCAAGCCGAGGATGATGTCTTCCCTGGGCACACCGAGGGCTACGAGGTCTTCGGCAGGATTTTGGTCGGTGAGGTTTTGCTGAAGCCAGATTTTGCCGTCCTGGATAAGCTGATGTGCATTTAAATTGCATGACAGCTTTCTCTAAAGTCCTTGCTATAAGGCTTTTGGGGCAATCTGGCCAGTGCATTTTAGATGACTAACAGCTTATCAAAATGAACGACACAGCGATACACCCGGTGCAACTGTTGCCAACCCACGTTCATCCATTGGTAGTGGTCTCGTTCTGTATCAAAAATGAGCTGTACGTCAACGCCATCATCCACCACGTCGGTTTGGGCGTATTGGCGGAGCAAGGTTTGAACGCACTTTCGGTATTGGCTTACCTTATCCATCGCGAAATCACCTCATTCACTGGATCGTAGATGACGATTTGCGTAGGCAAGGTGGATAGGTGATACCTAGACAACACCTCGGCGAGAGAGAACAGATCTATCAAAATTTCAGGGTGATTTTTTCGCTCCAGGTCGTCTTGAACTGGGCCGCATCATTGACCGTGACAGTCCCTATCTTGGCCAGAAATAGCGAACCCTCTAGGCAGTCTAAGCGGGAGAGGCGAACGGTTGAAGGCACCCGCAACCCACTTTGCTGCCAGTCTTGCAGCAGCACATCAGTCTGGGTGCGAGGTTGGGCTGAGGTTACTGCCGCAACGACAACATCCAGCCCATCTTGCCAGAGCACTAAGACGGGTCGTTTTTTAGAAGCCTGGCCGTTAGTAAAGGGAATATCGGCGACCCAAAACTCACCCGGTGATGTGGTCATACAGTCCTTCGTCTTCGGCGGCGTAGCTGTTTAGAAAGGCACTGTGGTCTCGTGGGGTAGGAGCAAGATCATCGTTGCTGACCACGGGCTCTATGGTAATTTTCCAGCGCCCTGCGCCAAGGGTATCTACCCAGTCTTGGGGCAAAACGAAAGGCTCTCCGGGTTGTAGCTCAATTTCGTAGGCAAGACTGACGAGTTGGCTTTTCATGGGAAAACAGCAGAATGATGCCAGGAGATATTTACAGGATAGGCGAAAACCTAGGCAGGTGGCGCATGGCAGCCTGGGGCCGCGAAGGCACCCCAATGAAGGGGCTTTGGGCACCTAAAAAATTGAGGCGCTTCGCGCCGGGGAAACGGAGAGAAAAGGAGAAGGAGAATAGTTCAAAAGTATTGCAAGGAAAGGGGCTACAGAAGAGTCCTGGCAGCAGAACAGACAACGCGAAAGCCGATAGTACCGATACGAGCATCCGGAAGATGGTTAATGCGGCAGGCAGAGCGACAGCTTTTTGGAGCGTCAAACCAGGAACCACCCCGTAACACGTAAGGATCATCACGCTTACTTTTCCCATCTCTAGAGAAAAGCCAAGCGCTACCATCAATTGCTGAATAGTCTTGGTATAGCAGCCCGCAGGCAGGTTAGGACAATACGCGGAAGGCATTGTCGAGGGCATCCCACAAGGTGTCAAACTGGTGCAAGGTCTTTCGCACGTAGTGCTTGATCCGTGCCCAAAACTTCTCAATTTTGTTCAAGTCAG
>NZ_JACJRS010000130.1 GCF_014697375.1 Phormidium sp. FACHB-1136
ACGCCAAGGCCTTGAGGTGTCGCAGATCCCGACGATGGCTATATTGACGCAGCAAGGACAGCACTTGATCATAGAGACAGGTGGTGGCTGGCATGGCAAAGACCCTGGGATATGCAATTCCAGCGTCTCATGTCACCTCACCTTTTCCCCCTCGCAGCACGAGGTTTCAAGCCTTTCACCCACTTCTGTCAGGCAGTCAGGCGGATGCCAGGGTCGTGTTCTGGGCCAGTTGAAGGGGCGAGGGCGGGATTACAACCTTCATTCCTTCCGATTGCAGGAGATGTCCATTAGCCTTTGTGGCTTCTAGGATGGCTAATAATCGCCGCACTTCTCGCAGGGTGGTTAATAGTTCTTGAATGAGGAGATCGGCCTCCTGTAAAAATATCTCGTGCGTTACCAATCTCCCCGTTGGGTCTTGCCATTCCTGATAAAGTGTTTCGACATAGCCTACAAACTCAGCACGGGATAGGGGCACATCATCTTGGGCAGGGTCGAGATAGTCGTTTAGATCGAGGGCGACAAAGTGCCTCAGCAGTTCTTGGTAGAGATCGTAGGTGTAGGGGTCTTCGCCCGACCGGATCATTTCTAGCAAGGTTTCAGGGTCGCCACTGGTCATGGTAACGGGTGAAATGCCAAAACTGAGGTGGGTTTCGGGTTGAAGCGTTGGAGGGAGTAACGGACTCGACAGCGCTTTGGTTTGGAAGGGGGCCATCTGGCGATGGGCATCTTCAATTTGGCGAGGCACCCGCCCCCGCAGATAGCGCATATCGCTACCCAGGGCTTCGCAGGCGGCGGTGATGTGGGTAGAGCGCAGGGTGCGTTGATCATTGAGATCTCTCCACATCCTGGCTGTGATGCGGTTGTATTCACCCACCCGTAGCGGCTGCTGAAGGTCACCATCAAGGATTTCGACCCAGGGTAAGGGGGCTTCGGTGGGGGGGTGTTCCTCCTCGGTAGACGACTCCGGGATGTTGGCCATGGGGATCGGGCTGGGGATGATCACCGGGGCGTTGGCTAGGGCGGTATTTTGGGGCAATAGCCCTAGGGCCAAGCATCCAACCGCAGCGTATTTCCAGATCATCCTTTCTCCTCTCGGCTGGGGCCGACCTTGGGGTTCTAGAGACTGGTCTTCACCAGGGATAGGGAAGTTTCAGAAAAGTTGACACTTTGTAAAGTGCCCTAGGGTTCCCCCGGTACAGGGACTCGCTGCCGTGCCCTTGGCTACGCCCGCCCCTGGCTACCCTAGGTGGTGGTGAGGATAGTGCGATGGTTGATATCGAAGCGATCTCCGTGGGAGAGCAGATGAACCTTGAGACCGTGGAGGCTGATGGGATCGGTGGGGGCGATGTCGGGCTCGTTGGTGTGGGTGATCGCTTCGGCATCGACGACGGTGATCACCCCTTTGCCGATGACGCGGAAACTGCCGTCGCGTTCAAACAGGGCACAGGTGTCTTCGTCAATGCCGAGGCCCAGGCGGTCAGGCTGCATGGCAATGGCGCTCATTAACCGGGCCATGCGATTACGGTTGTGGAAATGCTGATCCACAATCACCTCTGGCACAAAACCGAGGCCAATGGCCATATCCACCAAGGCGCGATTGGGAGATTCGCCACTGCCGCCCCCGGCAATCATGTGGTGGCCCATCACTGCCGCCCCGGCACTGGTGCCGCCCAGGGTCATTTCTCCCAGTTGAGCCCGTTGCCGCACCAGGTCAATCAGGGGTGTATCCGACAGCAGCCCACAGAGGCGCACCTGGTCGCCCCCGGTAATAAACACCCCCGTACAGGACTCCACGACGGACTTCCATGCGGGGTCTTCCCCCTGGCTGCGGTCGCGAATGTCCATCACCTCAATGGCGGTGACTCCCATTTCCTCAAAAATGGTTTGATAGCGTCCGGCAATGGCCACTGGATCCCGCGAAGCACAGGGAATAATGCCAATGCGGGCCGCTGCCCCACCCGACCGCTCAAAAAAACTATGCAGAATTTCTTTGCCGTGGATCTTGTCTTCCGCACCGCCAATGGCCAAGATGGCATGTTGCAAAAGGGCATGTTGACTTACAAAGGACATGGATTCATCAACCAAGGAACTTGAAATTGCAGCTAGGGCTCCGGTGCTGCATGATAAAAAACACTGCTGTTTAGCATCATGCCACTACATCGGGGGAGTTAGGCGATGACCGAAGACATCGACGGGAGGCCGCACCTGCGGTTCGATGTGGTTAGCCTGTTTCCAGACTTCTTCACCTCACCGCTCCAGTCCGGCTTAATTGGCAAAGCCCTCACCCGCCAAATCGCAGAAGTTCATCTTACCAATCCCAGGGACTTTACAACGGATAAACACCACCGGGTTGATGACGAGCCCTACGGCGGCGGTGTGGGCATGGTGATGAAGCCCGACCCCATCTTTGCGGCGGTAGAATCCTTGCCCCAGTGGCCCCAGCGAGAGGTGATTCTGCTGTCGCCCCAGGGGGAGACCATGACCCAAGCCCTGTTTCAGCACTTGGCCAGCCAATGCGACCAGATTGTGCTGATCTGCGGCCACTACGAAGGGGTGGACGAACGGGTGAGCCACCTGCTAACGCGGGAGGTATCCCTGGGGGATTTTGTCCTCACCTGCGGCGAAATTCCGGCCCTAGCACTGATCAACGGCACCATTCGTCTGTTACCGGGCACCGTAGGCAAGGTGGATTCCCTCCGTCAGGACAGCTTTCAAACCCCGCTGCTCGACTACCCCCACTACACCCGTCCGGCCAACTTTCGGGGCTGGGCCGTGCCAGAGGTGCTACGTTCTGGCAACCATGAAGCCATTGCCCAATGGCGACGACAACAACAAATCGAACGCACCCAAACCCGCCGCCCCGATCTCTACGAACGCTGGCTTCAGGAGCGATAAAAGGGCGCTTAGGTGGGGATCGCCCTAGGACAGCAACCCCACCACCAGTAAAATGGCCCCTAATCCGAGACAGCCCACCATGGCCCAAAAGGCGATTTGCGCGTTCTGGGTGGCGGATTTCACCAGGGCTTCCTGGGATTTGGGCGAAATGATAAAGGGCTGGTTAGTATTGGGATTCTCGACGGTGAGGGATCCGGTGCGGTCGCTGACCATGCCTAGAACCGTGACCTGACGCCCTACGGCCAGGATAGATTCGCGGTAGCGATAGCCCAGGGTGCGACGATTGCCCCCGCCGAAGCTATCCCCCAAATTCATGGAAAAGCCGCCAAAAGAGATGGAACCGCCATTAGACTGGCCCGGTCGAAATTCGTTCAGCACTTCCACCAGCTCCACATCGGCCCCTTCAGGATTCACCTCTACGCGCTCTTTGACTTGATCCACTAGGTCGAAGGGGATGGACTGTTGCTCTTGGCTGATCGTGTCGGAGCCGCGTTGGGTACGGGTGCGCCAGTTGCCCTTTTCGTCCTGCTCGCGGATGGTTTCTTCATACTCGCGGATGACGGCATTGCTGTAGTACACGCAGGGCATCCCCTTCATGGGTGAGGTGAGGGGGGCTTCGGTGGTGATGGTGCCCCACAGCAGCACATAGTCACGCCAGTCGCCGCTACCAATTTCTTGTGCCACGGCAGAGGCCAAGCTTTTAAGTTCACCGATGGGGGTGGTGTGGGCCAGTTTGAGGTGTCGGGAGCGATGACCTTGATGCCCGCGCACAAACCAAAGCACACCACCAGCCACCAGCAGAAGAAAACCAAAGAGTGCCATAGAAATTACAAGGAACAACGATAGCGGGAGCTAGGACGGGGAGAATCTCATCCCTGCCCCTAGTTCCTTAAATCAGCGTACCCAGGCGACTCTCCGCAGTATCAGCGCATCCGGATTACAGTCTGAGATATTTTGTTGCAAAACTTAAAGCCTTGGCAGAACTCCTGAAAGCGCTGATACACTAACATTCAGCGATTTTATTTCAGCCCGTCCTTCGTTGCTTTGTCACAACGGATGTTCGGGTTATTGAGCGGCAACCCTGGGCACCGCCCCTGGGGGAAATCAGCCCGCTGAACTCACCCACCCTCAATCAACTGCGCAACCACGGACTCATGGTAGATTCCCTTAAGAAGCCTGAATTTCAAGAAATCCGCCCAGGGGTCAAGGCTCCCGCCAAGGACACCATCCTCACCCCTCGGTTCTACACCACCGACTTTGACGAGATGGCCGCCATGGACATCTCCATCAACGAAGACGAACTCCAGGCCATTTTGGAGGAATTCCGGGCCGACTACAACCGCCACCACTTTGTGCGGGATGAGTCCTTCGAGCAGTCCTGGGAGCACATCAGTGGCGAAACCCGGCAGTTGTTTGTGGAGTTTCTAGAGCGCTCCTGCACCGCCGAGTTCTCTGGCTTCCTGCTCTACAAGGAACTGGGCCGTCGCCTCAAAGATAAAAGCCCCGTGCTGGCCGAGTGCTTTAATCTGATGTCCCGCGATGAGGCCCGCCATGCTGGCTTCCTCAACAAGGCGATGTCGGACTTCAACCTTCAGCTCGACCTGGGCTTTCTGACCAAGAGCAAGAAGTACACCTTCTTCAAGCCCAAGTTCATCTTCTACGCCACCTATCTCTCTGAGAAAATTGGCTACTGGCGCTACATCACCATCTATCGCCACCTGGAATCTCACCCCGAAAACGAGGTGTACCCCATCTTCCGGTTCTTCGAGAACTGGTGCCAAGATGAAAACCGCCACGGCGACTTCTTCTCCGCCCTGATGAAGGCCCAGCCCGACATCGTCACCGATTGGAAAGCCAAGCTGTGGTGCCGCTTCTTCCTGCTGTCGGTGTTCGCCACCATGTACCTGAACGACCTTCAGCGCAGCGCCTTCTATGCCACCCTGGGCCTAAACGCACGGGATTACGACATCGAAGTGATCGAAAAGACCAACGAAACCGCTGGTCGCGTCTTCCCCGTGGTGCTGAACGTCGATCACCCCGACTTCTTCAAGCGCCTGGATACAGCAGCGGCAGCCAACGCCAAAATTACCGCTGTGGCGGAATCCAATCAGCCCAAGTTCCTGCAAACCCTGCGGAAGCTGCCCCACATCGCCAACATCGGCTGGCAAATGGTGAGCCTCTATTTCATGAAGCCCATCGATGTGACCGATTCCCGTGGCCAAGTGCGCTAGGTTCTGCGGGTAATTTTCCCAAGAAAAAACGCTATCCTCGTTTCCCCCAACGGCTTTGTAGACCTACAGAGCCGTTTTTCTTATCTCGTAGGTTGGGGTGGGCGCGATAGCAGCACCCAACAAGCCCTCAGCCCTCGGCAGGTGTTGGGTTCCGCTTCGCTGTGCCCAACCTACATTGGAGATGGGGCAGGCAGGGCAAAACCTCAATTTAAGGTACCTCTCCAGCGTTGGAAGAGGTACCTTAAACTGAGGAATACGAGGGGGAAAATACGTCCCTAGAAACATGCTAACTAGCATCGTTTTCCCCTTCTCCAACGGGCTCGATGCCAGCGGTGATTAAGTTGTACTTGCGATCATAGTAAATCGGCTTTTCGTTACGCAGTAAGTCAACCAACATTGCGCTACGTTCAGCGCCTTACTGGGTGACAATCTCCATAACTCCCTCACAGTTTAGAGCGTCATGGCGAAACTATCGTCTTTCTGTACCTGTACCGAAATCGTTACAACTCCGAGTCGATGGAAATTCCATCGGAAGGGCGAAGCGTGGGGCCATCCACCGGGGCAACGGAGGGGATGGGGAAGGCGGGCTGATCTAAGGCAATTTGTAGTGTCGCCCCATCATCGGTGGAGGTTTGGGCCACGGACCACTGAACTGGGTTAGAACCAACGGTGTTTGATAGCAGATTTAGTACGCCCAAGACCACCACGCCCGCCCCGGCCATGGAGACCATGCGGAAACGACGGTTTAGACATTGAAACACCCCCACCAGGGTGACATCGGCCTCGCAGGAGGGCGGGCAATCCTCTTCGCGCAGACCGTAGCGCAGGGCCATGAGGCGGTTGTACAGACATTTGGCGGTGGGATCGTTGCTCAGCCATGTTTGCACCAAACGCCGTTCTTCTGGGGTTACTTCCCCATCGAGGTAGGCGCTGAGTAATTCAAAGCGATCACGTTTCATCACATCTAGGTCCGAACAAATCGCTACAGCGGAACTGAAGAGGGGGCTGGATTGGCGATGATCGCCCCCATGACCCTGGAGTGAACCCGGCGTGTAAGGGAATGTGGACATACCGAAAACACAACACCTAAAGTCATGACACTAGACGACAGGCAAGTCCCCTAGGGTTCCCAGAGGCAATCTAGGGCTTGGGGGTTAGCTAGACGACCCGATGCTTTGCCGATACTGATCATAATCGGAATTTTAAAAAATCGGTAATCCCCCGGAAAAGAATTGATCCGATTCTTCTTATATAGACACCAGATCAATAACAATTCCATAAGGACGCCCTCACACCCCCCTGTGCCCCTTGGCCGAAGGGCCAGCAGTGGGATAGGGTTAAAACCGATGCTTTTCCATGACTGCCGCCGTGATTCCGTCTCCTGCTACCTTTCCTGCCGACCCTCCCGCTGATTTGGCGGGCTTAATGCAACACCGTCAGGGCTTTCCAGCGCTCCAGCGGGGGCTTTATTTTAATTACGGTGGCCAAGGGCCGATGGCGGAGGTGACCCTACAAGCCATGGCGGAAGCCCATCGCCACATCCAAACCGTGGGGCCATTTTCCAACACCGTCAACCAGTGGATTGGGGCTGAGGCCGTCCGCACCCGTCAGGCCATCGCTGCCGAGTTGGGCACCACCGCCGACACCATTACCCTCACTGAGGATGTGACCGTGGGCTGCAACATTCCCCTCTGGGGGATGCCCTGGCAGGCGGGAGACCATATCCTGCTATCCGACTGTGAACACCCTGGGGTGATTGCGGCGGTGCAGGAAATTGGCCGTCGCTACGGTGTCACCCATAGCACTTGTCCACTGCTGGAGACGGTGAACGGCGGCGATCCCCTGGCGGTGATTGACCAAGCCCTGCAACCCAATACCCGCCTGCTGGTGATCAGCCATGTGTTCTGGAATACGGGCCAAGTGCTACCCCTCCAGGCGATTGCCGACCTGTGCCATCGCCGCCCCCAGCCCGTGCGGGTGTTGGTGGATGCAGCCCAATCCGTAGGCTCCTTACCCTTAGACTTGCCTGCCCTAGGAGTAGATTTCTACGCCTTTACAGGTCATAAATGGTGGTGCGGGCCAGGGGGATTGGGGGGGCTATACGTTCGCCCAGAAGCGCTAGAGGCTATCCATCCCACCTTCATCGGCTGGCGCAGCATTACCAGCGATGCTGCCGGAAATCCCACCGGATGGCAACCCAACGGTCAACGCTTTGAAGTCGCTACCTCCGACTATGCCCTTCATGCCGGACTGCGCGTTGCCCTCGATTACCAGGCTCGATGGGGGACTGCCGAGGAACGCTACCAGCGGATTTGCCAGCTTAGCCAGCGGCTTTGGTACCAGTTGAACGCCACTCCCCACCTGCGCCCAGTGCGGCAAACTCCACCGGATTCTGGCCTGGTGTCTTTTTGGTGGCTTCAGGATGGCGAACCTTCTCCCCAGCACCATCGCCAACTGGTGGAAACCCTAGAGGCCGAGGGGATTTTCCTCCGCACGCTGCTGTCGCCCCATTGTGTACGGGCCTGCGTCCACTATCTCACCCTAGAATCGGAGGTAGACGCCCTGGCCGAGCGGCTGAGTTCCATCAAGCTTTAGGTCAAGTCCGGCTTAGCAACTCCCGATTCCCTGGTAGTAGATTGTGGCTAAGCAAGGTGGCTAGGGCGCTGTCAGTCATTCAGCCATCTATAGGTGTTTACCATGTCCACCAAAGCTACTATCGCCTACGGACAAACGTTTCACTTCTACCACGAAGTGCTCGACGACAGCTATGTCTACCTAGAGCTAGAACAGGTGCAGTTTGAAGCCTCCTACAACCGGGTCATGGTGCCGATTCCCGTTCACATTTGGGAGGTGATTCGGCAGTATCCCGGCATTGATCTGTCCTGGGCCGACAAGTCTGACGCAGAGATCCTAGACCACGTGAGCCAAAACGTCGATGAGCGCCTTCGCAACTACGAAGCGGCGGAACCGGATAAACGGGGTTGGGTGTCGATCTGTGGCGGCCTTGTGTATGGCAACGCCGATGCCCCCCGCAACGAGCAAATTGAACAGGGCGTCGCCTACTACCAACGGCTGCGGGAGCATCAACAGCAGGTTAAGGTTGCCATCGCCGAACTCCAGCAGTCACAACGCCCTCCCGCCTAGGGGTTCCCCATCCGCTGACTCTGGTCATATCTTGGGCCTTATTGTTTAGTTGGCAATGGCAACAACAGGAGCGAAATGAACCATTGATTAGGATGAAGTCGGAGGAACAAGTGAGATGAGAGTCTAGAAAGCTTGGGGTAGAACCATCATGATTATGCAAGCTGAAGCCAATAAAATCTATACACCCGAAGAATACCTTGAACGTGAAGTAGAATCAGCGATTCGCCATGAATATCGCAGTGGAGAAATAATTCCTATGACAGGTGGGACACCTAACCATAATGATATTGCTGGCAACCTATATATTCTGCTGAAGTCTAGTCTTAAAGGGAAAGCATATCGTACATTTTATGCCGATCAACGGCTCTGGATTCCTGGGGCTAATCTCTACACCTATCCCGACGTGATGGTTTTGTCTAAGCCTCTCGAATTGCAAGCTGGGCGGCAAGATACCGTCATCAATCCCTGCTTGATTGCCGAGGTTCTATCACGGTCAACCCAGAACTATGATCGCAGTGAAAAGTTCGTTGCCTACCGCACAATTTCAACGTTTCAGGAATATCTTCTCATCGATCAGTATCGAATTTATGTTGAACATTATGTCAAAACGGCTGATCATCAGTGGCTATTTTCAGAGCATGACGATCCGAAGATAACCTTGACCTTAAATACGATTAATCTCCAAATTCAAATCTCCAATCTCTACGAAAATATCGATTTTCCCAACGAGTAAACGAATCTCTGGGAGCCCAGATCAGAGGTCGCCCAAAGCATTGGCCTAATTCAACGTTGAAACCAGGCGGTGAGGGCGAGGGCGAGGGCGTCGGCGGCATCGTCGGGGCGGGGGATTTGGTCTAAATTCAGTTCATGGGCCACGGCTTGCTGAACTTCCGCCTTGTCGGCCTTGCCATATCCGGTGAGGGCTTGCTTCACCTGGGCGGGGGTAAATTCCGTTAGGGGTAGTTGATATTGGGCGAGGACGAGCATGACGACGCCTCGTGCTTGGGCGACCAAAATGGTGTTGCCCATGCGGTAGAAGAAGAATTTTTCGATCACCACCTGATCGGGCTGAAACTGATCAATCAGGCTGTGGAGATCGTCGTAAATCGTACAGAGACGTTCCCCGACCGGGGTTTTAGCCGGGGTGGAAATAACGCCAAAATCGATGACCTTAACGCCCGACTCGGCCTCCTGGGCCGGAGTGTCTATCACCCCAAAGCCCAGGGTAGCCAAGCCAGGATCGATGCCCAGAATGCGGGTCGTCACCGGGCCTAGACTATCTCACCCCAGCGGGTTGGCGACCGTTGGCCATGGCTTCGTCGGGATCGGCGAGGCCAAATACCTTACAGAACACCTTTTCCACCTTAAAGCCAGAGTCGATGCTTTCCAGGGGATCCTTGCGCAGACGGTGGCGCAGGCAGAGAACGATCACCCGTCGGATGTCGTCGAGGGTAACTTCGGTGCGGCCTTCGTAGGCGGCGATGGCCTTGGCGGCGCGGTTGGTGACAATGTCTCCCCGCAACCCATCCACATCCAGTTCAGCGCAGACCTCAGAAATGCGCACCCGGTCTTCGTACTCTAGAGTGACGGAGGGCAGGCGCTTTTGGGCCTCGACTAGGCGGGCCTGAAGCTCGACTTGCTTGGCCTCATGCTGGGCCAGATAGCCAGCGGGATCTTGGTCAAAGGCGGAGCGCTGTTCGACGATTTCCACCCGCAGTTCGGGGTTGCGCACGGTGCGGATTTCGGCGTGCATGCCAAAACGGTCGAGCAACTGGGGGCGCAGTTCCCCTTCTTCGGGGTTGCCGGAGCCCACCAGCACAAACTGGGCCGGGTGGCGAATGGAGATACCTTCCCGCTCCACGGTGTTCCAACCGGAGGCGGCGGAGTCGAGCAGCACGTCCACAAGGTGATCGTCCAGCAGGTTAACCTCATCCACGTAGAGGATGCCCCGGTTGGCCTTGGCTAGCAGACCGGGTTCAAAGGCTTTCACCCCTTCCGAGAGGGCTTTTTCGATGTCGATGGTGCCACAGACCCGGTCTTCGGTGGCTCCTAGGGGCAGGTCTACCATGGGCACCTTTTTGGCGGCGATGGGCAGTTCGGTGGTGCCCCGCTCGGCAATGATGTCGGGATCCTGCGGCGACCGACTGAAGGGATCGTCGGCGACCACTTCGATTTCAGGCAGCAGGTCGGCCAGGGCGCGAATGGTGGTGGATTTGCCCGTGCCTCGGTCGCCCATGATCATCACCCCGCCAATTTTGGGGTCAATGACGTTGAGCAGCAGGGCCAGCTTCATGTCGTCTTGGCCAATCACGGCGGTGAAGGGAAAAACCGCCCGCCGAGGCGCAGGGGATGGGGTGGATGGGGCAGCAGTAGAACTCACTGGCGTCTCTAAGGATTACGGCACAACAAAATTAGACTATCGTCCATTGTGCCACAGTGCTGACGGTCGAACTATCCACGAATGACGGTGATTTGCCGACCGCTGGGGGTTTGGGCCTGCTCGGTGGTGGTGCGTTCGGCGATGGGGGGCAGATCGGGGCGGCGGTTGAAGATGACCAGCCAGCCGCTATCGAGGCCCAGTCCAGCTAGGTAGCGGTCGATCTGCTCTAACCCCGCCTGGAGAGGATCGGGGCGTCCCGGTCGCCACACTTTAAGTTCTATGCCCAGGGTGACATCGCCGTAGCGCAGGCAGAGATCCATGCGGTCGGAGCCGATGGCGTATTCCCGTTCGAGGGTGCCGCCGCCGTTGATGACGCGATGCAAAAAGGCCATCATTACCAGGTGGGGGGCAATTTCGTGATAGGGCGCACTTTTGAGCAAGGGCTGCCCGTGCTGCCGCCAAAAGCTGAGGAAGGACGTGAGCAGTTGATCGGGATCAAGCTGCCCTTCCGGGGTGAGCCAACGGGGGCTGATTTGCGGTAGGGATGCCTCCGAGGTTTGGCTCAACACACGGGGCAAGACTTCCCGGTAAATGGGGTTCGCCACCACTAGCCCCCCCTGGGAACTGCGACGGCACAGCCCTAAATCGATTAAAAAGCGGATGTCATCGACGGGTACATCGCCCAGTCCTTGGCCTGCCAATAGGGGTTCCATCACGGCCCGCACTCGGTCTTCGCGTAGAATGCTGGCCAGACTATCGAGATGGGTGTCTTGTCGTTGAATCAGGATTTCCTTGGCAGTATTTACGTGGGTGGGGGTGATGGTCTCTGCGGGGTCGGGGACGATCACTTCCACCAATTGGCGGGCTAGGGCATTGACCAACCAGGGTTGCCCTTGGGTAAGGTGAAACACCCGCTCCACCGCCTCCGGGGAAAAGACCTGCCCGGTTTCGGCGGTGTGCTGCTGATAGAGTTCCGCCACATCCGCCAGGGAAAAATTGCCCAGGGTAAGGGACTCTATCTTGATGTTGAAGGGGCTGGAGGTATTGAGTCGAGTGCTGCCGCCGGAGGCCACTTTGTAATCCCGCACATCCCGCACACCGATCAGAGCCAGGGATTGGGGAAACCCCTTGGGACGGTCAGGATACCCGGAACGCAGTTGACGCAGAAAGGAAATTAAGACCTCATCCTTCAGGACATCAATTTCATCAATTAAAATCACCAGCGGCCTGGGGGACGTTCTGGCCCAAGTGTGGAGAGCCGCCTGAATTTGCTGTCCGGGGGCGGTTGCTGGCCAGGGGGGCGGTTGAAGGTCGGGAGGGAGACGGTTCTCGGCCTGATTGCGCCAGGATCGCAACATGGCCCGCTCTGTTTCGGCAATGTCGTTAGGAAACGCAGCCCCCACTTCGGCGGAGACCATAATGGCGGTGTATTGGCCGCTCTCCGTGAGCTGTTGGGCCAGGGCAAGCATGGCCGTGGTTTTGCCCGTTTGCCGGGGGGCATGGATGACAATGAAGTGGATCCCTCAAACTGGACAGGGGGCTAAGCTCTGAACGACTCAAACAATGATAGGAGTAGTTCATGAGTAACAAACGCAAGCAATACAGCCCAGCCTTCAAGGCAAAAGTGGCCCTAGATACGGTTCGAGGGGAGAAGACGAGCTATGCTCATTTCTGGTGTATGGAGGGAAAAGAAGGAAGGGCGTATCCTGCTGGATAAGGCAAAGCACCAGACAAGGAATACACCATGAATAGTGACAATCTTATGGGCACCTCGATTAATTGAGTATCCAGGGAATTGCCGTCTCAAAAAAGAACACAGTGAGACAGAAATAATCTTTCTATCGCACTGTGTCAGTCGTGATTAAAATGAATCTACTAGCGTCGTCTTATTGTCTTGATTAAAACCGTTTAATTCAGAACAGGTTCTCGTGTTTCCCAGAAGATGAAGCGCATCAAGTTATAGGTTAAGTTCTTCAGGCCCAAGTTGACTTCAGCACGACCTAAACCGATAGACCTTAACGCCTTTCCGCCCAGTTGCATGACCCACGCACCAAAGACATGCTCAACGTGACTGCGAGTTTTAGAGCGATCTGTATTCTTTTCCTTCTGTTCTTCACTCAACGGTCGATTGCGATAAGGGCGTTCATGAATATGACTTGTCCAGTTTAAGAATGATAAGAGCCATTCGATTCCGGCAGAGCGGTAAGCACTAAGCTGATATGCATTTAAATTGCATTGATTGTGTTTCCTTTATTTTTGATCTTGCGATCCCAGTTGATGACAAGCTGCCCTTCGTTCAATAGGTTATGAACAAGCGCTTCTAAATCCTCAATCGACTCAAATAGACGATTGGCAATGAATTCCTTTGCAGAGTGCCAAACTAACTCGATTAAATTATAGTCCGGACTGTAGGGTGGCAGAAATTCTAAAACAATGTTGGGCATCTCCTTCGCTATCTTCTCTAGAATCTCTGCCTTTTTATGAATACTTGCATTGTCTAAAATGATAAGAATCTTAGGGCCATCCTGCTCAAAGTCTTCAA
>NZ_JACJRS010000131.1 GCF_014697375.1 Phormidium sp. FACHB-1136
AGTCCGGACTATAATTTAATCGAGTTAGTTTGGCACTCTGCAAAGGAATTCATTGCCAATCGTCTATTTGAGTCGATTGAGGATCTAGAAGCGCTTGTTCATAACCTGTTGAACGAAGGGCAGCTTGTCATCAACTGGGATCGCAAGATCAAAAATAAAGGAAACACAGTCAATGCAATTTAAATGCATATCAGCTTAGCGCTCCAACAGATCGCTTAGGGGGCTGGGTTGATCAAGGTAATGCCGCCTGATGCACTCCACAGTCAGATCAAAGCGATCCTTAATCCGGGGGTGGCATCCACGGGCAGCGTTAATAGTCATCTTGTTACCGATGCGATTGGCTGGAAAGATCATCATTCCGCCCATGGTGTAGCCGATGGTGTTAAACGCCTCTCGTTCTTCCATGGGGATTTGATCGATGATGGTAGACAGCCGATATTCCCGTGTAAAGGAGGGAACTACCGCATCGCTGGACAGAAAAAACTCGCCTAATCCTGAACGGTGGTGTAGGTAAACCCTTGGAGTCGTATCCACCAGTTCAAATACCGTCCCCCTAGGCAAAGGTTTACTCCAGAGCATTTTGTGATACCGACGCAGGGTTGGGCTAAGGGCATCGGGATCCTTTCCCGGTGGGGTATCTGATCGAAAATCAAAGGTCGTATCAATCCAAGGTTCACCGTTCATCCTGATAGTCACCCTTCGCTAGGGCAAGGGTGCTCCCCACCGCATCATCTAGCTCACCGCAGCAGCCTGTCTTACTCCCAGTCCACCCGATCAATGCGCTGAATATAGTCCAAATTCGCCAGTTCCATCAGCACCAGAACTGCGTTGAGCTGGTGGGTATTACCAATCGCCAACACCTGATCATCGGTACAGCCAATCCGGCCCGGACTATCGGGATACAGCGTCACAGACGGATCAATAGCCTGCACGGTCTCTAGAAAAGCAGGCTCCCCAGGCACACAAAACTCGTAATCCAAGGAGCGCTTTCCGTCCGGTGGCCCATAGAGTCCGTTTTCGTCGAGCTGTTCCAGATCAAAGGTAATTTTGTCGAGGGTCATCGGCGGGTCAGCATCGATAGGAGGTTGGCAGGCTAAGGTTAGCAGTCCAGCCAGCCCCAACCCAGCCCAACGGCCACCCTGCCGCCATACACCAAGCGCCATCGGCCTACTCCCTAACGTCAACGACACTACCGTCTTCATGACCATCACCGCTGGGGTTTACGCTTCGCCGGAGCCAGCCTCAACAGCGCTAGCCCCACTGCCGCCGCCACCATGCCCCCCGCCACCCCAAAGGCCAGCAGCACCCCAAAGGGAATGTCGATGGATTGCAGCGTCAACAGCCGAATCGAAACCGGGGTCGCGTTTTGCACCGCCACAATCGCTATTGTCGCCACCCAAAGGGCCGGAATGATTGCCAATAACGGTCTTGCCATAGGAATTACCCAGAATCAGGACGGATCTAAAGAAACGTAGGGGTTGCCAGGGGGGTGTCTCTTTGAGTAGTATAGTTAACTGGGCTATACGAGAAAGATCATGGCAAAACGGGTACAGGTAGTTCTTACCGAAGACATTCGCAAATTGGGTCAGAACGGTGACCTCGTGGACGTGGCACCGGGTTACGCACGCAATTATCTCCTGCCAAATGGCAAAGCCGTCCGCACCACCCCCGGCGTGCTAAAGCAGGTGGAGCGTCGTCGTGAGGCCGAGCGTCAGCGTCAGCTCGAAATTAAGCAAGAGGCCGAGGCCACCAAGAAAGCCCTGGCCACCATTGGTATGTTCACCATCCAAAAACCCGTGGGCGAAAACGATGCCATCTTCGGTACTGTCACCTCCTCCGATGTGGCCGATGTGATCAAGTCTCTGTCTGGCAAAGAAGTGGATCGTCGCGACATCACCGTTCCCGACATCAACAAGCTGGGCGAATACGAAGCTCAAATCAAGCTCCATGCCGAAGTGACCGCCACGGTCAATCTGCGGATTATTGCCGAGTAGTCTGCTTCGGGTCACGATTTAGATAACCCTGGCTTAATGCTGGGGTTATTTTTCGGACAGAAATATAGTACAATTGAACTAAATTATTATTTTTAGGATCCGTTTTACCCTGTATTTTTCTCTCCCAGTTGTGGTTATCATCGTCCGTGCATAAACCGTCCATTGCCCAGGCTTCTACGATTCCACAGCTTATGATTCCACGGTTGTGGAACTTCATCATTTCCTACGGGTAGCCTTTCTCCCTAAGCCATCGCCCAGGCCAACCGACGGAAACCGCCCCGAAATTCTACAGCCTGATACACTAAGGCTCTAAACATTGGCCCCCTTCCGCCCCGGACTTGCCATGGTACAAAACTTGCAGTTTGATGCGGTCAACGACCGACTACCGCCCCAAAATATTGAGGCCGAAGAGGCCATTCTAGGCGGCGTACTGCTCGACCCGGAGGCCATTGGACGGGTGATGGAAATTCTCACCCCCGACGCTTTTTATATTGGTGCCCACAAGGAAATTTACCGTGCCGCCCTCGACCTCCATGCCAAGGGTCAGCCCACGGATTTGCTCACCATTACCGTGTGGCTGAAGGATCACGACAAGCTGGAGAAGGTGGGAGGCCAAGCCCGCATTGCCCAACTGATCGACCGCACCGTTAGCGCCGCCAACATCGACCAGTACGCCACCCTGGTGATGGACAAGTACACCCGGCGAATGCTGATCCAAACCGGGGGCGAAATTTCCCAACTCGGCTACGACACCACCGTGCCCCTAGAAAAGGTGCTAGATCAGTCGGAACAAAAGCTGTTTGGCATTACCCAGGTGCGCCCCCAAAGCGGCCTCACGGCAACCTCGGATATTTTGATCGATACCTTTGCCGAAATCGAGCAGCGTTCCCTCGGTGTGGTGCTGCCCGGTGTGCCTTGCGGCTTCTACGACCTCGATGCCATGACCCAGGGCTTCCAGCGCTCCGACCTAATTATCACCGCTGCCCGTCCATCCATGGGCAAGTGCCTCAGTGCAGAGGCCCAAATTCTGCTGGCCGATGGCAGCCTCAAAACCATGGCCGAAATCTACCAGGCCCAAGCTGCTGATTTACTCACCCTCGGCCCCAATTGGCGCTTTCACCTCACCCAGCCCAGCGCCTATGTGGATGATGGCCACAAGCCCGTTTTTCGAGTCAGCACCCGATCCGGTCGCACCCTAGAAACGACCCTTACCCATCCCTATCTGACCATTCAGGGCTGGCGACCGCTATCGGAGTTGGCGGTGGGTCAGAAAATTGCCGTTCCCCGCATTCTGCCCGTTTTTGGGAATGAGGAACTGCCGGAACATCAAATCAAACTCCTGGCTTACCTCATCGGTGATGGCTGCCTGACTGGCACTTCTCCCCAATTTACCAACGAGAACCCAGCGATTCAGGCTGATTTCACCGCCGCCGCCCTTCTATTTCCAGGGGTGAAGGTACGCCAAGAAACCTCCCAAGGCACCCGGACGCCGACGTTTTACGTCACCTCGGATTGCCATGATGTGCAGCAAGCCCGCCAAGCCTTTGGGCAACGCTTACAACGTTTGATTCAACCCAGCGATAAACCAGCGAGTTGGTTTGCCAAAAAGCTAGACGTTAGCCCTAGTCTGGTGACTCAATGGCAGCAGGGAATTTGCGCTCCAAATTCGGCCAACTTTGAGCAACTCTGCCAACTTTTACAGGTTGAACCAGAGGAACTGGCCCCTGGCGGTCTTGCCACAATTCGATGGATGAGTCAAAACAACCTCACACTTTGGCTCCAAGAGGTTGGGCTTTGGGGCAAGTCAGCCCACCACAAAACCATTCCGGCATTCGTATTTCGGCTAACTCGATTCCACCTAGCGCTATTTCTCAACCGTCTTTTTGCCACGGATGGCTGGGCCTCAGTACTAGCATCAGGTCAGGTGCAGCTCGGCTTTGCCAGCGTAAGCGAAACTCTGGTGCGTCAGATTCAGCATCTCTTACTTCGCTTTGGCATTTTGGCCCAGGTGAAGTCCCGATCCGTTAAATACAACGACGAACGGCGGCCTGCATGGCAACTCGATATCACCGATGCACCCTCCATCAAAACCTTTGTTCAAGACATTGGCATTTTTGGCAAAGAAGACGCCATCGAACGGGTGAAATCGGCCCTACAAAATCGCCGCTATCAAACCAACCAAGACCTCATTCCTATGGAGGTTTGGGGACTATTGCGGGAAGCCAAAGGTGAGGAATCGTGGCAATCCCTAGCCCAAAGGGCCGGATTGAAAGGCACCAGCAACATCCATGCTGGCAAACGTGCCCCTACCAGAGAACGCCTCTTTGCCCTAGCCACAGCCCTAGAAAACACCGAATTACAAAACCTCGCCACCAGTGACGTGTATTGGGATGAAATCGTCGCCATTGAACCCTTGGGCCTCAAACAGGTTTACGACCTCACCATCCCGGAAACCCACAATTTTGTGGCCAACGATATCTGTGTACACAACACCAGCTTTGTCCTGAATATTGCCCGCAACATTGCCGCGCTGCAAAAGCTACCCGTGGCCATCTACAGCCTAGAAATGTCAAAGCTGCAACTGGTCTATCGCTTGCTCTCCAGCGAAGTGGAGATGGAAAGCAGCCGCCTCCGCACCGGGCGCATTGCCCAAAACGAATGGGAAAAACTGGGCCACGCCATCAGTGTGTTGTCGCAAATGCCGATTTTTATTGACGACACACCGAACATTTCCGTCACCGAAATTCGGTCTCGCTGTCGTCGATTGCAGGCCGAACAGGGCGGTGCCTTGGGCCTAGTGCTGATCGACTATCTGCAACTGATGGAAGGCGGCGGCGACAACCGGGTGCAGGAACTTTCCAAAATGACCCGATCCCTGAAGGGTCTGGCCCGTGAGTTAAACGTTCCTATCATTGCCCTATCGCAGCTCAGCCGGGGGGTAGAATCTCGCACCAACAAACGCCCGATGATGAGTGATTTGAGGGAATGCGTCACCGGAGACACCTTAGTGGTTCTGGCCGATGGTTGTCGAGTCCCGATTCAAGACCTGGTGGGACACACCCCTGAAGTCATTAGCCTAGACAGCCACGGCAAGCTCATCCAGGCCCAATCTGAAGTGGTTTGGGAAGTGGGCACCCGTCCGGTTTATATGCTAACGACCGCCAGCGGACGTAAAATTCGGGCCACCGCAGAGCATCGGCTGTACACCCTAGATGGCTGGCAACGGCTTAAGCAGTTGAGTGCAGGAAGCTATATCGCCGTTGCTCAGGAGCAACCGGAAAACGCCGATATTTTCTGGGATGAGGTAATTTCTATTGAACCCGCCGGGGAAGAGTCTGTGTATGACTTAACGGTTCCAGGGCCAGCATCTTGGTTAGCCGATGGCATCGTTTCCCATAATTCTGGAGCCATTGAGCAAGACGCCGACTTGATTATGATGCTCTACCGCGAGGAGTATTACGATCCTGACACGCCAGATCGCGGCATTGCCGAGGTGATTATTACCAAGCACCGCAATGGCCCCACGGGCACCGTCAAGCTCTTGTTTGAGCCGCAGTTTACCCGATTCCGCAACCTGGCCAGTCCGGGGATGTAGGGCGACGGCCTTCGCTCACCCCATTAACCACTGCCTACAATAGCGATAGTCCCCTCACTCACTGAGGCCGTCATGCCGTTTTCCACAACTACCGCCACGGTTTCCACACTTTATGACACCGACTTTTCCCTGTGGATTCAGCACACCGTTGAAGCTCTGAAGCAGCAGGATTTTGATCGGGTGGATTGGGACAATCTCGTTGAAGAAGTGGAGAGTATGGGCCGCAGTGAAAAACGGGAACTAAAAAGCCGCCTGCTGGTCATCCTCGAACACCTGCTTAAGCTGATGTTTTGGGAGAGCGAAAAACCGCAAAACGCCAGGGATTGGCGCAATACGGTGATCGAACAGCGCAATCAAGTGGATCTCATTTTGGAAGATAGCCCCAGTCTTAAGCCCTGGTTAGCGGAGAGTTTTGTTGAATCCTACGCCAAGGCCAGACAGCAAACCATCCAGAAATATGGCCTGCCTGGGGATTTGTTCCCAACCCAGCCGCCCTTCTCCCTGGAGGATGCCCTCAAGACCGATTGGTTGCCGGAGTAAGCGCAAGGCAGCGGTTAATTGGGTGAACCCTTGGGTTGCTGAAAGCCTTTCATCATGGTGGCGAGGGCTTTGTCAGATTGCAAGCGAGTGGCAAAGACCAGCAGGTTATTCACCAGACCGTGGACGGCGGTGCGTTCGCCCTTTTCCATGGCCTGATAGCCAAAGGTAGCGACTTCAGCGGAGGTAGGCAGTTTGCCGCTAAAAAACTCAAGCTCTCCCATCCCAGCCACGTCCTGAAATTCCGATTCTGTGGGGCCAGGGCAGAGGGTGGTTGCGGTTACACCTGTACCTTCCAGTTCGCTGGCGATGGCTTCGGTGAAGGATTGCACAAAGGCTTTGGAGGCGTAGTAGACCGCCATATACGGCCCCGGCAAAAAGGCAGCGGTGGAGGCCACGTTCAAAATGCGGCCCTGACCTTGGGCGATCATTCCAGGCATAAACAGGTGGGTGAGATGGGTCAGCGCCACAATGTTGAGCTGGAGCATGGCATTTTGCTGTTCCCAATCGGTTTTGGCAAAGGGTTCTAGCAGGCCAAATCCGGCATTGTTGACCAGGGCGTAGAGGGGTTGGCCGAGGGTTTGCGTCCAGTCAAATAGCGTTTGACGAGCCTGAGCGTCGGTCAAATCTGCGGCATAGGGCCACACCGTCACGCCATAGGTTTGCTCAATCTCTTGTTTGAGGGCAGTCAAACGATCTTCGCGACGGGCCACCACAATGAGATCGTGCCCCTTGGCGGCGCACACCTTTGCCATTTCGTAGCCAATGCCGCTAGAGGAACCCGTAATCAGAACAAGCCTTGCCATAGGAATGAGAAACCGAGGTCAGAACGTCTTTATCCTAACGAAGGTCGGAAATCTGGGAAATGCAAAAACCCTGCCACAGGGACAGGGTTTTCAACAAGATTCGAGAGTTTTCAACAGGATAGGCCCGTTTTCCACAGGGGGATGACTTTTCCCCAGAACCCTAGGTTTTCAACGGTTTGGCCTGTTTTCCACAGGGGGCTGTACTTTTCAACAGGATCAGATGTTTTCCACAGCTAGCTGCGAATTTGCACAGGCATCACCAGGTAGGTGATTTTGGCTTCCCCTAGGGGGCTAAGCACGGCGGGGCTGGTGGCGGCATTACACTGCATCTGCACTTGACTGCCCTCAAAGGTTTTGAGTCCGTCCAGCAGATAGCGCACATTGAAGGCAATATCGAGGTCGTCGCCGCTAATTTGGGCGGGCAGTTCCTCACGACCGCTACCCACTTCCTGGGCTTCCACCGACAGGGCTACCACCTGCTGAGCACCATTGAGAGACATTTTAATGATGTCGTTCTTCTGGCTAGCCAGGACGGCAATGCGCTCTAGGCTTTTCATCAACCCTTGGCGGTCGAGGGTAATTTGGCGGGCAAATTGTTTGGGCAGCAGTTGGCGATAGTTGGGGTATTGCCCCTCCAACAACCGAGTGGTGAGCTTTTGATTGCCCAGGTCAAACATCACTTGGGTTTCGTCCAACCGCACCTGCACGGGTTCGCTGGAAGTGTGGGCCTGAATCATGCGCTCCAGTTCCCGCAGCGCCTTGGCCGGAACCGTCACATCCATTTCGGGGGTAGGGGTGCCCGTTTCATCCACGGTTTGCACTACGGCTAGGCGGTGGCCATCGGTGGCGGCAAATTCCAGGGTGTCGGCATCGGAGAGCAAATGCACCCCGGTCAGCACCTGCTTGGTTTCGTCGCCGCTGGTAGCAAAGAGAGAGCCCTTCAACCCGTCGAGCAGCGCTTCGGCAGACAGCGCAATGGCATCCCCATCCTCCACGGTGGGCAGAGAAGGGTAGTCCTCGGCCCCCAGACCGCGCACCTCGTAATGTCCGGAGGAGCTGGTAATCGTCACCGTGGTATTCTCGTCCGTCAGTTCCGTCACCACATCTTCGTTGGGCAAGCGAGACACAATATCGCCCCACAGCTTGGCGGGCAACGTCAGAACCCCAGAGGATTCCACCTGGGCGGCAAAGCAGCTTTCAATGCCCAACACCTCATCAAAGCCCACGAGGGTCACGGTCTGCTGGGCAGCATCGGCCTTCACCCAAATATTGCCCAACACAGGCCGACTGGGGCGCGAGGGCACCGCCCGACTCACCGACGACAGTTGCTGATTTAGCTCGCTTTGGGAACAGACAAACTTCATAGTGGCTTCACGCAGGTCAGATTGCAGGGGACAGGGCACGGTGATTTTCTACACCACCGCAGCACCAACGAGTTTCCACGGTTGTGGAAGTTCCTCAGTTTTAGCAGTATCTCACTTTTCTTGATCGCTGGAAGGAGACCATTCGAGGCAGACTCATCTAGGGTAGATTAAGGTGAGCTAAAGCCCAATCCGTCAAAGAATGGGGTCAGCCATCTCTTGTCAATGGCTATTTCAAGGGAAAACCCAACGAAGAGAAGGGCGAAAAGACCGTTCAGGGACAAAGATCATCACAGAATTGAACACGCAAAAAACAATTACCTAGACTCTCTTTGTAAAAAAGCAAGAGAGCCAGGTCGAAACATGACTTTTTAATCTAGATTCAGCCTGTTAAGACTTGTCTGTCCCTAGATAGATAAGGAACCTAAGAACCCTTGGTATAGCTGGGATTCCTGACTCTAAACCTAGGAATGTATCGAGATGAGATTTGTTTAGCTCACACAATCTAACACTGTTTTTGTTGTTCATCAACTGGCTGTTTTTGAGGATCTTGCAACAGCCTTTAAAAGAAATAATTTAAAAGATAGTAGTAGTAATAGGGGCTGTGGAAACTGAGGAAAACCCTGGGATCGGTTGATAGCTATGGATTTGAAATTTCAATGGCTTGGGGAAAACGTCGTAAGAAGTGGGAGGGTTTTCAACAGACTTAAGGAAGGTATTTAATAATCCACATTTTTATCGTAGTTTTCCATGGGTTTTCCACGACTTTTCCCCAGAAAAAAGCCTCTTTTCCACAGCTATTTTTTGAGAAATTTAATGATCTTTGATGATTAAATTTCTAATCCTTGATGGTGTTAGCAAATCATTTATCAAATACGCTGTACTGTTCTGACCCCTGACCACCTTTGCTGTTGCAATGGGAATGCTTACAGCAGCGATTAACGCCGCACAAGTTTTTTCACAATATTGTTGCTGGCTATCCCTTGAAACGACACTTCGTTGATATGGCGCGATGCTTTTCGGTATCGGTTCATCGAAGCTTGAATACGGTGTCTGATTCCCTGTGAGTCCTGCCCTATAAGGCATCTGATGACGAATGCCCAGCACTTATCAGCCTTGGTCGTTGTGGAATAGTGATGGATGTTTAACCGAGAATTGCCCTCATCGTTGCGCTAGATTTTTTGTGGCATGAGTGAAAAAAGCTGTCATCGCGATGTTGTGTGGTGGCGTTTGTGCGCCAACCGCATGAACTAACGACATAAAAAATGCCTGCATAGCAAAACGCAGACATTTTTGTGACCAGATTGGCTCAGTTGATTGCAAATTGACCGTAGAACCGCCAGGGTGGAGGTCTTTGTGGCAGTTAGGATGCTTACCCTATTGTGATTTTTGATCTCTCTAGTCTGGGCTACGGGCGTTTTTCTCTCGGTGTGAGGCGGATTGAAGGATGATCTGTGGTGAGGAATCTGTGGATAACTTTCTGAAATCTGTGGATAACGCCTGTGGATAACGTCTGTGAAAAACGTTTTGGCTAAACGGCCTGAGTAAGAAAGTTGGCTGACGAACACAATTTGCCAGAATCCAGATCCGTTAAAGGGTCAGAAAACCTGACCCCTACATTCTTAGCGCAAAGGACTTAGGGTGTCGCTTGCTTCATGCAGGGTGTGTCATAAAACGGGGCTACACCCCGTTTGACCATGGCCTAGGTAAGCTGTTAGTCATCTAAAATGCACTGGCCAGATTGCCCCAAAAGCCTTATAGCAAGGACTTTAGAGAAAGCTGTCATGCAATTTAAATGCACATCAGCTTAGAGGGCTTGAGGACTAAAACGGTGCAGGGTGCCTGATGCATGACATAGTTGCTGACGCTGCCCATCATCATTTCTGTGAGGCCACTGCGGCCATGGCTGCCCATCATAATTAAGTCGGCCTCCCACTGTTGAGCCACGGTGCAAATTACCTTTCCTGGACGGCCCAATAGCTGACGAAATTCAGTTTTCACCCCCGCTGCATTAGCCTCTCCGGCCAGTTGTTGAAGCTGTTCTAAACTGTGGGCTTCATAGCGACGCCATTCGGCTTTCCAGGTTTCTAGGTTAATCTCGGTGCCCGGTGCCCAATAGATGGAATCGAGGCGATGGCCGAGGGGAATGGGGCTGCTTTCGTCTTCCCCAGACAGGCTATGGACTAGCAGCATTGAGGATTGCATGACCTTAGCGAGGTCTAGGGCCTGCTTGAAAACCGTATTGCTAATGGCACTGTTATCAATGGCGACGAGAATTTTTTGGTACATAAACTCAGCCCTCAAAACGATGGGTCAACACAGTAGGTCGGTTGAGGGCAATGAGTCGCCAAGACACTGGGATGTGTTTACCCGTGATGGGTGGCGTGATCATGGCGGCTCACTAGCCAGTAGGCCAGCACCACAACCCCTAAGGCTCCCAATTTGGTGACGAGATAGAGCGTGTCTTGGTAGGTGAAGATGAAGGACAGCATGGGAATACCCCCCGGGGACGATGAACCGTGAAGCGCCGCTGGACTGGAATCGCCCTTACCTCTATTGTCGGAGGGATTTCCTGGATTTTGGGGATTTGCAATGAAGCGTTAACGGCCCTTACAAAGGCTTACAGGCCCTAGGGATGCAAGTCCTGGCTGATTTCCCCTGGTTGTAGCAGACGAGAAAACCTTTCCCCTACCGTTGGGTGGGCGAAGATGCGGGGAGGCTCGGGCTAGATGACGGGCCTTAGACAGTGGTGAAGGTTTTGCTGTCTTCGTGGCAGAGTTCGTACACCAGGTTGCGCCCAGACATAGCGGCAATGGGGATGCTACCGCCCGGTTCTGTCCAGTGGCCGATCATGGCAAAGTTTTTTAGCCCTGGCAGGCGTTTGGGGATGCCCTGCACCATCATCGGCAGGGTGTCTTTGGTGAGCAGCCAGCCACAGCTCGACCCCTGCCAGTTGCGGGTGGTGCGTTCGTGGCTGAGGGGGGTGCGTACCTGCATCACCTCAATGTCGCTGCTCAGGCCGGGGTAGCGCTGGTTCAGCCAGTCTAGAACGGTTTGCACTTCTGGCAGTTCGTTTTCGGGGGGATGACCATCGCCGTAGGCAGTTTGCCAGTTGCGGTAAGGGGTGGTCATCAGGGCCATGAGGACGGATTTGCCCGGAGGTGCTAGGGATGGGTCGATGTTGTAGTGCTTGAGGCCAATCTCAAACTGCGGCGCTCCGGCGATGGTGAGGGGTTCCTCTAGCAGGTAGGTGCTCCAGTGCGGGTCGGCGGAGAGGTCGCGGTTGACGCCCAGGCACACCTGAAACTGGGAGTACATGGGCAGGTCGCTGCCGTAGATTTTTTCCAGCCGTCGATGCAGGTATTCCCCTTGCAGCAGATGGAAGAGGGTGTGGCGGCCATCGCAGGCGGAAATGACGCGACTGGCTCGGTATTCGCGTTGATCGGCAAGGCGAACCCCGACGGCCTCGTCGCCCTCCAATAAAACTTGTTCCACAGGGGTGGAATAATAAATTTCTCCACCGAGGGACAGGTAACGCTGCTCGATGGCCTTCACAAAGGCTAGGGAACCGCCCTGGGGAAAGCCCGCGTTGCCGTTGTCGAGGTAGGCCAGCAGCGACATCCCCACCATCACCGGCACCTCTGGCCAGGAAAACATATGGGGAACGGCCCGCTGCAAAAACGGATCTTTGAACTTAGTGCCCAAATCTTGTAGCGATAGACTTCCCCACTTGCCCAGGGAATTCACGAAGGGCAACACCTGCCGCCCAATTCTGGCCCAGTCGGCCCCGGTCATCATCGATTTGGGCTTCTGTTGCAGAATCGACAAATCGAAAGCCTTAAAGTTGCGAACCCCTTTGCAAAACTGATCGATCAGCTTGCCATCCTGGGGCGCTAGGGCTTTCATGTGCTCGGCCAGAACTTCCGTGTCGCTGTGGACGGTGAGCACTTCCCCATTGGGGCCGTATAGCTGAGCCAGATAATCCTCATGCAAAAAGGGCACCTGGGGCACCACACCCAACTCTTCCCAGGTGCTATGGAACGGCTGCCCTGGCCCATTGCCGAAAATGTAGTGCAGGCCTCCCTCCAGGCAATAGCCCTGCTGCCAGTCGGCCCAACAGGAACCCCCTGGCCCTGCCTGGGCTTCAATAATGCGGCTGCGGTAGCCGTTCATTTGGGCATAGCAGCCCGCCGCTAGCCCCGAAACCCCCGCTCCAATAATCACAAGATCGGTCGTGTCAGCCATCGGGAGAAACCCATCAGTGTCTCTAGCCTAGGCCAAGTTTTGCCACGATGCCCCAGATTTCAGAATCTTTCCCAAAGCGCAGAATACCCTGCTAATGTGCCCTAGAAATTGAATCCCTAAACCCGGCTTCCAAGCCTCAACTCCCGCCATGCTGTTAGTGAGTGGCGCAGAAATCGGGTTTTTCTGGGCCGTCCCACAAACCCGGTTTTTGGGGATCTAGTTCTATGGCGATTCTCGATAGGGGGAAATACACCGTTGCCGAGTTCTAGATCCCCCCAGTACCTAGCTGTCTAAGTTTTACTTTGTACCCCCCTTGATAAGGAGGGCAGGGGGATCGCCACAATATCCTTCACCTAAGGGACATCCGCCATATCGTGCTGCTGATAAGCAATGCAGAAAATGGGGTTTTATAGCAGCCCGCAGGCAGGTTAGGACAATACGCGGAAGGCATTGTCGAGGGCATCCCACAAGGTGTCAAACTGGTGCAAGGTCTTTCGCACGTAGTGCTTGATCCGTGCCCAAAACTTCTCAATTTTGTTCAAGTCAG
>NZ_JACJRS010000132.1 GCF_014697375.1 Phormidium sp. FACHB-1136
ACGCCAAGGCCTTGAGGTGTCGCAGATCCCGACGATGGCTATATTGACGCAGCAAGGACAGCACTTGATCATAGAGACAGGTGGTGGCTGGCATGGCAAAGACCCTGAGATATGCAATTCCAGCGTCTCATGTCACCTCACCTTTTCCCCCTCGCAGCACGAGGTTTCAAGCCTTTCACCCACTTCTGTCAGGCAGTCAGGGACACCGCTTTACAGAATACAAATTCAACCCAGAAATTTGCTATGGTAGAAAAGGAGCAAAGCCTGAGGCATTTTGGCCAAAGACACCCTAGACAAACCAAAGGAAAAGCAGGAAAACTTAACACATTCATATATTGGTCGGCTGATCGACTCACCCAATCCTCCTTAAAACCCTAGGTTCTAGCCTTTCTCTAGATCTAGTTGTTGCTAGGGAACTCCTAGGAAAAGGGTGTGATTCAAACGTAAGAAAAGTCAGTTCAATCCGTTTTCTGAATGGTAAATAACGTTCGTTTTGTCTGAGTGTTCGGGTCGGCCTATGAAGGTTCGATCAGCATTTTTGTGAGGTGTTGAGTGATTGCAACTTCTCCGCCCCTAAATCAGCAAAAGTGGGGCACGCTGAGCTTTGTTTCTACCCTGTATCTCCACCCCGTGTTAGATATTTTGGTAGCCGAAGTTCCTAGACAATGGCAGGCCGAGATTCGCCTAGGGCTTCAGGAAGCCCTCGTCAACGCCTCCAAACACGGCAATGGTCTTGATCCCACCAAACAGGTTTCTGTGAAATACACTACGGCTGGGGCTCAGTTCTGGTGGGTCATTGCCGACCAAGGTCACGGCTTTCAGCCTCCCTGCCGTTGCGACGATTTCACCTACGACGACTGCAAACCCCACGTCAGCGATTGCGGCAGAGGGCTGTATATTCTGCACCAAATCTTCGATCAGGTGAACTGGTGCCGTGGCGGGCGCGAACTACACCTGAATAAACGCATCACCCCCACTCGCCGTATGCCCCTGATTTACTAAGGGCTAGGCAGTGATTGAGGGCTGAGGGCTGAGGGCTGAGCAATAGAATCTTGGTCTTGGGTTAGACTCAGCCCTTAGCGAACTGAGTTTAGTTCGATGTGTGGGTATCGCGTCCCTTGGGTTGCCCATGGGTAGGACAGGGGGGGGCCGTCACGCTACGGTTCAGCCAACCGAGCGCCTGTTCGACTCTGGGGAGCGCTTCATCAGGCTTTTGGCTGAGTAAGTAGACCAACGCCGCCGTCAACTGTTCCTGGGCACGTACCGGACGGTTGCGATTCAGCCGATGCCAATCATTGGGTTTAATGGCCAAACGCTCAGCTAGCACCTGGGCTAACTCTAGGTCTGATAGCGAAGCCAGGGCCAACCGAGAATCTGGAGACGGCTGCTTTTTTGTCGCCTCGGTGGTGGTCGAAAACGTCATAGTGACAAGCCAATAGGGTTAACTAGGGTAGACCTTTCTCTCTATTGTGCATGATGAAGCCCGGTTATCGGCAAATGCGTGGCGACCACCCACACCCATCCCAGCGCGGTGCCCTAGAGCCTCCCGACCCCGACCCCATGCCCGAAGCCACCCTCACGGATCTCAGTACCCAGGCCGACCAGATCGAGGCCCGCATCCAGCACCTCAAGACCGGGATCAACAATATTCGACAACTCCAAAGCCTTGCCGCCGTCCCTCCCTCAGACCTAGCGGAGGCCCAGGATGAACTCAATCAGCTTCAGCAGACCGTAGAGGAATTTGAGGCGACCCTAGCCAGCCACCTGTTGAACTGGTCGCAACTTCAAGAACCCTTTTGGCAGGCTGTGCGCTACGGCGGATTGGGCCTCGTGGGAGGGTGGATACTCCATTGGCTGGTGCGGGGCTAGACCTGGAAAGGGGATGAATCCAAGTCGAGCTGGCTTTTTAGGATCCAGAAAGCCCCTGTCCGAAGGAATTTTCCAAAAAAATCTAAAAAATCGCCCCAAATAATTAAACCGATGGCTAAAAAGCCGCAGTCTTCCATGCTAGGATATATAACCGTGGATAGGGCGGGTCGGTGCCCGAGTGGTTAATGGGGGCGGACTGTAAATCCGCTGGCTACGCCTACGCTGGTTCGAATCCAGCCCGGCCCATCCACATTTTGCCCTTATAGCTCAGCGGTAGAGCACTCCCTTGGTAAGGGAGAGGTCACGAGTTCAAGTCTCGTTAAGGGCTTAGGTTTCGACAGTTGGGTATCACCCCTTATTCAATCTCTATTCAATTGTGCCCCGTGGGGGGGTAAGGTCAACATCCTGACTACTCCCTACTTTGTAGTATAAATCGCTACTCAATCGAGAAGCCGTCAAAGGTTTCACCCGGTTTGGGGTGAGATTGGCTAGGCTTATCCATCGTGGCCTAGGTGATAAGTTTTGCTTATCGCCGTAATGAATCGGCACGGCGGAACAAACCTATGGACACCTCGAAAAATACAAATCTTATTGAGAATGGCTACGAGATTCCAGGGGTTTCAGGCTCTTCGAGTTTGCAATAAGGCAATTAATCGAGGTGCCCCTATAGGTTTTCAAAATGCCAATCGTAAATGATTCGATTACCGCCCGACCCCTGATACGGGCCTAGGTGGTTGGCCATGGTTAACGCCCTACACATCTTCTGTAGCCCTGTCTAGGCGTGCGTAAAGTGTAGCGTCTTTCGTCCGTGATGTGACCCCAGAGGTCTTCCTAGCCTGCATAGTCGTCTGCAGCGAGGCTTGTATTTCCATGCCCAGGAATTATTTTTGAACGTCATGGGTTTCGAAGACGGCGATGCCGCAGAAATGGCGATGCCTACCGTTAAGCTCTACAGCCCCCTGCCAGATTCTCCAGGGGAATATTTACCCCAAAACCATTCATCAAGGTTTGAGAATCCTGCAAACCCCAGTGGGGAACCGGGGTATACTAGAGCCATCGCCCTTTAGCCGCACCCCTGCCGTGGATTTGTCCTGCAAAAGTGAATACGCTCTGCTGGCCTTAATTGAACTGAGTGCCCACCATGCCAGCGGTGAACCCTTACAAATTCGTCAAATTTCCTCTAAGCAAAACATTCCTGACCGATACTTAGAGCAATTGCTGGCCACGCTGCGTCGGGCGGGGGTGGTTAAAAGCCAGCGGGGGGCGAGGGGGGGCTATTTGCTTGCCCGTGAGCCCTGGAAAATCAGCCTTTATGATGTGGTGAGCTGCATCGAAGGGTTTGATGGTCAGCCCGATGCGGACAGAACCCCCGCAACGTCGGAGGCGATGGTGATTCAGGATGTGTGGGGCGAGGTGCGGCAAGCGGCAGAGGAGGCGCTACAACGGTATACCCTGCAAGATCTCCTGGACAAACGCAACGCCAAACAACAGCTCGATATTATGTATTACATCTAGGCCAAACCCATGCGCATTGCAGACAACGTGACACAATTGATCGGTCGGACGCCCCTGGTTCGCCTCAACCGCATTCCCCAGGCCGAGGGCTGTGTGGCCCAACTGGTGATTAAGCTAGAGGGCATGAATCCGTCGGCCTCGGTGAAGGATCGCATCGGCATCAATATGATCGAAGCGGCGGAGGCGGAGGGGTTGATCACTCCCGGCAAAACCACCCTAGTCGAGCCCACCTCTGGCAATACGGGCATTGCCCTGGCGATGGCGGCGGCGGCGAAGGGCTATCGGCTCATTCTCACTATGCCAGAAACCATGAGTTCGGAACGGCGGGCCATGCTGCGGGCCTACGGGGCCGAGCTCGAACTTACCCCTGGAATCGCGGGAATGTCGGGCTGTATTCAGCGGGCCCAGGAAATTCTGGATTCCCTACCCGATGCCTACATGCTGCAACAGTTTCGCAATCCGGCCAATCCCGACATTCACCGCCGCACCACCGCCGAGGAAATTTGGGCCGATACCGATGGGCAAGTGGATATCCTGGTGGCCGGGGTGGGCACCGGGGGCACCATCACCGGGGTGGCCGATGTGCTGAAGTCGCGCAAGCCTGGATTTAAGGCCATTGCCGTAGAGCCTGTGAACAGCCCGGTGCTGTCCGGTGGTCGGCCCGGTTCCCACAAAATTCAGGGGATTGGGGCCGGGTTCATCCCCGAAGTCCTCAACGTAGACCTCATCGACGAGGTGGTGCAGGTGGCCGATGAAGACGCCATCGCCTACGGTCGGCGCATGGCCCGCGAAGAAGGGCTGCTCTCTGGCATTTCCAGCGGAGCCGCCGTGAAAGCCGCCATTGAGGTAGGACGACGGCCCGAAAATGCAGGCAAACTGATCGTCGTCATCCAGCCCAGCTTTGGCGAACGCTACCTCAGTACGCCCCTGTTCCAAGATCCTGAACTGATGGCTCCCCTGGCCGTCAACTAGGACGGTAGGCGGCGGGATAGTTGGGGTTTGGCGTTAAGATGGCTAACGTTGCTTCACCGATGTCCCCTGTGCTGCTATGGGTTTTACCGAGGATTTAGGGCTACTGCTCCGCGCCCGCTACCCGATTATCTACGTGGCCACCGCCGAAGAGGAGCGGGCCGAAGCGGAAATCACCGCCAGCGCCAAGACCCAAGGAGATCGGGCGGTGTACCTGTGGGATTTTGTAGACGGCTACCAGGGCAACCTCAACGATGCGGGCTTTGGGCGACGCAATCCCTTGCAGGCGCTAGAACTGGTGGAAAAACTGCCTTCTGGGGCTCCAGCAGTGTTTATTTTGCGGGATTTTCAGCGATTTTTAGATGACATCGCCATTTCCCGAAAACTGCGAAACCTGGCTCGGTTACTGAAATCCCAGCCCAAAAATATCGTTATCCTGTCGCCCCAGTTAGCTATCCCGGAGGAACTGGGGGAAAGTATCACGGTGATTGAGTTCACCCTGCCCTCGGCGGCGGCGATTCGTCAGGAGGTGCAGCAGCTCCTGGGGGCCACGGGTACGAATCTGTCATCGACCATGCTGGATGAGGTGGTGCGCTCTTGCCAGGGGCTTTCCCTAGAGCGAATTCGGCGGGTGCTAGGCCGAGCCATCGCCAGCCACGGGGCCTTTGATGACCGCGATCTCGACTTGATCCTCGAAGAAAAGCGTCAGACCATTCGCCAAACCCAAATTTTGGACTACTACCCCGCCACCGAGCAAATTTCCGACATCGGCGGCCTGGATAACCTCAAGGACTGGCTGCTGAAACGGGGCACCGCCTTCTCCGAAAAAGCCCGTCAGTACGGCCTGCCCTACCCCCGTGGGCTGCTGCTGATCGGCATCCAGGGGACGGGCAAATCCCTCACAGCTAAGGCCATTGCCCACCACTGGCACCTGCCCCTGCTGCGCCTGGATGTGGGGCGGCTGTTTGGGGGCTTGGTGGGGGAATCAGAATCCCGCACCCGACAGATGATCCAACTGGCCGAAGCCCTGGCCCCCTGTGTGCTGTGGATTGACGAAATTGACAAAGCCTTTGCTGGAGTTGAGGGCCGCAGCGACGGCGGCACCACCAGCCGCGTGTTTGGCACCTTTATTACCTGGATGGCAGAAAAAAGCTCCCCGGTGTTCGTGGTCGCCACCGCGAATAATATCCAAGCCCTACCGCCGGAAATGCTGCGTCGGGGCCGATTCGATGAGATTTTCTTTGTGGGACTACCCAGCCAAGCCGAACGACAGGCCATCTTCGAAGTCCACCTCTCTCGCCTGCGGCCCCACCGTCTGGACAACTACGACATGGCCCGCCTCGCCTACGAAACCCCTGATTTTTCTGGGGCTGAAATTGAGCAGACGCTTGTGGAAGCGATGCACCTCGGCTTTAGCCAAAATCGCGACTTTACCACCGATGACATCCTGGAAGCCGCCAGCCAAATTGTGCCCCTAGCCCGCACGGCCCAAGAGCAAATTGAAGCGCTGCAAGCCTGGGCCAACTCCGGCAAAGCCCGCCTTGCCTCCCGTAGCGACCTCAGCCAACGCCTGAACACCAACGGCTAGCGGCGATAGCTGCGGCCCTGCCCCTAGCGACGAGAAGTGCCAATCTTGGGCGGGTGCTGTACCATTGGCAAACTGTAGGTGATGTGCTATCCCAGGTGCTATGAAAGGTTTTTTGATCGGCCTGTCGAAATTGATTTTGGGCATGGCAATTGCGCTGGCCCTGTTATCCATGGCTGGGGTGGCCACGGCTCGATATTTTATGGCCCGATTGGCGGTGCTGCCCCCTAAACCCCTCTACGGTGCAGAGGTGCCCGCATCTCCCCCCCCAGATCCTGTTGCCGCCCCTGACGCCGCCGCTGAAGATCCCGCTGCTCCTACCCCAGAAACTGTCGCTGCCCCTGCCGCTACCCCCGCCGCCGCCCCTGCGGCTGAGCCCGCTGCCGAATCTGCCGCAGAACCTGCCCCCGAAGAACTGCCGCCCGGTAGCTATCGTGCGGTAGTCTCGCAGCCCATCGGGTTAATCATTCGCTCTGGCCCTGGCACCGAGCATGGGCAGGTGGGTGGCGTGAATCACAACGCCGATCTCGTTGTCCTCGAAGAACCCGCTGGGCAGGGCTGGATTAAGGTGCGCGTTGTTTCCACAGGGGCTGAAGGCTGGGTAAAAGCGGGTAATACTCGTCGCCAAGACTAACCGTTGACGAAGCCGCACGGCGAACTCATCGTGAACCGACAGGTTATCCCTCGTCAAGCCTGGTATCCTCTGGAATAGGCCGATTGGGCCATGCTGTCGTCCTCTGGGTTTGCCATGCGGATGTTTCCTTGGGTGACAACTCGCTTCCGGCGTTGGATCAGGTCATCCTGGACGAGGGCAACCTGGGGGCTGGGGTTGGGGCTGGGGTTGGGGCTAGTTGGTGGACTGCCCGCCCAGGGTCGGGAGTTTGAATCCCTCAATGATGTTTACTATTGGGCCACCCTTTGCCGCCTTCAGCGGGACGCTAGGGAGTATGACAAAGCCCTGACCGCCTGTGAACAAGCCATTGCCCTAGAGCCCGATGCCGCCGATCTCTGGGCCTTGCGCAGCAGCGTGTTGTTGGAATTGCAGAACTATCCCGACGCGATTGTATCTGCCGACCAAGCCCTCTTTTTTGATCCGCGCTATTCCCTGGCCAGCGCCTACCTCTGCATGGGCTATGCCGGACTCAACAACGCCGAAGCCGCCCTCGATGCCTGCAACGACGCCCTCCGCATTGATGGCAACTGGGGAGACTCGTCCCCGGCGATGGCTTGGCTATATCGGGGCATCATTCTCAGCCAAGCGGGCCAGTCTGAACAGGCGGCCATTGCCCTAGAACGGACCCTGCTAGAAGATCCCGACGATTCCCTGGCCCTGGCCTACCAATGCCGGGTGCGGGTCGATCTGGGGCTGGCCCAAACCGCGATTCCCAGTTGCGAAGCGGCGCGATTGGGCAATGGTCGCTGGGGCAACGAATCCCCGGCAATGGCCTGGGCGGAGCAGGGCCGTGCCCATACCCAAATGCGAGACTTTAGCGCCGCCATTGCGGCCTACGATCAAGCCCTCGCCCTCAATCCCACCGATCCAATCCTGTGGACAGCCCAAGGGCAAATTCTGCAACAACTCCAGCGCCCCACGGAAGCCCTCACCTCCTTTACCCGATCCACCGAACTAGACGCGACCTACGCCCTAGCCCACCTAGGCCGCTGCACTACCCTCAACCGCTTGGGTCAGCACGAAACCGCCCTCGAAGCCTGCAATCTCGCCATTCAGGGGGATGGCCGCTGGGGAGATCTCAGTCTGGCCACGGCCCTCAACCAGCGCAGCATCGCCCTGACCGGATTGGGCCAATACGAAGACGCCCTGGCTTCGATTAACCGAGCGGTGGGCATGACTCCCAACGACGCCGAGGCCCACAACCATCGAGGGGTAATTCTCTGGTATTTAGAACGCTACGACGAAGCCCTTGCCGCGAACCAAACCGCCCTGGATCTCGCCCCCGAAACCGTCCGAGCATGGCTGAACCGGGGCATCATTCTGCGATCCATGGGGCGTTATGAGGAAGCCCTCTTGGCCTACGATCAAGGGCTGGAACTGGCCCCCTACGATGGCGATATTTGGGCCAACCGCAGCGTGGTGCTGTGGAACCTCCAGCGCTACCCCGAAGCCCTAGAATCGGCCAACCAGGCCATTGGCCGCAACCCCGAATCGGCCCAGGCTTGGTTTAATCGTGCCATTGCCCTCACCTCCCTAGCGCAGTGGCCCGAAGCCCTAGAGGCCTACACCCAAGTCATCGCCCTCACCCCCCAAGATGCCAGCGCCCACACGGGGCAAGGCTTGGCCCTGTTTAGACTTCAGCGCTACCCCGAAGCCATCGCCGCCTTTCAATTGGCCCTGGCCCTCAACCCAGCCCAACCCCTGGCTCAGCAAGGGATCCAAGCTTCCCAGCAGGCCCTTCAGCCGCAGCCACCACCACCAGCGGCCACTCAACCGCCAAACTAGGAGTTGGCTGAGGTGGCCGATCCGGCGTTGCCAATGTTCCTAGGGTCACGGCCTCCTGTGGCCGGGGCTAAAACCGATAGTTCGTTTCCCCTACCCACAGGCTAACGGGGACGGCATGGCCCTGACCGTCGATTTTGACCTCCACCACAAAGGACTGGGGCTGCTGGCTTTGTAGTTGGCTGATGGCTTGGTTGATGGAGTCCCGCTGATCCTCCGGCATGTAGTAGGTTTCCAGGCCGTAGAGCACCTGCCAGTTTTCGGCTCGACCCCGCAGGGCCATTTGGTTATCGGCCAAGTCCGTGGGGCGGTCTGGGCTGACGCGCACGGGCACCCAGGCGGTGGGTGGGGTGGCGGCGGCGGCAGGTTCCTCCAACACCACGTAGATCGGGCCGACAAGGTCGCGGTTTTTCAGCATCTCACCCCCCGGCAGGGTGGCGAGGTTGTCCACGTTAGACACGTCATAGCCCAGAACTTGGTAGTAGCCCCGCAGCATGTCGTAGGGATCCACCGGGGCCGTTTGCAGTACAACGGTGCGGCCTGTGATGTAGGTGAAGGCATCCTGGGCGGGGACGGCCACAATCAGCAGGGATTGGAACAGCAGCGGTAGACCCAGTCGCCACCAACCGATGGGTTTAGCCCGGGAAGGCTGGGCCAGGGGGCGCGGGGTAGTGGCAGGCTGTCGCAGGGGGATAGGCACATCCACCGGAAGATTGGGCTGAAAGTCGCGAGGAGATGGGTGGGTCATGATCAGGTCTCCGAGGGCTCAGATAGGGCGGGTCGAGGATGTTTACGGCGTTCAAACCACAGGCCAGCGGCGATGATACCCACGCCACAGGCCGCCAGGACGATGGACTTGAAGATGAGGCCCGTGTTGTATTCCAGACTGCGGCTGACGATGCCCAGCACCAGCAGCACCATGCCGCCCCAAAACGTAGATCGCTGGGTGAGGGCGAGTCCATCGCGCACCAGCCCCATGGCCAGGGTGAAGAGGAGAATATTGAAGCCTAGGGCCGTCATCACCCCTAGGTGTCCCTGACCCACCAGGAGCGTCACCGTCACCAACAGCAACAGGGCCACCAGGGCAGAGTTAATCGCCTGGGTGCGACCCCGGTGAGACAGAATTTCGTAGCGCAGTTGCGCCCAGCCCAGCCCTGTCACCACGCTCAGCAGTGCGGCATCCAGCAGCGGGGGCCAATCCCACAGCGTCGCAAAGTAATCCGATGGCGCAGGTGGATATTGCCACCAGTAATGGAAGGACAGCAGGTAAAACAGCACACTCAAAAACCAGATCGCCACCTGACGCGGCACGGGTTCAAACCAGTCCGGTTCGGTGGTGCGTTGCCAGATACGGTCGCTGTAGCTCCATAACAGGGCCGGGGGCAACACCAGCGCCACCGCCATCAGCCAGCCCTGGTGCCAAATCCAGTACAGTTGGCTATTGGTCATAAAACTGAGAGCCAGGATCAGGCCGCTAAACCCTAGCAGCACGCGGGATCGGCACCAGTAGGCCAAGGGCACAAACACCACGGCCACCAGCAGCGGCAGATGCTGAATCAGCAGTGCCGTGGTAGACCACTCTTGCCAAACGGTGGATCGGCCCCAGCTAAACACATAGCCCAGCCCGACCAGCAAGAGCGAAAACACACCCAGGGACGTGAGCCGCAAACCGTAGGCCATCGCCGCCACCCCCAGCCCCCACACCAGCAGCAACTCAAACAAATCGCCGCTTTGGTGAAACATTTGGGACATCAGGCCCAGGTTGGCCCCCAGCAACAGCGCCCCCAGCAACAGTAACCCATGGCCCAGACGGTGCCAGCGGGACGTTTCGGCGGGCTGTCGCCACCAGTAAAACCCTAGGCCGTTGACGACCAGAAAGGTCCCGAGCAGCAACGCCACCCGTACCGCACGGGGCCACACCTGCCAGTTGGCGGCCACAAAGGTGATAGCACCTAGGCCCAACAGCACCGCCCCCAGCCCCATCAAAATGGCGATGAAACGGTTGCTGGCGTCTTTTTCTAACGCTGTAAATTGGTAGCGATGGGCCAGGGTTTCGTACAGTGACGCATCAATCAAACCCTCGGCCCACCAGGTTTCGGCCTCCTGGCGCAACTGTCGCCGAAATCGTTCGGGCATCATAGACAACGCTCTCCACCCAGTCGGGATGCCCCTACTCTAGCCCGCCCCACCCTGGTGGCTAGGGCAAACGAGACAGTCTGTAATTTGGCTGAGGTGAGCGAGAAAGTCTCGTTCTGTCCACCCGCACACCCTGCATTACCGTCCGATATTCCCTCCAGAGATCGATACCAGACATCCAGGACACCCAAAAAAACACCCCTAGACAAGGCTGAGGGGCGTTGATGCAATGTATCTTTTTAAGTCTCGAACAGATTAAGTCTCGAACGGTATACGGCCTAGTGCCGCCATTTAGGCTTCCCGGTTCAGGAAGGCTTGCAGTTGGCCCAGGGCGGCCCGACCAATGTTAAACACGGCCCAGCTACCAGCAATCACGATGGGAAGTAACACCACAACAACCCGCCAATCCATAATGCCCGACCTCCTAAAATTGGGTTCGCTTAAATCGTTGTCACAATTTTCTCATAATGTACACCACTGCGACCGGGAACGAAACGGTTTGTCCGAGGGTTTCTCCGATGTTTTTTGAGGACAGAGAGCCAGGTTCGGTATCGCCCCTGGGGCGTTCGGTTTACAGGGCTCATCGCTAGCCGGAGGAAACCTATAGGATAGGGGCATCGCCATTGTCGAGGGACAGGATGACCCCAGATTCGCCTACTCCAAACCCGGATACTGTTGATTCGTCGAGTCCTGTGGTGGATCAACCCGCCCCAAGTATCAGCCAAGTCAGCCACAACACACCTCCAACACAGCGGTGGAAACATGGGGCGAAGGACTGGATGAAAGCATGGCCCACAAAGGCATGGCAGGGAGCTGCGGCAAACCTGGGGCGGCTTCGGCCTGGGCAATCGCTGACTCGCTGGTTTGCGGTGGATGATGACCAGGTGGCGGAAATTTTAGCGGCGGTGCGGGAACAACTGCCCACCACTGAGGCACTGCTGATTGGCAAACCCCAGGCAGGTAAAAGCTCCATTGTGCGGGGGCTGACTGGGGTTTCGGCGGACATTGTGGGTCAGGGATTCAAACCCCACACCCAGCACACCGAGCGCTACGCCTACCCCTCCGAAGACCTGCCGCTGCTAATTTTTACCGACACCGTGGGCCTCGGCGACCTGGGCCAAAGCACCGAGACCATTGTGGCGGAACTGGTGCAAGATTTGGAGGACAATCCCCACAAAGCCCGGATTTTGATCCTGACCGTCAAAATTACCGACTTTGCCATTGATGCCCTGCGCCAGATTGTCCAGGGCTTGCGCCGGAAGTTTCCCACCATTCCCTGTCTGCTGGTGGTCACGTCCGCCCACGAGGTCTACCCCGCTGAGATGGCCGACCATCCCGCCTATCCTCCCGACGTAGAGGCCGTGCAACGTCCCTTTGCTGCCCTTCAGGAGAGCTTTGGGACCATGGCCGATCAGGCGGTGCTGATTGATTTCACCCTAGAAGAGGACGGCTTTACCCCGGTGTTCTACGGCCTGGAAGCCCTGCGCGATGCCCTGGCGGATCTACTACCCGCCGCTGAAGCCCAGGCGCTGTATCAATTGCTAGACGAACAAACCGAAGCCTCCCGTCAACTAGGTAGCCTGTATCGAGACGTGGGGCGGCACTATATTTCCGCCTTTGCGGTAATGGCAGCGGCGCTAGCGGTGGTGCCCATTCCCTTTGCCACCATGCCCGTGCTCACGGCGTTGCAGGTGTCGATGATTGGCGTTTTGGGCCAAATCTACGGTCAAACCCTAAAACCCTCCCAGGCCGGAGGCTTAGCCAGCGCCATTGCCGGGGGATTTTTTGCCCAAATGGTGGGGCGAGAGTTGATTAAGTTTGTCCCTGGGTTCGGCAGTGTGGTGGCGGCGTCCTGGGCCGGAGCCTATACCTGGGCCTTGGGAGAAGGAGCCTGTGTGTATTTTGGCGACCTGATGGGTGGCAAAAAGCCCGATCCCAAACGCATCCAAACCGCCATGGCCGAAGCCTTTGACGCCGCTAAGGAACGCTTTAAGGATAGTCCTACCTAAAGGCCATCCTAGCTAAAGACGGTCCCAGTCAAGACAGCCCCAGCCATGCCCGCAAAACGAAGCCCGTTTAATAGGTCTCATTTTCTCAACACTCCGGACAGATTTAGGAGGCTGTGATCCCAGTCTATGCGGCGATAACCCCGTAGTTCAGGAGGGTCTGGTAGTTGGGATGGGATTGAATCAAAGTTGGCTC
>NZ_JACJRS010000133.1 GCF_014697375.1 Phormidium sp. FACHB-1136
GGTGATCTGGAATTTGCTTTAATTGCTCTATGAGAACCATGGGCTGAGGGGCAAAATAACATCTCAATCCATCCTCATTTTTCTTCGCTGGTATGAAACCACCCTGCTAGCCCCCCTTGGAAAGGGGGGAACCGGAGTCAAAGTCCCCCTTGAAAAGGGGGATTTAGGGGGTTCTCCCAGCATTTGACCAGTGGCAACCAGATCTGGGTATGTAGTAGCCTAACGGCCTAGTAGGGCCATTTCCAGTGGGTGATTTCGTCCTGGTCTTTGCCCTCGGTGTGAGCATAGGTGAGGCATTCGATGATTTTATTTTTCATCTTTTCCTTCACATGGGCGGCGGCGGAACCCAGTTTGGGCACCCGGTCGATCACGTCGATCACCAGGTTAAAGCGGTCGATCTGGTTGTTGATCGCCAGTTCTAGCGGGGTGTTGATGTTGCCCTGCTCTTTGTAGCCCCGCACATGGATGCGCTCTTGGTTAGAGCGGCGATAGACCAGCTTGTGGATGAGCCAGGGGTAGCCGTGGAAGTTAAAGATTACGGGCTTATCTTTCGTGAACAGGGAGTCGAAGTCCCGATCACTCAGCCCGTGGGGGTGTTCTCCTTCGGAAACCAGTTTGAACAGGTCAACCACGTTGACAAACCGCACCTTCAGGTAGGGGAACTCCTCCCGCAGAATGGCGGTGGCGGCGAGGGATTCCTTGGTGGAAATGTCGCCGCAACAGGCCATGATTACGTCGGGGATGTCCGGCTCGGTGCCGCAGTCGTCGTTGCTGGCCCAGTCCCAAATGCCGATGCCCTTGGTGCAGTGCTGGACGGCCTGCTCCATATTCAGGTATTGCAGATGGTTCTGCTTGTCGGACACGATGACGTTGATGTAGTCTACGCTGCGGAAGCAGTGGTCGGCCACGGAGAGCAGGCAGTTGGCGTCGGGGGGGAAGTAGAGCCGCACCACGTCGGGGCTTTTGTTGGTGACGAGATCGACGTAACCGGGATCCTGGTGGCTGAAGCCGTTGTGATCCTGCCGCCACACCAGCGACGACAGCAGAATATTCAGCGACGACACCGACCGCCGCCAGGGCACATGGTTTTTGCAGATGTCCAGCCATTTGGCGTGCTGGTTGAACATGGAGCTAACCACATGGGCAAAGGCTTCGTAGGTGTGGAAAAAGCCGTGGCGTCCGGTCAGCAGGTAGCCCTCCAGCCAGCCTTGGAGGGTGTGTTCGCTCAGCATTTCCATTACGCGGCCCTCGCGGGAGAGTTCGCTGCCGTCCATGTCCTCCGGCAGAAACTCCGCCATCCAGGCTTTTTTGGTGACTTCGTAGACTGGATGCAGACGGTTGGAGTGGGTTTCGTCTGGCCCCATCAGCCGGAAGTTTTTGGGGTTGTCGCGCATGATGTCGCGCATGAAGATGCCCAGAGCCTTGGTGTTTTCAAACTCCACGCTGCCGGGATGGGGCACCGGAATTTCGTAGTCCCGGAAGTCTGGCATTTTCAGCGCCTTACGCAGCAACCCGCCGTTGGCGTGGGGGTTGGCGCTCATGCGGCGATGGCCAACGGGGGCCAGTTCCTTCAGTTCAGGCATCAACGTCCCGTTTTCGTCGAACAGTTCCTCCGGCCCATAGCTCCGCATCCAGGTTTCTAGGTCGCGCAGGTGTTCGGGGTTGCTGTGCATGCCGCCCATGGGCACTTGGTGCGCTCGCCAAAAGCCTTCCACCTTGTGGCCATCCACGTAGCTCGGCCCCGTCCAGCCCTTGGGCGACCGCAGCACAATCATCGGCCAGCGGGGGCGTTCCACACTGCCGTTAATGCGGGCTTCCCGCTGGATTTCCTTAATTTTGAGGACGCATTCCTCCATCACCGCCGCCATTTTCTGGTGCATCTCGGTGGGGTCGCTGCCCTCCACAAAGTAGGGGGTGTAGCCATAGCCGTAAAACAGGGCGTTTAGCTCGTCGTGGGAAATGCGGGAGAGAATGCTGGGGTTGGCGATTTTGTAGCCGTTGAGGTTGAGAATCGGCAGCACCGCCCCATCCCGTGCCGGGTTGATGAACTTGTTGGAGTGCCATGCCGTCGCCAATGGCCCCGTTTCCGCCTCGCCATCCCCCGCTACGCAGGTGACGATCAGGTCGGGATTATCCAGCACCGCCCCGTAGGCGTGGGAAATGCTGTAGCCCAATTCGCCGCCTTCATGAATCGAACCCGGTGTTTCGGGGGTGACGTGGCTGCCGATGTGCCCAGGAAAGGAAAACTGCTTGAAGAAGCGCTGCATCCCTTCTTCGTCTTCGCTTTTGTCGGGATAGATCTCCGAGTAGGTGCCCTCTAGATACACCGGGCCGAGGACACCAGGGGCACCGTGGCCAGGGCCAGCCACAAAGATCATATCCAGGTCGTACTTTTTAATCAGTCGATTGCAGTGGACGTAGGTAAAACTCAGGGCCGGAGACGCGCCCCAGTGACCCAGCAGGCGATGTTTAACGTGCTCTGGCTTCAGGGGTTCCTTCAGCAGGGGGTTGTCTTTTAGATAGATCATGCCCACCGCCAGGTAATTACAGGCGCGCCAATAGGCATGGAGTTTGTAAAGCTCGTCGTCGGTCAGGGCTTGGGACGGGGGAGAAAATGCAACTACCATAGGTATGCCAAGTTGAGAGTGCAATGGGATGGGCCAAACGGGCAACGGTCTAACGCCCCACGGCCTAAACGAACAAATACCAACTGCGTCCTTGGACAGACCTCTGCACCCTAGCAACTCCGCTTTAAGCCGGGGTTAATGGCACGGGGCTAGGTAACCAGAGGTGTCTATCTCCTTCTCCTTGGCCCCCAGGCTAACACCTCTTTTTCGATCAATTCGTAGGCAAAACATCACTAACAGGCTACCAACCGTAGGGTATGGCATCAATTGAGGTACAGCGGGAAGGCCATTATCAAACCCACCTGACGCAACCATAGCGACCCGACGCTAGGCGCTACGCGATTCCCAGCGCTATTGACATGGCTATTGCGTGATCTGGCTGGTGTGATGACACGCCCTAGGCTAGGGGATATTGGTAAACCTGGATGCGCATTCCTTCGCTAGGGAGATCGCTGGGGCGAATGGAGAGGCTACCTTGGGGGGCGCGGGTGATGGGGGTGCCCTGCATCAGGGTGAGGAAGGTATCGAGGGGGCTGAGGTCGCAGGTGTCGCTGGCGGCGGTTGTGAGGTAGTGGGTGGGGATGACAACTCTGGGCCGGAGCACCTGAATAGCTTGGACGGCTTCCTCTGCCGTGTAGGCTTTGGGGCCACCGCCCACGGGTACCAGCAGCACATCGGGCCGACCGAGCAGAATTTGTTCCTCCACCCGCAGGGGCGTGGCTGCACCGCCCATGTGGACGATGGTGATTCCGGCCTGAGTCCATTTCCAGATGGTGTTGTTGCCAAAGCGTCGCCCACCCTCACGGTCGTGGGGGGTGAGCACACCTTGGATGCGCATATTTTCAAAGTCGTAGACCCCCGGTTCTGCCAGCACCCTTGGGTTGCCGGGTAGATCGTTGAGGTAGCCTTCGTCGAACAATCGGCTGCTAATCATGACGATATCGGCGGGCTGGGCTGGGTTGGGGAAGCCCGCCGTACAGCCCAGCGGGCGGAAGGGGTTCGACAAAATGCGTCGTCCACCCCCGGTAAACAAAAAAGCGGTGTGGCCGAGGCTGCGTAGGGTGAGGCGGTCGGCCTGTTGGGCTTGGGCGGTATGGCGATGCATGAGCCCTAGCCCGATGGTGGCCGCTAGTCCAGAACCTGCATACCCCAGTAGTTTTCGCCGTTTCATGGCCGTTTTCTCTCCCACACTGCATTAGGTCGCCCTAGATAGTGTAGTCTAGCCCGACCCTTTCCACGGTCATCCGCCGCGATAGACCAGTTTGCTCCACTGGATCAGACCTGGATTAGGCGATTGGCAGGCTGCCTGAGGTTGGGGGCTATCCCTAGGTATGGGCGGGGGGATTAGGCGGGGTTTGATCGGGGATAGTTACCGAATTCGAGCCTGATAGGATGGGGATGTTGCCCAACTATTTTCAATGGTCTCGCATCCTTAATGTAGAGAATGTAGAGCTATCAAGATCATGGTAGGGCAGGCAGGAGGCCCGCCAAGGAGACAGCCAAGATGGCGGTTCTACATTGAGTTTGTGATCTCCTGATCCTGATTTGATCCTCATTTTGTACCCTACGTTGCTATGCAGGCCCAGAGTCCCAGCCCATCGATCACCGATGCCGTTCTAACCAATATCGCCCCACCCCTCCAGGCAGATCGGGCGGTCTATCGCATCCTAGACGCCAACTTAGATCGGGCTAGGGAGGGGCTGCGGATTATCGAGGAATGGTGTCGGTTTGGGCTAAACGATGCCCAGCGAACGGATCAGATTAAGCATTTGCGCCAAACCCTAGCCCAGTGGCATGCCCCAACCCTACGCCAAGCCCGCGACACCCCCGGCGATCCAGGGACAGCCCTCACCCACCCCCAGGAGGCCATGCGGGGAGATGTGGTCGATGTGCTCCAGGCTAATTTGTGCCGGGTGCAGGAGGCGCTGCGGGTGCTGGAGGAATACGGCAAACTCTACCGCAGCGACTTTGCCGCCGCCTGTAAGGCCATGCGCTACCAGGTCTACACGCTCGAAAGCGACCTCCTGGGGGGGCAACGGCGGCAACGGCTGCGCCAGTCCTTCGTCTATCTGGTTACCTCGCCCCAGGAGAATCTCGTGGCCACGGTGGAAGCGGCCCTGAAGGGGGGCATCACCCTAGTGCAGTATCGCGATAAAAACACCGAAGATGACGTGCGGTTCCAACGCGCCCAGCAGTTGCGGGAGATCTGCCATCGCTACCAAGCCTTGTTTTTAGTGAATGATCGGGTCGATTTGGCCCTCGCAGTGGGGGCCGATGGCGTTCACCTAGGCCAGACAGATATGCCCGTTGCCGTGGCCCGTCGGCTGCTTGGCCCCCAGGCGATTATTGGTCGATCCACCACCAACCCAGAGGAAATGCGCCGCGCCCTAGAAGAAGGGGCCGACTACCTTGGGGTTGGCCCGGTCTATAGCACCCCCACCAAACCGGGCAAAGCCGCCGCCGGATTGGATTACGTGCGCTATGCCGCCGCCCATGCCCCGGTGCCGTGGTTTGCCATTGGCGGTATTGATGCCGACAACCTAGGTGAGGTTCGGCAAGCCGGAGCCCAGCGGGTGGCCCTGGTGCGGGCGGTGATGGAGGCCGACAACCCCACCCAATCCGCCCAGACCATCGTGGCCCAACTGCGGGCTGGGGGGTGAGCCAAAACACCAAAAAGGGGGAACCGAAGTTCCCCCAATCATGACATCGACGGAGTGGGTGGGTTAAACCGGGTGATGTCCCCTAGGCACCCACAAAGACCGTGCTACTGATAACGACATCGGTGACGATAACTCGGCGAATCCTGCCCCTAGGCTTCCGTGGGTTCACCGTCGGCCTGGCTGGCTTCTAGGGTGGGCTTGCCCAGACTAATTTTCACCACCTTGGTTTGGGCTTCTACCACCTTGGGCAGGGTGAGGGTGAGGACACCCTGTTCAAACTGAGCGGCCACCTGGCTATTTTGAATCGGTTCCGGCAGGTTAATCACCCGTTGGAAGTGGCCATAGCGGACATCATCATAGAGAAGTTTTGCGCCCTCTGGCAGTTCCAATTCAGGGCGTTGGCCCGACAGAGAAATGGTGTCGGCAGTTACCTGCACATCCAACTCATCGGGCTCAATGCCTACTAAGTGAGCCAGGAGCAGGAAGTGATCACCGTGATCGAGCAAACGCATGGCCGGAGCCCAGTCTGCACGGGGCAGAACTTCAGCGGCCAAGTCACCAAAGACGTCATTAATTTGGCGACGAATGGCGTTAATTTCAGACATGGGATCGAGATAACGACGGATGATCATTGAGGCTACCTCCTAGTAGTTGAACTCCAACCTCATGGCTCTATGATGGGCCATTTTAAGAGGAGCCTCTAGGGGCATAAACCCTAATCTGATGGGGGGTTTCCCCACCGACCGCACCGAACCCAGAAACCCGAACCTGCTGTCACAGAATGTCTACAAAATACCTGCTGAACCTGAGTTTGGGAGAAATCCAGGGTTTAATCCTCTGGCTCGCTTTCTAAGCGCTGTTTGGCTTCCTGGAGCCGCTCTAGGTGGTTGGGCTCCACTTCGGGATAGGCCAGATTGAGGGACTTCAGCTTTTGGTGGATAAAGTGGGCTACAGCGAGACGGGTAAACCACTTGTTATCAGCGGGGATGACGTGCCAGGGTGCCCATTCGGTTCCGGTTTGGGTAAACACCTCCTCGTAGGCGGTTTGGTAATCATTCCAGCGGGCGCGATCCTCCACATCCGAGAGGGAAAATTTCCAGTTTTTCTCAGGGCGATTGATGCGGTCTAAGAATCGCCGTTTTTGTTCGGCCTTAGAGACATTGAGGAAAAACTTCATCACCACAATGCCGTTATTCACCAGATATTTCTCAAAATTATTGATTTCATCAAATCGCTGCTTCCAGATATTGCCCTTGCGGGTACTGGGGGGAAGCTGCTGTCGATCCAGTAGATGAGGATGCACCCTGACCACGAGGACTTCTTCGTAGTAGGAACGGTTGAAAATGCCGATGTTGCCCCGTTCCGGCAACCGTCGATAGGAGGTCCACAAATAGTCGTGATCCAGTTCCTCTGCCGAGGGTGGCTTGAAGCTAAAGACTTGGCACCCCTGGGGATTGATCCCGGACATGACGTGTTTGATGGTGCTGTCTTTCCCCGCCGCATCCATGGCCTGAAAAATGAGCAACAGGGCGTAGGTATTTTGGGCATAGAGTATATCCTGGTAGCGGGCCAGATCCTCAATGCCTGACTGAAGATATTCCCTCGCCTCCTTTTTCTTGAAGTCGCCCGTAAACCCCGGATCGAAGTCCTTGAGCTTAATTTTTTTACCAGGCTTGGCCACCATGGTCTCGGGCTGCATGGCTGTAATAAAGGATTTAGAGTCCATCGCGTGTGCCGTAGGAGGTCTCCTCTAGCAAAGCGCCTTTTCCGCTCACTTAACCCAACCTTAAGGAATATTTAGGCCCATACCCCCTAGACCCCTCAGATCTTGAAGCCCCCCAGCCGAGTTGCCCCGTGATGGCGATCTCCAGGGTCGCCGTAGGGTGTTGATGCCCCACTAGCCTGTGACGAATGGGTGGAGAGACCGTATTTACTGGGATACCTGGTCAAGAAAACTTACGTAATTTCACGTAAAGGCGAAGCGAGGTCATCTGGGTATGCTAGGAAGGCAATGGCTGGTTGCAGTCTTGCTGAACCGGATCCCAATCCGGTTCCTGCGGTAGGTATCGTTCCCATACCTGAAGATGATGTGAACCACAGGGGTTGAATTTTCAAGACTTGATGAATCTGCCCGATTCTGCGTGATCCTCCGGTGAGAGCCACCTGTTAATATAGTCATAATTCCCCTGGTCATAATTACGGACGTAGTTAAGGGGTACGCTCGGGGGCATCCGCACACCGTTGGTCTGGAAGACGGGGATTCTATCGTGTTGCTCTAGTTTCCCTGAGGGGTTTCTCCCGATCTAGCCACTTCCCTAGCATTATTAAGGTGGGCCTTCTATGCGAATCCTGATCTACTCCTACAACTACTATCCTGAGCCAATCGGTATTGCGCCGCTCATGACAGAGTTGGCTGAGGGATTGGTCGCTAGGGGGCACCAGGTACGGGTGGTTACCGCCATGCCCAACTACCCAGAGCGCGAAATATACGAAGCCTATCGCGGCCAACTGTATAAGACTGAGATTCGTAACGGGGTGCAAATCCAGCGTTGCTTCGTGATGACGCCGAAGAAGGCTGGACTGCTGGGTCGCCTTGCCCTAGAGATCAGCTTTATCACCCTCAGCTTTACCCAAGCCCTACGCGGTTGGCGACCCGATGTCATTCTCAACACTAGCCCATCCCTGCCAGCTTGCGTTCCCGTGGCTCTCCTCAAAAGCTGGTTCCGCTGCCCTAGCGTCCTGAACCTACAGGACATTTTGCCGGAAGCGGCCATCCAAACCGGAATGATCAGCAACCCCTTGGCTATCCGAGTGTTTGAGGTTTTAGAAGCCTGGGCCTACCGCAGTGCCACCCATATCAGCGTCATTGCCCAGGGCTTTCGGGAGAACCTGCTGTCTAAGGGGGTGCCCAATTCTAAAATTGCCTCCATCTCCAACTGGGTGGATGTCAACTTTATCACCCCGCAACCGACGGAAACTAGCCAGTTTCGCCAGCGCCACCACCTGCAAAATAAGTTTGTGGTGCTCTACACGGGTAACATCGCCGAAACCCAGGGCATCGACAACACCCTTCAAGCAGCCCGATGCCTGGCTCAGTACCCGGATATTCATCTGGTGATTGTGGGTGAAGGGAAAAAGCTTGACCGCCTTGAGCCGTTGTGTCAGCAGTGGGGGCTTACCAATGTCTCGCTGTTGCCCTTCGTGCCTCGCGAAGACTTGCCGGATCTACTGGCAGCGGCGGATGTCTCCTTAATTATGCAAAAGCGGAATGTGGTGGGCTTTAATATGCCCTCTAAAACCCAGGTACTGTTGGCCAGTGGCCGTCCCATCGTGGCTTCGGTGCCACACCAGGGCACCGCAGCCCAGGCCATTCGAGACAGTAGGGGCGGTTTGGTCGTGGCTCCCGAAGACCCTGCAGCCCTAGCGGCTGGCATCCTTCAGCTTTACCACAATCCTCGCCAAGCTCAGCAGCTAGCTCGTCAGGGCCGCCAGTACGCTCTGGACAACTACTCCTTTAAGCGAGCTCTAGATCGCTACGAAGATCTGTTCCATGACCTCATCACCGAGTCTTACCCCGTGGTGCAGCGGTCTGTCAAAACTGTCCTGGCCCTAGAGATGGCTCGGAAGTAGACGCGGAAATCGGCGATTGGCGATTAGTCGGTGGCAAGTTGGCCCCCTCCTAGTTGGACTCCTCAATGGCGAGGGAAACTCGGTCGCCTCCAATCTGGCGCATATCTCCTAAGAACTGCATCACTTGTTCGTAGGGGAGATCTGGGTTGGGCAACAGAAAAATGGTGTCGTTGGGATTGCGGCTGAGGTAGGCTTCCATTTGGGCTTGGAGTGCCTGGATATCAATGGGTTGGCCGTTGAGCATTACCTCGTTTTCGCCCACCAGCTCGATGATGAAAGGATCGGCGGGGAGGGGGACGGGTTCATCGTTTTGCTGCTCCCCTGGTAGCTGGATGTCCACCAGGGTTTCGCTACCCAGGGTGGCGGTGATTACCACGAAGAAGGCCAAAACCCCCATCATTACCGTCAGCATGGGGATGAGGTCAACCTGGGGTGGGGGCGGGCTAGACTGGGATTTAAAACGCATGGAGCTTATCCAAGGCGGTCAGAGGTACGCATGAGGTCGCCACGCTGGGCGGGTTCTGGGAAAGACTGGGCGGGCTCATGCCAGTATTGGCGGTAGATCAGCTCTAGCTCATTGCCCACATCCGAAAAGTAGTCGATTTGTTGGGCCTGGAGGGTAATCATGACCCGGAACACTAGCAGCGCCAGAATCGCCACTACCATGCCTGCCGCCGTGGTAATCAGGGCTTCCCCAATGCCCGCTGCCGCCGCCGTGGCCTGCTCCCCCGACCCACCGCCGCCAATATTGAGGTTGCCGAAGGTGGCAATCAACCCTGTCACCGTGCCTAACAGCCCTAGCAGTGGCGCAACGGCCACCACCGTTTCCAGCAGTTTGTCGCCCTTGCGCATTTGCACAAATTCCCGGTCTCCCGCCGTTTCCATGGCCAGCCGAAAGGTTTCTGGAGTCGGTCGGTTTAGCCGCAGGGGAGCCAACAGAAAACGGCCAATGGGTAAGTCTTGGGCTTGGGTGGCCAGGGCTGCGGCCTCGCTGAGATCGCGGCGGGCCGCCTCCAGTACCGCACTCACCACCTGATCCTCACGTTTCAGCAGCTTGGTCCAAAATAGGGTACGTTCCAAGGCGGTGGCCATGGTTAGCACCGAACATCCCACAATCGGCACCATGACGGGGCCACCTTTTGCCAAGAAATCAAGAACGGTTGTCATAGGTTGGGGATAAGCCGTGAATCAGGACAGGGCGACCTGTAACCATAGTACCGGAGCACCTCTTGGAACCTTGAAGCCTAGAGATTAAGTCTCAGAAATTATGGCTTTAAGGGTAGATTAACCTTAAGTTAATCATTGTCTCCGGGCACGTAGGGGCGGTTGATCGGGCGTCCTGTGGGGCCATTGTGGGTGGTCTGTTTGACGGCATTGGGCGTGGTCGGGGTAGCCATGGTATCAGGGGAAGGCGCACTAGAGGTAGAGGCCGGACTATCGGTCGGGGTGGCCGTCGGTTGAGATTGGGGTCGTTCGTCAGAAACGGCAGCGGTCACCATGGATCGGCTGGTTCGCAATTCTTTCCAGTCCAAGTTGCCCGTCGCATTGACCATGACCAAAACGGCGGAGATGCTGTCGTCCCCATCGGTGAGGCCACCCACCACCCGACACTCAAACCGATCTCCCGGCTGGTTGGCCCGATAGATGGCTTCCCCACAGTCCACTAAGGCCCGCTGGCCCAGGGCTTCAGTCAACCCTTGCTGAAGGCCAGCCTCCACTTTAGGCAAGCTAAGGATCACCTTAGAGTTGGGGACATCCCAGGTGACCGTTCCCCGATCATCCTGCTGAGTCACGTTGATGGTAAACGTACCCTCCGGGTCTAGCTCGCCCACACAGCGGAAAAAGGCTCCCGCATGGGGGACAACATCACGGGGACATCGCACCTCCCTCAAGGCCAATCGGCGTCCCTGGCGTTCAAGATCCGCCTGGATACGATCCTCCACGGTGGTCATGTCCAACCGCTGGCCACAGGCTGCCAGGGGCACCACACTGAGAATTACAGATAAAACAGACCATTTGAAAAACTGGTGAGGCATAGTGCAACCTGTCTAGGGGGAAAACACGTCCAGACCATCAAAGCCCCTTCTATGTTGTATCACCTAGATCGCCAGACTAGCTGACGACACCTATCCACCCACCATGCCCACGGACACCCTCCCCAACGACTCCATAATCTGTGATAAAATTCCCTACAAGCCATTTTGGCCAACACCATGCGGGTGTAGTTTAGTGGTAAAACCTTAGCCTTCCAAGCTAATGATGGGGGTTCGATTCCCCCCACCCGCTTATCAACTGTACAGTGACCGCCGCCGAATGGCAGCGAGTCTATGAACTCAAGTAGAGGCAAGGTCTCTTCGCCCAAGGGCAGGTCTCCCCGACCCTAGGGTTTGATATCGGGAGTGGGGGTCATGTAGTGCTGGGCCATGGCGATGGCGTCTTTAGCGAATCGGTTCCGCACCTCCTCTGGGCCGATGACGATGCAGTTGGCCCCATAGCGGCGCACTTCGCGGAAAAACCAGAAGGTGTGACAAATCTGGCGCACAATGCGGCGAGCTTTGTGGTCGGGGAGCCATTCGTTCACCAGGTCGGCCTTGGTTTTAGATCGATAGCTAAAGGCGAGGGCATTGAGCAACCAAAACTCCACTTCAATAGCGCTGAGATCGGGTTGCCAGTGGCCTGCGGCGGGGGAGATGACCGCTTCTTCAGGGATGCGGTCGAGGCGCAGTGACCAGTTGTGGAGCAGGGCCGGGATGTCGCGGCTACCTTCGGTTTCGTCGCACCAGCAGTTGAGGTATTGGCGCTCTTCGTAGGTGACGATTTTGGCATGGCGAATGGTGAAGTTCCACAGGCGGCCAGCGGCGTCTTGGTAGGTGAGACAAAAGGGGCGTTGGCGGCGGATGCCTTGCTCCAGATCTGTGCGCCAGGAGGTGCTGGGTTTGGCCAGAAAGGCTTCAATTTCCTGGCGGAGTGGGTGGTTAATTTCGCTGCGTTCCAACAGCAGGGTGGCCAGTTCCACCGCTTCACTGAGGTAGCCCAGGTCAATGCAGATGTTACGGGCGCGGTTGAGGGCATCGATGCGCTCCTGAGCCCAGCCGTGGTTAATGGCGAGGCGCAGTTCTCCCAGGGCAATGGCTTTGACGAGTTTTGAGATATTGGGCTGACTGCCCCAGGTTTGGTCAAAGGTGAGGGCCAGGGACTCAAGCTGCTGCTTTTCCTGATCCGATACCGAGAGTGTGAGGGCGCGACCTTTGCGAGTCATAGGTGTGATAGCCCGATTGTACGGACACTTCTTGGAATAGGTCTCTTGAAGATCTCCATTGTCGTTGCCATGATGGGGGAAATCAACAAAGTACGGACAGTTTACTAAAGGTGAATTTTGGTAAATGTCCGTTACTCTCTGTTGGCGTTTGTAACGGCGTGGCCCTCGGCCCTCACCCCCAGCCCCTCTCCATGCCATGGCTACTCAGTACACACATTTTGCTTTCATGCCGCAAGTCCTTGGGGATCCCCCTAAATCCCCCTTAGAAAGGGGGACTTTGATTCCGGTTCCCCCCTTTCTAAGGGGGGCTAGGCAGGGTGGTTTCATACGAGTAAAGAAAAAACATAGTGGATCCGATTGGCCCAAAGTCTGAGGGCTTGAGGCACGGTTCGCCAGCCTTGCCGTCGGGCTAGGGTA
>NZ_JACJRS010000134.1 GCF_014697375.1 Phormidium sp. FACHB-1136
TGCGGGTTTTCGGTGCTAACGGCCCAACTGGCGGTGATTTCAAAGCCTGCGTCGATGAGGGATTTGGCCAACACGTCCCAGGCACCGGAGTCTTTGTGGTTGAACTGCACGGTCATGACGCCATCGTCGCGGAGGACGCGGAAGTATTCGGCAAAGGCGAGGGCCATTTTGGCTTCGTAGTCGCGGTTGGCGAGTTCTTCGGCAGACTCGCCCATGTTGCGAAAGCGGGAAGGGTTCGCAACAGCTTCGCGGTCTTTGTCGGTGAGTTCGGAATTAAAAAGCTCAGGCATAATATCGCCCAAAGTTCTCTTCATCCAAACATAGAAGAAGTCTGAAATTTCTGAGTATTGGATAGTTGAATAATAAGGAGGATCTATAACAATAGAATCAACAGACTTATCTTCAATGCCAAATAGACTGTCAGCAGATTCTGATGAAATGCGAATTGAAGAAGAGAAGTTTTTCTTAAAATCTAATAGCTGACTTGTTGATGACTTTACCCCCAGGAAGTCACACAACTCTGAATAATTTGATGCTGTAGGATTTGCACACCATCGCCAAAGACGACTTGAACCAATTACTTCTGGATAGTTCCACATCAAGTTTAAGGAATGCTGAGCAGATGCATTTTCGGGACCAGGCAAGCCTTTCCCTTGATTCCAGTGAGTCAATCTGCTATTTTTATCAATACATCGGCTAATGACAATTCCTAAATAGGCTATTATCGCCTCTGCCATTTCTAAATCGTACTGGGCCTGAATGTCTGACTTAGCCTCTTTGATTATCTCTACAAAGGTTAAGAGTGTTAACAGTTGCCGAGAATTAAAAAGTTGCTCCCACCGTCTAACTCCTCTATTAAAGCATCGGGTATCTTGTCCTTGGAGAAGAGGTTCAGACGGGATAGACTCTGGAGATGCAGAACGAATTTTTTCTAGTTCAAACTCGGATTTAGAAATGCTATCTAGATCCGTCTCTACAGGCAATCTAACGCCTATGCCTCCATCCGACCGCTTAAAAATTACGGCATATAAAAGATGATTAAATTCGTTTTTTAGTAGTTTTTCATCAATATACTGACTCTCAATAACCTGTTCACAGTTTAGACATCTACCTTCTCCTCTTTTAATCGTTACAGTATCGTCTGGAAAATATTCTTCCTCATTAGACAATCGAATGGAAGATCCATTACCTTTCTTACCAGTGATAACAAGGAAATCTACTTTTTTGTGTTCCATGTTGGGTACAGGCTTTGCTGCAGACCATCGCCCTTTCTTTTGTGAGCCAGGGGATTTATCAATCCACCAATTCGGACTCAATGGAACTTCAGATTCACAATGCGGACACACCACCGTATGCGCCCACAAATAATTCTGAACCGTCTCCCCCTCCTGCGACGGAAAAAACTCCGCTAACCGCTTTTCCGCCTCATCGCCAACCCACTTCACCCACTTATCAATCTCATGCTGCAAATCTGGCCCAAACTTTAGCGGATACTCCATCGCCGCCTTCATCGTCACCACCGCCACCGGGTTCAGGTCGCTCGCCAGCACATTCAGCCCATACCGCACCGCCTCAAACGGAATGCTGCCACCCCCCGCAAACGCATCCAGCACCGTCGGCGTGCGCGTGCCCCAGGTCTGCTCACATAGGTCATGCACCTGCTTAATCCGCTCCGGGCTCGGCGGCGTCTTGTACAGCTTCGTCGTGCTGTCCGAGTGCCCATCCACCCGTCGGTTTAGCCCCAGCAGATACTCAAACTCCTCCATCGTCACCGAATCCGGCAGCAGCGAGCCCAACACACTCGCCCGACTAAATGACAACGGCTTCCGCGAATACCACCGATGCAGCCCCTTAAACGGGTTGCCCCCATGCTCGTAATACACCTGCTTATTCAGCAGCGTCACCGGAAAAATCTTTTCGATGAACACAGCGGGACGGGTGGGTTTGGGCGTTGGTTCGGTCATGCTTGAAGCTCCATGGCTCATCCCATTGTACGAAGCAAAGAAAATCTGCTCCGCCTTAGCAGATATTGCTTAACAGCCCTATCGCCCTATCCCACCCATTGCTACGCTAAGGAACACTCACCACCGCCCTGTGTAGAATGCCCGTCTGGCTGTACCACATCACCCCCATCAGCAACCTGGCCACCATCGTGCAGACGGGTACCCTGATGGCCAAAAATAGGCTGCAAACCAGCGAGGCCACCTACACCTCCATTGCCTACGAGCACATTCAAGATCGGCGCTACTCCAAAACGGTGCCCTGTGGCCCCGGCGGCGTGCTGCACGATTATGTGCCCTTCTACTTTGCCCCCCGCTCACCCATGCTGGGGGCAATCCACATCGGCAATGTTCCTGGCTACACCAGCGACCAGCGCTCTATCTTGCACCTAGTCACCACCGCTGAAGCCATCGCCGAAGCGGGCCTAGGGTTCGCATTTAGCGATGGCCATGCCGTCATGGGCTACACCAGCTTCTATGACGATCTCAACGACATCAACACCGCTATCGACTGGGACATCATGGAAACCAAGTATTGGCGAGATACCCAAGAAGACGGAGATCGCAAGCGCCGCCGTCAGGCCGAGTTTTTGGTACACCAAGCGGTGCCTTGGCCCTTGATTCGCGGCATTGGGGTGATGGATGAGGGAATCGCTACCGAGGTGAACCAAATTTTGCGACAATTTGGGCAAACCATGACAGCCCGCCTGCGCCCCCAGTGGTACTACTCATAAAAGGCAGACGGATTGATTGCCCCTAGCCTGTTTCAGTAGATCGCAAAGTCTCCGCAGCCCTCACCCTAAATCCCTCTCCCAAGCTGGGAGAGGGACTTTGAAAGACTTCCGGCTCCTCTGAGTCTTGAACTTTATTTCTTTATTCAGTACAATTGAACTGTAAACATAACGACACAATGCTTAAGCTAAAGCGTGGCAACCTCCTCGACGAAAAAACAGAAGCCCTGGTGAACACCGTCAACTGCGTAGGTGTCATGGGCAAAGGAGTGGCGCTGCAATTTAAGCGGGCATTTCCAGACAACTTTAAGCAGTATCAAAAAGCGTGCAAAAACAACGAGGTCGAGCCTGGGCGGATGTTTACCGTCGCCACGGGTTCACTGCTGAATCCTCGCTATATCATCAACTTCCCCACCAAACGCCACTGGCGACAACCCTCCCAGCTTGACGACATCAAGACCGGGCTAGCCGCGTTAGTCGAAGACGTTCAACGCTTGGGCATTCGATCCATTGCCATTCCTCCCCTGGGCTGCGGCAACGGGGGGTTAGACTGGGCCGATGTCAAACCGCTCATTATAGACGCCTTCAAACCGCTGCCCAATATTGAGGTGATTGTGTTTGAACCTGCGGGAGCACCGCCCGTCGAAACGATGGCCATGGCCACCTCGAAGCCAACCATGACGGCCTTTAGAGCCGCCCTAATTCGGATCTTAGAACTCTACGGACTGCCGGGATATAGCGCCAGCCGCATCGAAATTCAAAAGCTGGCGTACTTCCTCAAGGTAGCTGGAGAGCCTACCCTACAAAGCCTGACCTACCAGCGCTTTCACTATGGCCCCTATGCCCACAATCTCGGCCACGCCCTACAAGCCATGGAAGGCCACTACATTCGCGGCTACGGTGACGGTAGCGGTCGTGCCCAAATTCAGGTCTTGCCCGCCGGACACGAAGCGGCCCAAAGCTTCCTCGCCGAGGGCCACAATGCTGACCCCTATCTAGAGCGAGTCAGCCAGCTCATCGAAGGCTTTGAAACCCCCTACGGCATGGAAATGCTGGCCACTCTGCACTGGGTGGCCCAAGAAGACCCTCAAGCGGCTGTCGATTGTGCGGTGGCGATTGAGCGAGTGAAGGAATGGAGTGATCGTAAGAAAAACCTCTTCAAGCCCCAGCACCTCACCATGGCCTGGAACCACCTCAAAACCCAAGGATGGCTTGGCTAGCGCCTTACCCCTTCGCGCTGACCGTGTCGATAGCTTGGCCTGGTAAGGGTTATGCCTCTAGGACGGCAGGAGGCTCAATGATGAACCACTCATGGTAGAGAATCGCCAGGTAGCAATCATGATTAGCCATACGATCACACACCGCCATATACCCACTCATGAACCAGGCGTCATCGTAGGTGGTGTCCTTCAAAAACAGCGTCAGAGAATTGCCGTCCTGGCTCCAGATCGTGCGAAGAATGGTGATGTTGTCGTGGCGGGATTTCTCCACAGGCAACAAAACCGCCCGACCCTCAATCATTATGAATTCTGGGTCTTGCCATTCCAGGGTCGAGGCCCAGGTATATGGCCCCTCGTGTTTTTCAATAATCCGATCCCACCGAACGGCCTTGATGGCTTCTAACGTATTGGCATCCAGATCAGCAAGTTTCATTCCTAAGACCACCGTTATTTTGCACAGCCTCGATCAGCTTGCAGCGGCCAGATCCACAGGCTCGTAATACAGGGGCAAAAGCTGTTCCGCCCTAATCGCCACCATGGCATAGGCTTGGCCGTCAGGACGAGAGAACTCAATTTCAAAGGCCTCGCCATCGCCCAGCTCTTCCACCACCGTACCCACCTGCCCTCGCCGCAGTAGAATTTGCCCGCCAAAGGGGAAACGCTGTGCCGGAGTATCTTCCATCAGGGCCACCATGTCATGGAGATGAATCATCGTTTATGTGTGCGTTATTGATTTAATCCAGCCGATAAAATCGAATATTGTTAAAATTCACGGTGTCAACACCTCTGCGCTGAAGCGTAGCTGCTAGTCGTAAATCATCGGTTAGGACTAAGTAGCTCCCTTTCGCTATATGTAAAATACCACAGTCCGTTAGTCCAAATACCTAAAAATCTGCTAGCTGAGTTATATTCTGACTCGGCTCATAAATTTCTTGGAATCGTCCAATTTCTTTTCCAAAGAGTTGAAGGCATTTAGTTCTCTCTGGCTCTCCTAGCTGATTCGCGAGGCTATTAACTTCAGTTAAAATACTAGGCGTAGTCACAATTCGTTGAAAGGATTTTAGAATTTGAACTAACAAATCAAAATCCTCTGAGGTAAATTGCTGAGTTCTTTTGAATTTTGAGACTCTTGCTCTATTGGCAAGTCCAACAATGTAGAGCAGCAAGATATTTGTATCAATCAAAATTCCAGTTTGCCTGTATCGAGAAAATAGTGATTTTATCTCTGCAATCATACAACACGAATTTTCATGGATTTGACCTTGCGGGTATTAGCATCAATTTCAAAAATCTTATATTCTCTTCGAGTTTGATTAGGGACTAACGCTTCATCTTCATCTAAGGTACGATCAAATCCTAGCGTGACTAGCCAAAGCTGCTCATCTTCTGAGATTTGAATTTCCTCAAGTCGAATATTTTGAATTTCAACACCACCGAGCATGGATTTCACGCTGCGTAAGTATGCCCTGGCAATTTGAGCAGCACCTAGCGCATCTAGTAACTCTTTTTGCTTCTGAGTTGTTTCTTGGTCAGTCATCATACGTTCCTCAATTACATTAATCCCCTAACAAAACCCGCATCGCCTTTAGGGCTGGACGCTTCTTCCCATTACTTACCTTACCAAACCAGTAGTGCGCCTCCTCGTTACTCATCGCCGTAATGCCCTCGGTCACATTGGCAATCCGCTCCGGCTTTGACAAAGGCTGCAACGCCTGGAACAGCAGCGCCAAATTCACCCCCGACTCCTCACTCAGCACATAGGGAGCCTGCCGCTTGTAGCTGAGGGTTTTGGGGTCGTAGTTGTTGGCCTTCAGGGCTTGGTAAATGGCCTGCCGCGCCTGGACGAGGGGTGCCCCCTTCAGCCGCCCCACTCGCTTAGCCGCTGGGCGCTTTTTCTCTCCTGCCTTTTTATAGGCGCACTGGTATAGCTCCAGGGCAAAGTCGTTGTTGCTCAGGGGAATTACCCGCAGTTGAAATTCTTGCATTGCCCTAGCCAATCCCAAACGAGAGAGTCTTACAGGTCTAATATTCTACTCGGACATGGAGATTCATCCGCTCTACTGGGTTTCGGCTTAGCGCCTGCTGCAAGGCTTTTAGGTCTGGGCCACTGGGGGCTATCGGTGGATCAAACCTGAACTTTAAGGTGAGATTGAGGTTTGCCTGCACGTTGGGTTGGCTGAGCAAGCCGTTGATGGTACTGAAGAAGCTCTGAAAGCCCTTCACATCGCCCTGGTAATCCAGTCGGATAAACTGCTGTCCCGTCTGGATGGTGATGAACTGCTCCACCTCAAACTGGTAGCGCACCAGTAGGTTCAGGGCAGTGCCGAACTTTCGATAGTCCGTTATGTCAGCAACGGTGAGGGTCATGGCGGTGATGGCGCGGACCTGATGATCCGTTGTCCAGTCGGTTAGGTCGTTGAACACCTTGCTGGGGCTACCGTCTAGATCATGCTCCGTGGGTTTCTCGATAACCCCAGGGTAAACGCCCTTGCCATCATTACCATTGCCCGGTTTTGGATCACCCCCACGAGGATAGATAACGGCGCTACAGCTTGCCTCTGCGACTTCACCATCGCCATAGTCCGCTACCAGACGAAATGGAGTGGTGCGAGTAACTTGGGCTTCGTAGGCGTCTGAGGGTAGGAACTCTCGCTGAATGAGTTCACCATCCTGGTACAGGCTGACCTTCAGCGCTTCTTTGGCCCGCCAGCGCACCTGGGCGGTGCGTTCCTCCCCACCCCCAGCTAACACCTGGGCATCTAGCTCAATCACCCTCGGCTCAGGGGGCTTAAGGATACCCCGCCGATAAAGTTCCATTCGGTCAGAAAACTCGATGGTATCTGGTAGGGAAAGGGGGCCATCTGCTTTGATATACAGCCGTTCGCCCACCTTCATATCCCACTGGCCCTCCTGCACCCCGCGCCGAAGGGTGTCCCGCAGCTTGGCCACTTCGGCATCGAGCAGAATATTTAGGCTGAGGTCTTTGGCAAACTGCTCCCGCAGCGCCTTGGTTGTCCAGTGGTCTATCCCCGGTGGCCACACCTTTTGCAAAATGTAGGCCGGGGCATAGGCTGCCGCATCTTCCCCCCGCACCTTAGCGCAGTCTTTCAGGGCCTTCAGCACCACATCTTGCTGGTTGCGGTTGCCCTTAACGGTGCTGGCATCCTGGGCAGGAAGAGGGTAGTGCATCAACCCCTTGGGGGCTTTGACTGGGTCATTCATGGGGTAGAACAGGTGGCGGTAGGCGTTGGTGAGGGCGATGCGTACCGCCAGATCTAGCTCTCCCTCCTTTTGCTTGATTTGGTCTTGCTGGCTTTGGGAGAGGTCATCCATGCGGTGTTGGCTCCGCAGAATAGCCCGCACCGCCTTGTATTCGCGGGTAATGTCGATGGCTCGATCTAGCTCTTGGTCATTGGCCAGCAAAAACAGAAGCCGATTACGGAAGGTACGGAACTTGCCCGACTCACCCGTGTTGTTGAAGATTTGCTCGACGAGCGGCGGTGGGCCATCGGTGGAGCGGCTAATCTTGGCCTCGTTGAAGTCAATCACACACAGGGCCAGGGTGCTGGGGTCGTCATCCACATCGTGGGCACCGTCGGGGCTAGACACCAGTTGAAAAAACTTGGTGGCAAAGATGGTATCGCGTCGGGTCCGCAGTTCTTCCTTGGCCTCGGTCAGGCCGATCTGCTCCTTCTCCTCGGCAATGATTTTGTTAATGGAAGGCTCTTCCTTGAACCGGGCAATGGAGGTGATTGGGTCTACATCCAGGTACCAAGCCACACCGCTCAGCCGCTCCAGGGCACGATCTACAAAGCCAATGTCTAGCCCTGGGGTGAGCAGCGATAGGTTCAGCTCGGCCCGACGAATCCCCGATGAGATGCCCTGGGTAAGGGAATGGACAAACACCGTGCGCCCAACCCAGGTGGAAAAGGGGGGCTTGCCCGCGCTCAGCCATTCTTGGTCTTGCAGTTGGGCATGGGCCTCTCGACCATTGGGGTTATAAATGTCTGCCGCAATGGGTAGCCGCATCTGGGGCCGCTGAAGCCGTGAGGTCAGGTCGCTGGTGATTTCTTCTTCCATCCCTACAGGCAGATGGTGGGGATGGATCATCGACATCCGAGTATCTGGGTGTTGCCACAGGTAGCGCACCAGCCGCGCAAACAGGCGCAGTGCCCCCCTAGTACGCTGAAATTCAGGAATTGAGGCAATCTTCTTAGTCAGCAGGTTAAACAGTTCGGGGTGGAAGGGGTAGCTATTTTCAATGGCCTGGGCGTAGGTGGCATCCTTACAGCCGTCGGGCAGGTTCACTCGGCTGGCTCGAAACGCCTGGAGGTACTCTTCCGCTGCCTTCTCGGCGGCCTCGGCGCTGATGCTAGAAAACAACCGCTGCCGCACAATGTTGTAGATCTCAATGTCGGTACTAGGACTCAGCACCCGCTCCTGCCGCGCCGAGGCCCGCATCAACTCCTGCTGCATCTCTGCCGTTTCCTTGGCAAAGGTATCAGACTCGGAAGCTAGGGAATAGACAAACACCAGGTTGTTACAGGACGCGGCCTGATCCATCAGCGAAAACAAAAAGGCCACCACCTGTTCCGCCAGGGTACTCTGCCCCACGGTTTTGGCCTTGGCCGCCCGCAGGTGACGGGCAATCTCATCCAAAATAATCAGGGTTGGCTCTTTCCCCACCAAACGGTCAATCACCGATGTGCCGGGGCTAATCCGGTTTTCGTCGGCCCCCCGCAGCAGTTGGTAGCCCTCAATGCCGCCAATTTGGTAGGCCATCTCCCCCCACAGGGTATAGGTGGTGATGCCCGTTTCCGGGTGATAAACCCCGCTCTCTGGGTCGAGGTCGCGCCCATCTACCGCCGCCACCTGAATGGGACGATCTAGAATCAGCGAAAGGTCACCCACAAAGCGGTTCAGCCCGTCGATCTGTCGTCCGTGCTTAGCCAGGTGCCACAGGGCAATCTCATCGTGGGTTTTGCCGCCCCCAAAGCTGGTCTCTAGCCGAATCACCGGAGAGCCAATGAGCTGCCCCGTCAATCGCCCAAACACCTCGGTAATCAGCGTCTTCAGACCATCGGTCGGAAACGTATTGGCCAGGAACAGCTCAGGCTGCTGGTAAATCCGAGGAGCTTTCCCTTCCACCACAGGCCGCAGCTTGGCAGCAAATAAATCCAGGGAAAGATCCCCAGATCGGATTTCATCTCTGGGAACACAGGTATCAAAGACAGATAGCAGCATGGCAAAGTCAACAACGCTGAAGCAAAAAGAGGTTTAAGGCTCATCTTTAAGAATGCCCTAGATACCCATCAGATCCCCACCTTTAGCTCATACACCCGCTGCCACTCTGCCGCCGTCACCTTGAAGTTGGTAGCATTGGGCTGGCGCAACACCATCAACGACTTCAGCACTGGGTCTTGCTTCAGGTCACTTCGCAACAGGGGCCGCTCCAACAGCTTGTCCGTGAACCGTAGGGTCGCTGAAGGCTTTTCTCCCAGGCGTGACTTATCCAGCCAATAACCGATATCAGGCGGCTCCGGCATCGGCTTGGGGGTGTCGATGATCTCGGCAATGGCATAGACCCCGGCCTCTGGCCCCGCCATCCACACCAGCACCCCATCACCGGGCTGCATCTCCTTGGCATAGCGTGTGACCAGCCAGGGCATTTGGGTGAAGTCTCGAATGCCGTCTAGGATGCGGTAATACTTGGGATTTCCTTGAAAGAGCCAGTAGGCCATGGGTACGTTATCCCCAGAACATAACGATGAGGGCTTTGCGAGACTAGATCCCCAGGATGTAGCTTAATTGTCTGCTCTCATGGGACAGACAAAATCAGAGCGAACCCAAGCATTCCATTGATTTGTACCAACCAGCGACCAAGACTCACCCCTGGAATTTTGAACGACGCGATATTGGTCGAACTGCTCTGCCCACCGTTCACCTTCAGCCAGAGAGTAGCCCATCTCTCTAAACGCACGACCAACGGTGTTTCCACCAGAACCCACCTGCTCCAGGCCGAGGGGATAGTTAGCACCAGGGCCAGTCCTTAAGTTCACTCTTGACCCCGAAGTTCTCGTGCAAATGCGGTAGAACCTAGTGCCAGAGTTTTGCTGGGCGAGGGCTGGTGCTAGTCCCCCAACGGCTATACCGATAACAAGCACAGATAAAGCAAGCCAATGATGTTTCATGGGATTTCCTGATCGGGCCTTAGATACAGCTACCCAATTCAGAGTGCCCATCCCCACGATGGAATAACACGTTACAAAACTAAATGTCTGACTTTGGAAAATACCGTCCTGATGGGGCTACTAGGCTTCCACCACCCAGGACAGACCTACTCCACGACGGCATCCTCCTCCAGGTCTTTGAGCGCCTGTTCTAGGGCCATCCGCACCACCACAGCCTTCTTCTTCTTCCGTTTCAGGCGAGTAGCGGCCTCAGAAAGCTGCTGGTGCAAAGACTCTGGCATATCCACGGTAAAGCGGACGATGCGTTCTGGTGTGGTGGACTGTGGGGCGCGCATGGCTTTACCCGTCATTCGATAGGTCTATGCTACCCGCCACCACCCTGAGAGCTACAGCTACAGCCCCCTCAACCCATTGAGCCATTGGATCAATAGGACGAGTTATGGCTAGAAACGGGTTAGAAACATTGAGAAAACTTGGCAGGGAACAAAATCGGGCGTTCCTAGCAGCGGCCCTCTAGTTTTTGCAATGGTCACAGGGCGTTCACTGCTGAACATGGTTATAGCATAGATTTATGTAGTTAGAATATAATTAGCGCATAAGGCATTAACATAAATTCAGTCACTCGTTTATTGAGGCGATACAATTCATGTAAAACCAAGCGGTAAGCATGACTAAGCGGCTAACAATTTCGATTGAGGACGATGTTTACGATGTCCTCGAAAAGTGGGCAGACGAGGAAGTGAGAACCCTTGCCAACCTGGCGGCGGCTATCGTCACCATTGAGGCCCGCAAACGTGCAGCTACCCCCAGCGAGGACACCAAGTAATGACCACCAACGACAAGGCCCAACGCGCCACGGTGCAGATCGGCCCGTTGTCGGTCGATGGCTTCCAGATGCCCGACGGGAGCTACCGGATGAGCCAAACAAGTGCGGCTGATGCGGTAGGGATAGGACGACAGAACGTGTCAGATTTTTTACGCTCAAAGGCCATCAAAGCGTTGCTGGGCGAGGGTTACACGGGTCAGATTTTTGAAATAGAGGTTGACAGTACAGAGCAACGTAGAGGCCAAGCGAGGATCAACGCAGTTCCTCTTGAGGTGGTGGTCGCTTACTGGCATTGGCAATCGCACCGGGGCAATAAACAAGCCCTACAGCTTTGCATTGCCCTGGCAACTGAAACCTTAGAGCGCCGCTTTGACACTGCCTTTGGGGTTGAGCGTAGCGAATCTGAACGCAACGCCATCCTGACCCAGCGGCTACAGCAAACCGAGTCGGCCCTATCTACCCTGGGTGAAGCCTACGCCGAACCCGATGTGCTGCGCGAACGGGTAACTCGGTTAGAACAGCAACTCAGAGACGCAGGCATAGACCCCTGGCAACTGCCCACCGAGGAGAGTAACGATGGCTAACCCAGAGGCAACCTTTTCTCAGATCGAGAATGGCTTTGGCCGTATCGAGACATTGATGGCGCAACAGCTAGAGTTGAGTCGTCAGCAGCACGAAACCGCCCAGATGCAGGGTCGCCACATCGAGCGGCTGATGGGTGTTGTTGAAACCTTGTTACAGAGGGCCGCTTAGCCATGACCACCAACGACAAAGCCCAACGTGCCATGGTGCAGATCGGCCCGCTATCGGTCGATGGCTTCCAAATGCCCGTCGGCAGCTACCGAATGAGCCAAACCCAGGCGGCAGAAAGCGTGGGGAAATCCCAGAGAAACGCCGGACGCTTTTTGGAGTCGAAGGGCATCAAAGCCTTACGGGGTGA
>NZ_JACJRS010000135.1 GCF_014697375.1 Phormidium sp. FACHB-1136
AGGAATAATGTCATTGAGATATTTTAAGGTTTTATTTTTGTTGAGCAATTCCTGCTGGCGTTCCTCAAAGTCCCAGAATCCTTTTTGTCCCATAGTCCTGATGAGAAGTGAGTAATTTATACTGTCTATGATCTCATCTTTTCGTGTCTATCGACTATCTCTTTAAGAATCAAAATACTAATGATCAAATATTGGACTATTAGCAAATATTTCAGGAATCTAGATTTCGACATGAGTCTCATTGTGAGACAGTGCCTTCAGTATTTTTCGAGGTGCCCTGAGGATTTTTCTAAAGGCGGATACCATCGGTATCCGCCTTTTCTATTAGATTGGGTAGGTTCTGAGGCTTGCCCAAAATGCCTAGGGCACCTTGAGAGTACCCCAACGGTGGGGGTTCACACTCAGGGACATCACAATGACCCCATTAACCCGCGTCACCTGGGAACAGGTGTTGCACAGCTTTCAGCGCCATTGGGGCTACGACAGCTTCCGCCCTCCCCAGGACGAGATTATCCAGTCCATCCTCGACCGTCGCGATGTGCTGGTGGTGTTGCCCACTGGGGGCGGCAAGTCGATCTGCTTTCAGCTTCCGGCGCTGCTGCAATCGGGGCTGACCCTGGTGGTGTCGCCACTCCTGGCCCTGATGGAGAATCAGGTGCAGGAATTGCGCGAAAAGGGATTGCCCGCCGCCACTCTCCACAGCCAAATGCCGTCCTACCAACGTCGCCGCCTTTTGCAAGACCTAGACCAGCAACGCCTGCGGTTGCTCTATCTCTCCCCCGAAACCCTGCTCAGTCCGCCCGTGTGGGAGCGGTTGTGTAATCCAAACCTTCAGCTTAATGGCCTGATTTTGGATGAGGCCCATTGCCTAGTGCAGTGGGGAGAAACCTTTCGCCCCGCCTACCGCCGCCTGGGAGCCGTGCGCCAAGCCCTGCTCGATAGACGCCCGCCTGGGAGCACCCTGCCCATCGCCGCCTTCACCGCCACCGCCGATCCCCAGGCTCAGCGGATTTTGCGTGAGGTATTGCAGCTCCACAATCCTCAGGTGGTGCGGCTCAACCCCCATCGACCCAACCTTCACCTGGCGGTCAAATCCGTGATCAGCCAGGGCCAGCGGCAACGGGCCTTGGGGCAATTCCTCCGGCAGCACCCCCATCAAGCGGGCCTGATCTACGTGCGCACCCGCCAGGATAGCGAAACCTTGGCCCAAACCCTGCAAACCCAGGGCTACCGCACTGCCCCCTACCACGGGGGTCTGGCGGGAAACGACCGCCGCCGCATCGAAGCCGACTGGATGGCAGACGATCTGCAGTTTGTGGTCTGCACCTCGGCCTTTGGCATGGGGGTCAACAAGCCCAACACCCGCTGGGTGCTGCACTTCCAGGCTCCCTGCACCATCACCGAGTATGTGCAGGAGGTGGGTCGGGCCGGACGGGATGGCCAACCCGCAACCGCCCTCAGCCTGGTGAGCGAACGCACGGGCTGGCTCGATGGCAGCGACCGCCAGCGGGCCAAATTTTTTGACACCCAAACCCAAACCCTGCAACGCAAGGCCCAGCAGTTGGTGCGTCAAATTCCGGCCACGGGGGATGTGCGGGAGATTAGCCAAGCCTTTTCCCATGGGGCCATCTCTCTCTCCTGGCTGCACAGTACCGGGCAACTGGTGTGGTTGGATCCCTTTCGCTACCAGTTGCAGCCCCAGACCACCGGGATTTCCGCCCCCCAAGCCAACGCCAGCCAGCAAATGCACCAGTTTTTGCACAGCCGCCAATGTCGTTGGCAAGCGCTCCTAGAAGCCTTTGGTTTCCGCACCGAGGCCCAGCGCCTACCCCGCTGCGGCCACTGCGACAACTGTCTGAAGGAGCACTAGATCGGTACTTCAAGAGACCAGCCAACGGGATGACTAGCCACAGTCTCATCACAGGGCAAGGAGACTTTACCCCTACCACCTAGCTGATTTGGGAATCGGAGACATGGTGTTTAGGTGTGGTCTGAAAGCCATCGGGTGTTGGGTTTGTTGACTCCCATGCCAAAGGCACAGGTACATATGATGGGTCGAAGATTATCGGCTATCCAGGTGGTGTTGACATACCGAGGGGTTATTCTATCCATCCAGTCGGCTACCGGGATGGGCCAGGGGTAGCAGCAGCCGACTGTGGATACGGCCATCCTCTAGGCGGGAGAAGGACATATCGCCACCCAACTGGTCGAGCAGGCTTTTGCAGATGGCTAGGTGGAGGCCGGGGGGTTCATCGAGAACGGAGGGGGCCAGCACATCGGCACTACTACCGACCTTCAGTTCCTCCAGCAGGGTCGGATCGCAGAGACCGTTATCGGTGATGGAGAGTTCCATCCAGTCGAGGCTGAGGATCCGACACCAAAGGTCGATGCGTCCGCCCACGGGGGATCGTTGGCAAGCGGCCATGAGGATTTCGTAAATCACCATGTCGAGCTTGGTGATGTCCCCGACGATCAACGTGCCTCGGTCACTGTCGTTGTGAACCTTCGACCACAGTTGGCGGCTTTCTAGGGCAGGGGTAATGCGTTCAATGGCGCGGCTGAGGAGGCTAATCAGGGGGGTGGTTTGGGCCTGGAAGCGGAGTTGCCACCGCTCTCGCCTCAGCATGGCCTGGGCCTCCTGCACCATCCGCTGAAGTGGCCGCAGGGGTTGGGAGGTCGCCGCCGGGGTCGGGGAATCCAGCGCATTCGTTGAGGGGGCGAGTTCGTGGATCACCTTGGCCAGTTGGCGATAGGTTTCCTCTAGATAGTGGTGCTTATACCAGTTGAGTTGTTCGAGATCCTGGCGCTGTTGGGTGAGGGTATTGACTAGGTAGAGATGCCGCCGCGACCAGGCCAGTTGGTTGACCAGCAGGTTGACGATGGTGATCTGATGGTTTCCCCAGGTGGGAGGCACCGCAGACACCACCACCAAGGCCGCTGTGACCGCGTGGTGAGGGGACGTGCGCAGTGCCTTGGCCAAAATACGACCCCCTTGGGGGACCGATAGCCATGCTTGGGTGGCAGCGGGCAGTTCGGTGGCGGGCAGGGTAATCAGGTCATCGGTTTGGATCACCCAGTGCAGCAGGGCGTCATCGGTGGGAATGGGGGACACGGTTGGCACCGCCAGGTGATCGTCTTGACCGACCACCTGGGTAATCTGGGCTTGGGGGTCGCCCGGTTGCCAGGTCACCACTAGCGCCACCGAAGCCTGAAGCCACTGCAAAACGTACTGGAGGGTGGTTTGCTCTAGGCGGTCAATCTCAACGCTTTGGGACAGGGTTTTTAGTCCCCATTCCAGGGCGTTGTAGGTGTCCTGCTGTTGGTTGATCTGCCGTTGAAGCTGCCATTGGTGCAAAATCACCCCAATCTGCCGCCCTACGGCCATCATGAGGGTCTGTTCTGCCACCGTCCACTGACGGGGGGTGCCATCGCTCGCCACCACCACACCCTCCGGGGCATGGCCGGGGGAGACATTGCTGGCCATCACCGACTGAGCCCCAAGTGCCAAGAGATGGGGTCGCCACGCCATTAGCCTCAGGTCTTGGGAGAGGTTGTCGATCACCACAGGTAGGGTGCTGCGTTCGAGCAGGTGCCAATCCACCTCGTCGAGGCTGGGCCAGAGGGGTTTTACCCCAGCGGCTCGGTGGGCTTGCCCATGGAAACAGATCTCGTAGGTCTGGCGTTCGGCACTGAACACCAGCACAAGGAACTGCTGAATGCCGAGGTGTTCCCGCAGGTTGGTAAAGCAGGTTTGCAGGGCGTGTCGCCAGTCTCGTTCGTCGTGGATGCCCTGGATGACTCCGGTGGCAAGGGACTGCTCAATTTGGCTGTGGCGCTGCACTTCTTGGTGGGCCACCACGGGGAGGGCCAAACTCAGGAGGCGGGCCATGCCCATCAAAAACTGCTTTTCCGACTCCTGCCACAGACGGGGCAAACTGCCCTCCACCGACAGAAACCCCACCAATTCCTCTGCCCTAGTAATGGGGGCCACCATGATGGATTGGGCCTGAATGCTCTGCATCCAACGGTCGGGTACGATGGCATTCAGCGCCCCCCGGCTTTCCCCGAGCACCACCAGTTGTTGATGGCAGAGCGCTTGGTAGAGCCCTCGCACTTCGGCCACGGGCAGGGTGAGGGCATGATTCTGATCGGGGCTGGCGGGGCGGGGCTGGCGCTGCCAAAAATAGTTACCCTTGGGCTCTAGCCAAAACACACGGGTGCGGGTAGGGGCCATAAAGCGCTGGGTTTCTCGCACCACGTCGTCAAGCTGGCTGTCGAGATCCGCTAAATGGCCCAGCCGCCCCAACACACTCAGCAGGGGTTGTTCCAGGCGTTTGGCCTGCTGTCGCTGTTGTTCCGCCTCGAAATGGTAGAGGGCCTCCGCCAGGGTACCCGTGACGATGGATAGATAGGACAGTTCCTCCAGGGATAGGGTCATCCCCCAGCGTGGGGACGCCAGCACCAGTAGCCCAAAGCAGATTTCCTGGCGCTTGATGGGGTAAACAACGGCGCTTTGGAGGGCAAACTGTTTGGCGATCAAGCCCCACTCCCCCGCCCGCATCTCATTTTGCAGATCCGCCACCACCAAGGGACGCGGCTGAATCACCGTCTGCTCCATCAGATCGCCCGGCGTGAGACCGATGATGGGGCGCATGGGGCGCATGGCTTCGGGGCTGCGGTAGCCCTGGGTCATTAACCGATGGTGAATGGGATCATAGCGACCGATCCAGGCCACCTCAAAGGCTAGGGTTTGGTGCAGGTGGTCGAGGGCAACCACCAGGGCATCTGCATCGGTTTGCGCGACCCGAATCGCCTTGAGGGCACGGGAAAGAGGCACCAGCTTCTGGTCGTGGCGGGGCTCTGTGGGCTGCAATTGCGCCATGGACGTTCAGGAACTCCTTGGAAAAGATAATCGGTGCGATCACCCGAGGCTCCAGGGGCTGGGGGCCAGCTCATCCAGGGTAGCCCCCCATCATCCCCCTGGTTAGCGCTGGGCTAATGGCCCCTGACCACCGAAATAACGTAGATGCCTGATGGCCAAGGGGGCTGAGCCTAGAGCCTGGGGGACCAAAGCCTAGGTTCTCGGATCTGGGCCCATGAACCAGCGGCCCCGTTCACGCCTTCTCCTACAGCCAACCCAGGGAGGACAAAAGCTTCCTCACCCTGATTGCTGAGTCTTGGTTTTCCCATTGTACGCCGCTGTCCTTAGAGGTTGGTTGCCATGGCCGGAGGCCTCGCAGCCGATCACGCCCAGCAAACACCACGGCCCTAGCCGCACCTAGGCATCGGTGAGGGTTTCGATCAATAGGTCTACCTGAGATCGCTTTTCCGCGAGGTAGGTCTCGCACCGTTGCAGGGCTTGCACCGCCTGTTCAAACTGGGTGATCACCTCAGCCAAGGGCAAGCGTCCCGATTCCAAATCAGCCATGATGGCTTCCACGACGGCAACGGTCTCTTCGTAGTTCCAGGGGTCGGTTTTGGGGCTGGTAGATTTCGTAGGCATCAATTTTCAGGGAAAGACTTAGGGGAACTATAACCTAAGTGATTTCCCTTAGGGGCCGCTAGAGCCAACGGGAGGCTGCACCCCACCACGAATCTTGATAGAGTGCAGGGGAGGTCAACACGCACGGTTGAGGAGAACGGGGCCATGCATCGTCGCCAGGTGTTTGCGGGGTTGGGGCTAGCCACGGCAGCGCTATCGGGCTTAGGGATTGGGCCTCATCGCCCTAGGCTAGCCCAAGCGGTCTCCCCGTCGATGCCCTCCCCCCTATATCCGCCTCGCCTAGGGCCGGGGGCCACGGTGGGCATTGTCAGTCCGGCGGGGGCCACCTTCGAGCCAGATCACCTGGATTTGGTGGTGGATGCCGTCACCGCCCTGGGTTGGCAGCCTAAGCTGGCCCCCCATGTGCTAGATCGCTATGGCTACCTGGCGGGGGCCGATCACCTCCGGGCCGCCGATGTAAACACCCTGTTTGCCGACCCCAGCGTCGATGCCCTGTTACCTGTGCGGGGAGACTGGGGCAGTGCGCGGATTTTGCCCTACCTCAACTACGACCAAATTCGGGCTAATCCTAAGGTCATCATGGGGTTTAGCGATATTACCGCCCTGCTGCTGGGGATCTATGCCAAAACGGGGTTGGTCACCTTCCACGGCCCCCATGGCATTACCGCATGGCGTAGCGACCAGGTGGATTTTCTGCGGCGAGTAGTTGTGTTAGGGGAAGCCCTCACCTTTACCAACCCACTCTTAGGGGCGGACCAAGACCGCCTCATGCGCGATCAGGGCCGCATCGAAACCATTACCCCCGGTCGGGCCACCGGACGGCTCATTGGCGGCAATCTTTCGGTGTTGACGGGCCTGGTGGGGTCTCCCTACCTGCCGGATCTGCGAGGGGCGATTTTGTTTTTAGAAGACGTGGGCGAACCGCCCTACCGAGTGGATCGGATGATCACCCACCTCAAGCTGGCCGGGGTGATCGATGGGCTGGCGGGGTTCATCTTCGGGCAATGTCGGGCCTGTGGGCCGGGGGCGGGCTATGGTTCCCTCACCCTGTCAGAAATTTTGCGCGACCACATTCAACCCCTGGGCATTCCTGCCTGGAATGGTGCTTGGATTGGCCATGTGGAACCCATGTGGACCCTACCCATCGGCGGACAGGTGGCCATTGATGCCACCCTAGGGGAAATTCGGATGCTAGAGGCGGCGGTGGTTTAGCGGGGGGATGCGGGCCTCCCCGACAGCAAACTGGGTGAAAAATGGCTATCTTGAGAAGCGACAGCAGCAACAATTTGCAGCAGCAATTGAGGGTCAACGGGTCTACTCCTTAGAAGCGATAGCAGCAGCAAGTTAGGGTCAACGGATCTACTCCTTAGAGAGCCAAGGGGGCGTCATGAAAATATCGGTGGTGATTCCGGCCTATAACGCTGAGGCTTGGCTTGAACAAACCTTAGTCAGCGTCGCGGCCCAAACCTACCCAGCCCATGAAGTGATTGCTGTCGATGATGGATCCACGGACGGTACACTCCATTATTTGCAGGGGCATTCAGGGGTAACGCGGGTGCTCCAAACCGACCACGGCGGGCCAGCGGTAGCTCGTAATGCCGGGATTGCTGCCGCCACCGGAGATTGGGTGGCCTTTTTAGACGCCGATGACTGGTGGTATCCCACCCACCTAGAACAGGCCCATCAGCTATTGCAGGGTGGATCCGACGTGGTGTATTTGGGAGCCGCCGAGCATTTTTCCATTAACGTTAACCGGGTGGTGTCGCGGTCGGATGTGGGGCCGTTGCAGCAACCCACAGCGGGCCTAGACCAGGCCACCTACTTTCAGCTTTACCTCAAGCATGGTCTGTTAGAGTTATCTTCCCTGGTGGCTCGGCGGGAACGGTTACAGGCTATCGGCGGTTTTGTGCCAGCCTTGCGCGGGGCCGAAGACCTGGATGTCATGCTGCGCCTGGTGGTGGGCCACACCTGGGCCTACGACCCCATCCCGGCCACGGTGTATCGCTGCAACAATCCCCAAAGCCACTCTCGCACCGCCCAAGCCAGTGCCGACCGAATCACCGCTAAGCTGCGCACCTTCATCGCCCACCAGCAGAGCTATGCCGTTTCGCCGCAAATGTTACACACCCTGGCCCGCACCACCATGAGTCAAGTGGTGATGAACTGTTCTCGGCCTGATCGTCGCCGCACCCAAGTGATCACCCATCCCTACCTCTCAACCCCGGAACGCTGGCTTTTTGCCCTTTCCACCGAATTTCCCTGGCCCTACCGTCTTCTAAACGGTTGGCGTAATCGCCAGCGCCCGCCCCGCTATGCTCCCCGCCAAGTGGTAGACCCCAGCCCGGTAGACCCCCAGATTATCCCCCCAGAGCGGCCAACTCCCTAGTTCTCCACACCCGCCTCTGGCCTGCGGTTCTGGCTCACCTAGCGATAGGATAGAGCATGACCCTGACCCGGAGGTGCCCGTGGCGACGATTGCGGTAATTGACTATGACATGGGGAATCTGCACTCCGCCTGCAAGGGGTTGGCCATGGCCGGAGCGACGCCCCAGATCACCGACCGCGCCGCCGACCTAGACGCCGCCGATGCCCTGGTGTTGCCGGGAGATGGAGCCTTTGACCCCGCCATGCAGCACCTGCGATCACGGGATTTGGTGGGGCCAATCCAGGAGGCCATCGCCATTGGCAAGCCCTTCCTGGGCATTTGTCTAGGGCTTCAGTTGTTGTTCGATTCTAGCGACGAAGGCACCGAAGCCGGACTGGGGATCATTCCCGGCTACATCAAAAAGTTTCAGAAGGAACCGGAGATCACCATTCCCCACATGGGCTGGAACCAACTCACCCTCGCCCAGCCGGATATGCCCCTGTGGCAGGGCATCCACACCGGAGACTGGGTGTATTTTGTCCATTCCTACTACGCGGCCCCCACCGACCCCGCCGTGATCGCCGCCACCACCACCCACGGCCACCAAACCGTCACCGCCGCCATCGCCAAGGACAACATCATGGCCATGCAGTACCACCCGGAAAAGTCGGCCCCCGCCGGACTCACCATGCTGGCCAACTTTGTTAACCTCATCAATGCCCGGAAAAGTCAGGGCTAACCGAGGTTGGCCCCAGTAGAGATCCCTTCAAGGCTACGGCTTAGACCCATCTCATCTCTATCCATAGGCGCAGAATGGCCCCATTGCGTTTTTTCAACACCCCGATATACTAGGGCAGACTTTCTTGGGTGCCGCGAAGTTTCTTTGCTACTTTGGGGCAAAGCACCCACGCAAACCGACAGGAACTGGGCATGGCTCGCAACCGTGGTACGTCAAAACCATATTTCCAGGAAGAGCCTGAGCCAACACCAGAGCGCTGGGTGGCCCCAGGACAACCCTACCCCGCCTCGCCCCCCTATGAGGCCAATCCCTCCGTGGCTCCTAGCCGCTACAACCCCCTAGCCGACCTGCGACAGCGGTCGGTTTCGCCCTCGGAGTTACCCTGGCCTGTGCCGCCGCCCAAGCGGTCGCTAACCCAGCGCATCGCCCGCCATTGGCCCCTGTGGACAGTGGGTGCCCTGGTGGCGGTGATGGGCCTTGGGGTTGGTTCAGCGGTGATGTTATTGCGCATTCCCAACCTACCCAACTGTCGCGCCATTTTTTGGCCCACGGCCTCTGCTAGCACCCGGATGCAATGTGCCGAAGCCTTTGCCGAGCAGGCCACCGTGGAGGGCTACCTAGAGGCGATTGCTCTGCTGGAGGCGCTGCCGTCGGATCATCCCATGCAAGGGGAAATTAGCCAGCGCATCGAAACCTGGGCCGACCGCATCCTAGATCTGGCGGAACAGGCGTTCCAGGATGGACAGTGGCAGGAGGCCATCGCCATGGCACGTCGGGTACCTCACCACACTGCTGCCGCCCAGGTGGTGGCGGAACGGGTGGAAACCTGGAACCAAATTTGGCAAGAGGCCGAGGCCATCTATACCGCCGCCGAAACCGATCTGGCCAATCTGCAATTTCAGGACGCCTTCACCAAGGCCACCCAACTGCTGAAGGTGCGCAATGCCTACTGGCGCACCACCAAGTACGACGAACTCACGGCCACTATCAACGCCGCCCGCGAAACCCTCAACGAACTGGGCAAGGCCAAGCGCCTTGCCAGCCAACGCACCCTGGCTAACTTGAAGGAAGCCATCGCCATCGTCGAGGGCGTTCCTAGCGAGAGTCCCCTCTATGGTGAGGCCCAAAAAGTGCTGGGCGAACTGGGCCAAACGCTGCTAGAGATGGCGGAAAATGCCCTCAATCAGCGGGATGCCGACGGAGCCCAGCAAATGTTGTCAGCCATTCCCGCCTCACTCAATCTAGGGGCTGATATCGCCGATATGCGCACCATCATTGAAGCTAGTCAGTTGTCGTGGCAGGGGGGCACTACGGGGCTAGAGGGGGCGATTACCCGTCTGCAAAGCATCGATAGCAGCCGTCCTCGCTATGGTTTCGCCCAGCAGTTGATTGGTCAGTGGCGGGCCGAAGTTGAGGGCCGATCCCAGTTGGAATGGGCACAGCAATTGGCCCTAGCGGGCACCACCGACGACCTCCGTGCGGCCATCGCCGAGGCCGAGGGCATTTCCCGCAGCAACCCCGTGTGGAACGAGGCCAAAACCCACATTGATCGCTGGCGGGGGCAGGTGGAAATCACCGAAGATCGCCCCATCCTCGACGAAGCCCGTCAGTTTGCCCGCATGGGAGATCTCAATGCCGCCATCGCCGCTGCCCGCCGCATTGGTTCCGGTCGTGCCCTCCACAGCGAAGCCCAGGATTTAATTCGGGGCTGGCGTAGCGACCAGGAACGCGCCGAGGACGCCCCCATCCTAGCCCAGGCCCAGCAATTGGCCACCGCTGGTCAGTTTCAGGACGCCATTGCCACCGCCTCCCAAATTGGCCGAGGCCGCGCCCTCTACGACACGGCCCAGGAAGATATCGCCCTCTGGCGCAACCAACTGCGGGGGCAGCAACAACTTCAACGGGCCTACCAACTGGCCCAACAGGGTAGCGTTGCCGCCCTGGGAGAGGCCATCCAGGCTGCCCAGCAGGTGCCCGAAGGGAGCCCCCAACGAGCCGAGGCAGTGCGCACCCTCAACCGTTGGAGCCTGGATCTCTTGCGCATGGCCGAAAGCGAAGCCCGCCTCAATCTCCCTCGTGCCATCGACATTGCCCGCACCATTCCGGCCCAAACCGAAGCCTATGCCCAAGCCCAGGTTCGGCTACGGGAGTGGCAAATCCCCACTCCCGTGACGCCACCGCCCCAGCCCCTCGATCCCCTCTAATGGCAGGGCTAGACGCTTTATGAGCAGTGTCGCAACTGCAATTCTTGGCATGATTCATGAGAGTGTTCACGCAGGCGATCAGTATATCCTTCAAACCTCGGTTTTTTGAGGTCGGTGAGCACCTTGAGCCAGAACTTCGCCCCCACCTTCGGGAAGCAAGCAATCGCTTCCACCTCGCCAATCCAGAGACCGAGGAGGCTTTTCGTGCCCTCCACCGTCACGCCCAGAACGACGTAGACGGCCCGCTTGCTGACTCGGCCTGACACCTTCTGTCTTCTTACGTACCATGAGGCGGTCTCCTTAGGGATCGGGATTCTAGACCGCTTACACAAAATTCTGATCAGTCTCTCAAAAAAGTTTTCTGCACCACTAAGCTAAGCCACCTAACGTTCCGGCTGAGCGGCTGCCGATACCCTTGACAACGCACCTGGATGTATCAACAGTCCGCTCCATCCGGATTGTTATGGTGCGTACAAGATCTGCTTGGTTTATTGCTCATTAATTACAAATACTTAAACTTTCGCTAGGGCAATTACCCAGGCTATTAGGCAACACTCCGGACAGTTTTTTGGGGTTGGGTTGGAAAAAAGCTATCCACCGCATAGAGTGCAGGTGCAAGTAAAACACGGTGCACCGATGGATAGCCTCAACAGCAT
>NZ_JACJRS010000136.1 GCF_014697375.1 Phormidium sp. FACHB-1136
CTGGAGGCCCTTCAACAGCGGGTTGACCAAGAACTCGCCCGTCTGACGCCAGAACAAGTGCAGTCCATCACGGGCTATGACTTCATTCTCGATGCCCTACTCCAAGCTGAATTCCAGAAATCAGCCTAAATTATGCTCAACTTCATTTTTTATTGGTATAACGCCCGATATCGGTGGTAGGATACACCCAAGCTAGGGGTGTCCGAGATATCGGACTGAGATCATACCCTCAGAACCTGACCTGGTTGATACCAGCGGAGGGAAGCGTTGCTTGAGGTCATCAGATCGCAACGACGAAGGCAGATTATGTCTGGTCTAGGGCTGGGCATCGGTGGTGACTCCTTGGCGGTTGGCTGAGGGTTATCCTTGGGTTCAATGGCAGACAATTCCGGTGCCGTGATGGCCTAATTGTCATCGCTGAAATAGCACTTTCATCGTTTGCCGCCCCCTCATTGCTGCACGTTGTTGAGATTCAACCTTTTCTGTCGTACCTATCTCCTCTAGCGCTGCATCTTTCATAGAGGTTCACCATGAGAACGGAATGGATTGCCAAGCGCCAGGGTCACGCCAATGTGTCCCAAATGCACTATGCTCGCCAGGGCATGATCACCGAGGAAATGGCCTACGTGGCGAAGCGGGAAAACCTGCCGGAGGGTCTGATTCGCGATGAGGTGGCGCGGGGGCGGATGATTATTCCCGCCAACATCAACCACCCCAATTTGGAGCCGATGGCGATTGGCATTGCCTCGAAGTGTAAAGTAAACGCCAACATTGGAGCCTCGCCCAATTCGTCGGATATCAACGAAGAAGTGGCTAAGCTGCATCTCGCCGTCAAATACGGGGCCGATACGCTGATGGATCTCTCCACCGGGGGCGGCGATTTGGATGCCATCCGCACCGCCATTATCAACGCTTCGCCCATCCCCATCGGCACGGTGCCCGTGTACCAAGCCCTAGAAAGCGTCCACGGCACCATTGAAAACCTGACCGCCGATGACTTTTTGCACATCATCGAAAAGCACGCCCAGCAGGGGGTGGATTACCAAACCATCCACGCTGGCATTTTGATCGAACACCTGCCCCTGGTGCGGGATCGGATTACGGGCATCGTCTCTCGCGGCGGCGGCATCCTGGCCCGCTGGATGCTGCACCACCATAAGCAAAACCCGCTGTATACCCACTTCGACGACATTATCGAAATCTTTAAGCGCTACGATGTGTCCTTCAGCCTGGGCGACTCCCTGCGTCCCGGCTGTTTGCACGATGCCACCGATGCCGCCCAACTGGCCGAACTGAAGACCCTCGGCGACCTCACCCGCCGCGCCTGGGCACACGATGTCCAGGTGATGGTGGAAGGCCCCGGCCATGTGCCCATGGATCAGATCGACTACAACGTCAAAAAGCAGATGGACGAATGCTCCGAAGCGCCCTTCTACGTCCTCGGCCCCCTGGTGACGGACATCGCCGCTGGCTATGACCACATCAGTTCCGCCATTGGTGCCGCCCTGGCTGGCTGGAGCGGTGCCGCTATGCTCTGCTACGTGACCCCCAAGGAACACCTGGGCCTGCCCAATGCCGAAGACGTGCGCCAGGGCTTGATCGCCTACAAGATTGCCGCCCACGCCGCCGACATTGCCCGCCATCGTCCCGGTGCCAGGGAGCGGGATGACCAAATGTCCCACGCCCGCTACAACTTCGACTGGAACAAACAGTTCGATCTGTCCCTCGACCCCGAACGGGCTAAGGAATACCACGACGAAACCCTGCCCGCCGACATCTACAAAACCGCCGAGTTTTGCTCCATGTGTGGCCCCAAATTCTGCCCCATGCAGACCAAGGTGGATGCCGATGCTTTGACCGAACTGGAGAAGTTCCTAGCTAAGGAAGTCGCCAGCGTGTAGGCCGTAGGCTCGATGTTCCCAGGGTTCTGGCGGGATCAAGACCCATGGGGGTGTTGTCACTACCGAAATCCTGGGGACTGATACTCAATCCGGCTTACTTACCCACGGTATCAGCGTTTGATGGCAATCAGCGCTGGTATGGAGGGATTCTGGCAAATTCGGCATCGAGCCTTGAGAGAAAGCGTTCGGCCTGCTGAAGCCCAGTTTGATCGGCAATGTAGTCGGCAATCACCCCGGCCATGGCCATGGGATTCACAACGCGCCCGATCTCAATGGCCGAATTGCTCAATTCCAGGGGCTTTGAAGTCCTCCTTCGCATGAGGATCTATCCCCTATCCCACCTTGGCATTTAGGGCTTGGCGGGCCAACCGCGTCACATATAGCGTCACGGCTACGGTGGCCACAAAGCCAATCAGGCGAATGGCCCACTGGGCCACGGGGTTGGCGGCGGTGGTTTCGGTGCCCAATCGGGCTAAATCGCCAGCCAGGGAACCCAGGTAGACATACATGAGGGTGCCGGGAATCATCCCGACCGAGGCAAGGGCATAGTTTTTCAGGGAAACCCCCGTGAGGCCAAAGGCGTAGTTCAGCAAATTGAAGGGAAACACCGGGGAAAGCCGGGTGAGCAGCACAATTTTGAAGCCCTCTTCGGCTACGGCTTGATCAATGGCGCTGAAGCTAGGCTTGCCCTCAATTTTGCGGCTGACCCAGTCGCGGGCCAGGTAGCGCCCCACCAAAAAGGCGGCAATCGCCCCCAGGGTGGCCCCCACAAACACATAGACCGACCCCATGACCACGCCAAAGATCACCCCTGCCCCCAGGGTGAGAATTGACCCAGGTAGGAAAGCTACCGTTGCCATGATGTAAATGGCGATAAAGGCTAAGCCTCCCACCACGCCCAGGCTATCGATCCAACCTAGGGCACCCAGCAGCCAAGCTTGGGGATGAAACCCGCCCCCTTGGGGCAGGGCTAGGGCTATCGTCAGGATCCATGCCATGCTACTTAAACCCAACCCAACCATTGGTTTAGATCCCCCAGAAGAACTCTGATCTATCCCATCATGGCACCCTGGGATTAGATTAAACTCATTTGGCTGCCGGGGGCGGGGGGGCCTTCATCGTAGCCCAGGTGGCGGCGAGCCGCAGCGGTCACCACTCGGCCTCGGGGGGTGCGTTGCAGGTAGCCGATCTGCATGAGGTAGGGTTCGTAGACCTCTTCAATGGTTTGGGAATCTTCCCCAGTGGCAGCGGCCATGGTGTCCAACCCCACAGGCCCACCGCCAAAATTTTCAATCATCACCGACATCAGCCGCCGATCCGTCCAGTCTAGGCCACAGGGATCGACGTTGAACAGTTCTAGCGCCTCAGCGGCCATGGCTTCGGTGATTGGGCCTTTGGCCTTCACTTCCATATAGTCGCGTACCCGGCGCAGGAGGCGGTTGGCAATGCGGGGGGTGCCCCTGGCACGGCGGGCAATTTCAGCGGCTCCGGCGGTTTCGATGGGGGTGCTCAATACATCGGCGGTGCGTTGCACAATTTGGGTCAGTTCGTCGATGTCGTAGAACCGGAGCCGTTGAATGAGGCCAAAACGATCCCGCAGTGGAGAGGTGAGCGCCCCTACTCGCGTGGTGGCTCCAACGAGGGTAAAGGCACAGAGGGGAATGCTACGGGTGCGGGCCGACTGCCCCTTGCCAATCGTGATGTCGAGGCGGGCATCCTCCATGGCGGGATACAGAATTTCCTCGGTCACCCTGGGTAGGCGATGGATTTCGTCGATGAACAGCACATCCCCTGGTTTGAGGTTGACCAAGAGTCCGGCAATGTCGCGGGGACGTTCGAGGGCGGGGGCGGTGGTGATTTTGCATTCCACCCCCATTTCCTGGGCCAAAATCAACGCCATGGTGGTTTTACCCAATCCCGGCGGGCCATAGAGCAGCAGGTGATCCAGCGGCTCCTGGCGAGACTTGGCCGCTTTGATGGCAATGTCTAGCACCTCCTTCAGGGCCGATTGACCAATGTAGTCCTGCAACCGCTGGGGTCGGAGCCGCTCCTCTGGGGCCGTGGCCTCGCTGCCCTGGGTGGCCCCTCCCTTCACCAAGGAAGAGTCGTTGGGATGATCCGTCGATGATAAATCAGCCGTGGTTCTAGCTGTTGGTTCACCCGTTAACGGGGGGGCTGCTGTATTCGCTGGTTCCGCAGCAAGTATCGGCAGGGACGGCTGCACCACCCCATCCACCGTCGTTGGGGGTGCTTCAGTGGACGACGGAGTAGATGAGGTGGTTTCGGTTTTCGCCCTAGCCTTGCCCCGACGCGACCCCTGGGCCGCTGAATGGGTTGGGTTGGCAGGATCGGGCTGGTGAGAGGAAACAATGGCCATGGAAAACCCACTCGCAGCGGTTCCCCTATCATACGTTGGGGCGAAAGTTTGGTGCACATGCACTATAACTATCCCCGCCACCGTACCTTCCCCGCCCTGCCAGGGGGGCTTAGGGCGTTGGGTCAGGCACACTATCTTTGGGGTTCCTATCGGCCCATCTGTAGGAGCAGGACAGCCAGCAATAGTGTGCCGATGGCCCCTGTTAGCATTTGCAGCACATCCGACAGCCCAGACCGAGCGGTGCGGCTGAGATCCTTCTCAAAGTCGCAGTTCAGGCAGTGGTACACCGTTGGTTTATACTCCACCACCGTGTATTTGCCACAACAGGGGCAGTATAGGCCGGGGGGGTGAAAGGGAGAGACCGTCATAGGTTGCACCAAGGGTAGGAGGGGTAGATAGACCTGCTCCAGGGCAATTAGGTAAGTCATCAAGACGCACTAGAGCAATCGATAGTTGCGGATATCCCCTAGCATGACTGCCCCCATCAACCCTGACGAGGGGAGAAACTTCTGAAAAAGTCAGGTCTGAGTTCAGGACTTGGCTCGATATCACGACGCGGACTCCAAGACCCGTTCCACCGAGGACACGGCCACCGAGGACACGGCTACCCAGAACGTTGCTAAACTCGTCCTAATACCAAATCCGAATTCAATAACCCCGGTTCCCAGCCTAGCAAACCCTAGGGGCGAGGTCTCTTCGCCCGCTGATACCGGGGACAAACGAGCCGGATTGAGTATAAGAACTTCCCTAAGAATTTCCCTAAAACCGAGGGAAACTGCGAATCGTTAGCCCATTTAGGGCATATTGCAAATGGAGCCTCCATGGAGATCGATCCCGTCGCGCCGAGATGGGGTCTGATCCGGGGGCCATTGGCAATCGCCCCGGCTGGCAAAGGAGAGTCCCCATGGTATCCACAACACTACAAGAGCTAATCCAACGGTATTACCAGGCTGGGGCGCGAGATCTGCATGGGCTAGACTTGCAGGGCTTGGACTTGAGGGGTGCCCACTTGGCCGATGTGGATATTCGGCGGGCCAACCTCAGCAAGGCCAACCTCAGCAAGGCCGATCTCACCCACATCAACGGCTACCAATCGGTACTCACCCACAGCGACCTGCGCGAAGCCTCCCTGGCCGAGGCGGTGCTGATTGAGGCCGACCTGCGCCGCACCCAATGCCACCGAGCCACCCTGGTCAATGCGGATCTCCGCAAAGCCACCCTGGCCCACAGCGACCTCAGCCATGCCAACCTGGAGGGAGCCAACCTCAGCGATACCGACCTCAGCCACACCAACCTCTACTGGGCTAACCTGCGCCACGCCAACCTGCGAGGGGCCAACCTCAACGGATCCGACCTCACAGGCGTGAAATGGCATGAAACCGTGATGCCCGACGGCACCCTGCGCAACAGTCTCTAACGGCTCCCTAATCCTGCCCATCCTCGCCCAACCGGGGGGATAACCGGGAATATTCTCCATCGACGGCCTGTTCATGAACATAACCACACAATCTCGATCAGTGTCCTCAGCAACAGACTAGGATGGGCGTAGGGGGTAATATCCATGCGTTTATCAAACTACGAAGCTGATTTTTTTAACCGCCTTAAAAACGTCCGCCTTTCGGCCAGGGATCACTCCGAAATCCGGCTCCGGTCGCCTGCCTTAGCCGATGCCCTCGCAGAATATCAACAAAAACATAGTCCCTCCCGCCCGGTCGTTTCCGATCTCAGAAACATCCTGCCAGAACTGCACCCCAACCAAATCCGGCAGCAGCAGCAGATCGAATCCCTTCACCGCCTCGGCTATGCCATGGACTTGGAAGGACTGAAGGCCAACAACCCTTGGGTATCCCAGAACACTCCAGCCATGCTGATCATCGAGCAAATGCGCCCCGATTGGGCCGTCGTGCTCAGGGATTTGGCGAGAAAGCGCCTGAACCGCAACAACACCAGCACCGACTAGGAGGACAAGGGGCGATCACGGGCCACGGCATCGACGTTCACGCCCCATGATTCGGGCTGGTGGCCACCCCGGTAGGTGCTAGGTATTGAGTACACCTTGAGGCCACGGAGCCCAGGGCTGGCCTTAACTAGAGTAGCCACAACTTAGCTGTAACCGTTGATATACAAAAAACGGGCCATGCTGGGCTCGAACCAGCGACCGACCGCTTAGAAGGCGGTTGCTCTATCCACTGAGCTAATGGCCCCTAGATTTTGGGACGAAACGATAGGGCGAATGCTTACTCATTTTAAGCGAGGACGCCCAGTCTCTTGCAGCGCTTCCGCAAAATCCGCGAGAATTGTATGCTTCTTCGGCGGCTGGGGTAGCCTAACTATAGACCCAGGGACACCCACGGAGACAGCATGATGCTATCTCGCTAAGGGCCGCTACAATAAGGCATCCAGATATGGATGACCTTTTTTGCGGTTATCCCAGGGCAGTACTCAGGGTGGATCATTGACAGTTACAGGTTTTTTCAGGCTTTGTGCTGCCATCTACCGCCGCCTACTGCAAGGTCTTTTCCTCTCGCCAGACACCAGCAGGCCACGATATGTTTATCCTCAAGCGGCAGGATGTTGACATCAAGACGATGCAATATCCCGGTAAAGATCAGCCGATTCCCATTCTGACCTATCAAGGGCAAACCTTTCGGCTGCTGAGTGTGTTTAACGCTTCCCAGGAAGAGGATGCCCGTGCCCTCTGGCGGGATCTCACCGATAACCGGGGCAAAGCCTGTGTGTTGCTGGAGGAACCGGAGCGCTTCAGCATTTGGGGCAAAATTCGGCTTGACCAACCGGATGAGGAGGATGGCCATGGCGGTGGAGCGGCGGTGGCAGCGGCCAGCCCCGTCTACATCAAGGCTTGTCTGATCTTGGTGCAGGTGTTGTATATGGATGTGGAGGACTTGCTGGGGCCAAAGCAGGCGCGTCAGTTTGAGTCGCAAATTAGTACCGTGTTTACCCAGTGGAAATTTCCCCAAACCGGGACTCCCCAGGCGGTTAAGCAACTGCTGACGGTGGATCCGCTGGCCATGTCCTCCCTGCCACCCTGGGCAGAACATCACCTCCATCGTCTGCTAGAAGCGACCCACCACATGGGTAGAAATTTCTTTGGCAACAACACCTTTGCGGCCCGATGCTTAGAAGCGATAGAGGATTTGCCGAAGGCTGAGCAACAGGAATTTCGGAACTGGCTCAAAAATTCCCCTACGGGCAAGGTGTGGATCTAAGGGGGGCGATGCCATTAAAAAGTGTTGCGTTTCCCTCCAGATTGAAAAAATAATCAGCTGCCCCCGATTTTTTTGCCTTGAAGTCGCTACAATTCAGGCGTTCAGGGGTGTCGCTAACTTCAATCCAAACGGGTGCAACGGCGAGGCCACTGATCACTGTGTTGTGTCGTCACCCCAGGAGCGTACCGTTGAGCCAGCCATCAACTCCTTCCTCCAAATCCCTCCTCTCAACCCCGGTGCTCATGGGGGCGGGCATTGCCTGGGGTGTCTTCAGTCTTCTCTTCTCGCTGTTGTTTGTTCCCTCCGGTGGCAATGAACCAGCGGCATGGTTTGTGTTGGGGATTAGCCTCCTAGAAACGGGGGCTTTTCTCATTGCCGCGCTGCTTTGTTTTCGCAATTGGCGCAGTCCCCAAATCGTCAGTGGGCGTACGGTTTGGTTTTGGATTGGCCTGGGGCTGTTGATGTATGTCTTCGGCAATGTGTTCTTCTTCCTGTGGGGCAATGCCTGGGGGTTAGACCCAGCGGTTTCCTTTGGCGACTTTTTCTACATCCTCAGCTATGTGTTTCTCTCGGTTGGGATGTTCCAGGCGGTGCTGCCTCGGCGGCTTAACCTAGAGCTATCCCAATGGCTAATCGTGATGGGGATTGGCCTCGCCGGGATTTTGCTCTCTGTGTTTGTTAGCCTGCAAGCCGCCAACGCTGAACTCCTACCCCTGGAGGCCACCCCTTCAGCCCCTAGCACGTATCTCCTGGCCCAGGCTCCCACGCCCCCGGTTGCGGCTCCGGCTCCCGTTGATCCGGCCCCGGTCGCGGCTCCGGTGGTCGAAGCGCCGTCCTCCGCCCCTGGTTGGGCGATGGCCATTGATGACCTCCTAAAACCCTTTGCGGATATTGTGAAATTCCTCTACCTGGTTTGGGACATTGTGCTGCTAATTATTGCGGGTACCCTGCTGGTGGCCTTTTGGGGCGGGCGATTTTCCCAGTCCTGGAAACTGATTGCGGTGGCGGCGTTCTTTCTCTACATCGCGGATATGTTCTTCCTCTATGCCGGGAGCACCGATACCTACCTGGAAGGCAGCGCCGTGTGGGAGGTGTTTTGGACCCTGGCGGCGGTCTTTTTCTGGCTGGGGGCCGTGGTGGAACACGCGGTTTCTGTAAATTCTCGCCGTAGTTCTCGCCGCCGAAGGGGGTAGCGCGGCTTAAGATATTAAATGGCATGATTGCGAGAATCCATCTATGGCACCCAAAAAGCTAACCGAGGCCGACAAAGTCGCTATTTTGGGGCTATATCGCCAACCGGAAGAAACCACCTCCACCTTGGCGGAACGCTACGGGGTGAGCAATAGCACCATTAGCCGCATGCTGAAGGCCAGTCTGCCCGAAACAGAGTACAAAAATCTGATTCAGCAGAAGCGAGGATCGGGGGATCGCGATCCGGGGTCTTTAGAGATCGCCACTGCGCCCCCCGCCATCTCTGATGTTGTGGCCCCCGCCGCCGAAGGTTCTCCCAGCCAACCAGACGTGGCTAAGGCTCCACCCATTCTGAAGAAGCGGGTTGTCACCCCTCAGTCTGAGCCTGCGTCTGAACCTGCCGTGGAGTCTTCCGCTCTGCCCGCAGCCCCGACGGCCCAGGACAACCCATCGGATGCTCCAGCGGATTCCCAGCCTAGCCAGGGTAGCTCTCGGCGGCGACGTGCTCGTTCTCGCCAGGACGATAGCGACCCCGCTGAGGCTACCCAACTCGCCCTCGCCACCGATGGGCCAAATGAGGATTTGAGCGAACCCTCCCCTGATCCCGTCCGTAGCTCCCCTCCAGGGCCAATTAAGCCCATGAGTAAGAAGGCCGCTGCCGTCGCCAAGGCCGATGATCCCAGCGACCATGAGGATTGGGAAGACACCACCACCGCCCTAGATGACGACTACGGTGAAGAGGAAGAGGACGACGAAGAGGATGACGCCTGGGACGGAGATACGTCGGATCTGACCCCCCACCTAGAGGCGGTTGAAATCAACCCCCTCACCCCCAGCGATATCCCCCCCCAGTGCTATCTGGTGGTGGAGCGAGTGTCGTCAGAACTGGTGGTGCTGCCGCTCAAGAGCTTTGCCAGCCTGGGCCAAATCCCTGAAGAAGAGGGCGACCATCGCACCCTGCCTGTGTTTGACAACCATCGTGTGGCACGGCGCTTTTCCCGTCGCAACCAACGGGTGATCAAAGTTCCCGATGGCAACCTGTTGCAAACGACGCGCCCCTACCTCCAGGCCAAGGGCATCACCCGCCTGTTAATCGATGGCCATGTGTTTGCCCTAGAGGATAAACGCGAAGAAGTCGCTGAAGTCGCCCCCTAGAGCGTTGCGCCTGGGTGACTTCAGCAACGCCTATCCTAAATCCGGCTTGCTTACCCACGGTATCAGCAGGCGAGGAGGCCATCCCCCTTCTCCCTGAAGGAGAAGCAGGGTGGTTTCATACCAATAAAGAAAAAATGTAATGGATCCGGTTGGCCCAATCTCTGAGGGCTTGGGGCACGGTTCGCCAGCCTTGTCGTCGGGCCAGGGTAATGGCAAAGGTGTTGAAAATACTCCAGGTGACGGGGGCATGGCCGCCCCGGCGGGGTGGGTAATCCTCCTCAAAGGTGACATCTTTGACCCAGTGCAAGCCGTTCTCAATCTGCCAATGCTGTTGACTGACGTGGAGGAGGTCAGTGGCCGTCCAGGGGGCACTGTCGAGGTAGTAGACCGTTTTGGAAAAGGGTTTCTGGTCGCGTTCGCCGCAGCGGTGAACCACCCCGACCCAGGCGAGACCGGGCCACTGGGCCTGTAAGGCCGGGGTGGGTGGGAAGACCTGGGCCTGTCGTTGAACCGAGCGACCATGGGAGGTATCCACCTCGGTGGCCTCGTCCTGCGGGGGGACGGTGGTGGCGATGCCCTCAAGGGCGGCGTGGGCGTGGGGGCGATTGCCTTTGACGGGCAGCAGATAGTGCTGATGGGCGGTCACGATGGTTTCAACCTTAGCGGGTGACAAGGGAGTTCAATATCAATCTGGACAAGGCTTTGAGAGAATGTCAGGGACGAAAAAATAGGGGGCTTTGGCAGCCCCCCTAAGCAAATGATATTACCTACATTCTACCAAACGACCCTCCAAGCTCATCTCAAGACCCAGCAGTATTTGACGCTGCAACTGTTGTTATATTTGTTACAAGTCCATCGCCAGGTAAAGCTGTCGGTGTTGGCCAGTGTCTTTCCCCAACCGATTCAGTATTCGAGTCGCAAACGAAACTTGCAGCGGTTTTTAATCTTGCCCCAATTGAGTGTGAAGCTG
>NZ_JACJRS010000137.1 GCF_014697375.1 Phormidium sp. FACHB-1136
GCTTCTGAAGCTCTTGCTTTTCCTCTGACGTTAGATAGTTTCTGACTCCCATGGCTTATTCCAGAATTTTAATGTATTATACGCAGTTTAGATGACTAACAGCTTACGTCGATTTGGCTGTGGACGGTGGCGGTGGCGTTGAGCAGATCGAGGCATTTTTGGACGATGGCCATGCCCATACCCACCCCCTGAACGTTGAGGGTGTTGCTGGCCCGGAAAAAGGGCTCGAAAATGCTCTCGATTTCCTCGGTGGGGATGCCCATGCCGTGGTCTTTCACCGTGATTTGGAATTGCTGGGGTTGGCCGTTCACCGAGACTTCGATGGGGGTGTCTGGGGGGGAAAACTTGCAGGCGTTGCTGATCAGATTGATGACTACGGTTTGGAGGAGGCTGGCGTCGGTGATGGGCTGGAGGTAATCGCCTTGCAGGGTCACGGCGATCTGGCGCGGCTGGGCGACGGTGGTGTGGACCTCGGCCACGGCGGCTTCCATCATCGAGGCCAGAGGGACGGGGGCCAATTTTACCTCCACGGGGTCAAATTCAAGGCGATTGAGCAGAATCACATCGTCAATCAGGGCGAGCATCCGTTGAATTGCGCCTTGGATACGGCCTAGGTGTTTGTGACGCAGGGTCGGGGTGAGCTGGTCAAAGTAGTCTTCCAAAATTCCGGTGGAACTGCTGATAATCGCCATGGGGGTGCGATATTCGTGGGAAATGGTGGTGATGATGCGCGACCGCAGCCGATTGAGATCCTGTTCCTGGGCGAGGGCCTGCTCAAGTTTTTGGCCCATCCATTTCAATTGCTGATTGGTGTGGGTGAGGGCGGCGGTGCGTTCCTGCACCCGTTCGTCCAGTTCATCATTCACCTGACGCAGGGCGGCTTCGGCCTTGAGTCGTTCGGCAATTTCCGCCCGCAGCCGTTGGTTTTGATCCTTCATCTGCTGCTGGAGCTGTAGAATGCGCAGTTGATGTTCAATGCGGGCTAGGACTTCGCTGATTTCAAAGGGTTTGGTGATGTAGTCTTGGCCACCCACCGCAAAGGCTTTCACCTTGTCGAGGGGTTCGTCGGAGGCGCTGAGAAAAATAACGGGGATGCTGCTAGTGCGTTCGTCGGCCTTGAGCTGCTGACAAACCTCAAAGCCAGACATCACGGGCATAAAAATATCCAACAAAATTAAATCCGGCGGGTTCACCTGGGCGACATCAAAGGTCATCTCGCCTTTGATGACTTTGCGCACCTTATAGCCCTGCTCAGACAGCATGGCCGACAACAGGCGCAGGTTGTCAGGGCGGTCATCGACCACCAAAATATCGCCCTTGTGGGGAGTTTCTGGGCTACTCATGGCGAGACCTCAAGGGAAGGGTAGCGATATTGCAGGGGAATCGCCTGGGCTAGGGCACTGAGCAGATCGGATTGGTTGAGGGGTTTGAACAGCAGGATATCGCACCCAGCGGCGAAGATTTCCGCCTTCTCCTCTGGGGTATTGCTGGCGGTGATCGCCACGATGGGGGGCGACTGGGGGCCACCCTCCCGCCGGATTTGACGGGTCGCCGTGAGGCCATCCATCCCCGGCATTCGGATATCCATCAAAATGACCTGGGGTTGGAAGGTTCTCCAGGTGGCCACGGCCATTGAGCCCTCTGTGGCTTCGGTAATGGCAAACCCAAGGGGCTCCAACCAGCGGCGTAGCAAAGCCCGGTTCTCAGCCCGATCATCAACAATTAAGACCCGTGGGGGATTATCATGATCCGCTAGTCCCACGACGGTAGGAACCAAGGTGCTGGATGAACTGGGAGCCTGCCAGGCTTCGGTGAGTTTGATAATTTCATCCAGCCGAAATGCCTCTACTAAGGTTTCCAGTGCCTTGGCCAGATCCGCATCCTGGGCGGGCAATTGGGCCACGAGGGCTTCGATGTCGTCCTCATCGGCTCCCCGTGCGGCCCGATAGAGTTGGCGCACCCAATCCTCCGGCTGCTGGGCCAGGGCTTGGATAAGGGGCCGGGAATCGGAGATCATCGGAGCTTCGGCGCTAGGGGCGTCGGCGTCGGCATAGCGGTAGACCACTCCGAGATGCTGGGCCAGTTTTTTCAGTAGCACCGCCTCGGTGATCGGTTTGCGCACAAAGTCTGCGCACCCGGCAGCTAAGATATTGGCCCGTTCCGCCTCAAACACGCTGGCGGTGAGGGCAATAATCACCGTGTCTTGGCCAGCGGGGTCGGCCTTAATGCGGCGGGTGGCTTCGTAGCCGTCCATACCCAACATCCGAATGTCCATCCAAATCAGGTGGGGGCGATGGGCTCGCCATTGGGCAATGGCCTCCTTGCCATCTCCAGCCTCGTATAGATCAAAGCCCAGGGGTTTGAGAAACTGCACTAAAAGCTGACGATTTTCGCGGTAATCATCCACCACTAGGATGCGGTAGGTGGGCTGATCGGGAGCCAACCCCACCACGGTTCTGGCGGGGGCAGCGGCGGCGGTGGGCTCCATGGCCAGGGTGGGCAGGGCCAGCCTCACCCGAAAGGTGGTGCCAACCCCGACCGCACTCTCCACGGCAATCTCGCCGCCCATCAACTCCAAAAACTGACGGCTAATGGCCAGCCCCAAGCCTGTGCCCTCCTGGGCCTTCTGTCCGGTGGTGGTTTGGGCAAAGGGGGTAAATAGGGAAGACATTTCCGCCGCCGCAATGCCGGGGCCAGAGTCGGTGATGGTGAAACAAAGCGGCACCTCTTCCTCCTCCTGGGGTGGGCCAGCTTCTACCGTCAAGGTCACGGATCCCGTTTCGGTAAACTTGAGGGCATTGCCCAGAATATTCATCAAAATTTGCCGTAGCTTGCGCTCATCCCCCATTACCCCCAGGGGCACCGACGGATCGCAGCGATAGATTAAATCCAGCCCCTTGGCCTGGGCTCGGTGCTGGAACATATCCATCAGGCTGGTCAGCATCAGCGGCAGGTCGAAGGGGGCCAGGTTGAGGGTCATGCAGCCCGATTCGATTTTGGCCATGTCCAGCACTTCGTTGATCAGCCCTAGCAAATGATCGCCGCTGCGGTAGATGATCCCCAGGGTGTCTCGTTGGGATTGCACCAGGTCGGTGGGGAGACCGGGCATTCGTTCCAGGTCGCGCTGCATCACCTGGGTAAAGCCAAGGATGGCGTTCAGGGGGGTGCGCAGTTCGTGGCTCATGTTGGCTAAAAAGTCGCTTTTGGCGCGGCTAGCCTGTTCCGCCTGTTCCTTGGCCTGCTGAAGCTCGGCGGTGCGATCCTGGACGCGCTGTTCTAGGGTTTCGTTTAGACGGGTCAGTGCCACCTCGGCCTGGTGCCGAGAAATGGCCCCACCAATGCTGCCCGCCATGGCCATCAGAACAGCCTGACTGTTCTCATCCCATGGGCGCTCTTGGTGGCAATCGTCAAAGCCTGCAAACCCCCAGCACTGATCCCGGATAAAAATCGGCACCACCAAAATGGACAGAATCCCCTGGGGAGCGAGGAGAACCTGCTCCTCCGGGGGAAAGTCTTTGATTAGCCCCTGGATAGCCTCCCCCCGCTCTAGGGCAGCATACCAGCGGGGCAGCATTTCCCGATGGGGATAGTTCATCAGGTCCGGGTTGTCGATCTCGGAAGGCACCCCTGGGGCCACCCACTCCCACCGCTGACTCACCACGATCTCCCCGCTTTCAGGGTGGGGATGCTGCTGAAAAATATAGATCCGATCCACATCGGTGGCCGCACCGAGGGCATCGAGGGCCGCCTGCACCCCCTGGTGGTGGTCGGTGGTGGTGAGCAGGCGATTGGTGGCCATGGCAATCCCCCGCAGGAGGCGGTCGCTCTGGGTGGCGAGGGTTGGTGATAGGGAGGACGGGGCCATTACGTCTACCAGGACGACGGGATGGGCGGGTGACCACGATGACCCACCCCAATTGAATTACTTTATTCTCCTGTATTCATAGACCTTTGGCATCAGCAGGCTTGGGGTAAAAATTTTGGGAAACCCTAGGCAAAAACACAGGATAACGTTACATTTCTTAACCATTTATTCGATGAATGATGCTTTGCCCCAGCTTGGGTTTAGTGCCTTGATGGCCCTAGGATCTGGGGATCGGAGGGGTAGAACAGCCCTTTCCAGCGATGGAGATCTCCACAACATCGGGGAAATCCCAGGGGATACTAGAACTGGAGAGACATAGATGTGATCTCCCGTTCCCTATGGCGGTTCCGTGGCATATTATCGATGGCTAAAGCAAAACGTCAGCACCTTTTTCCCTGTGGCCATCGTGGTCGGGGGCAAGTCTGTCATCGCTGTGAGCAGGAGGCACTCGCCGCTGCGCAAACCCAAGCGCAGGAGGCCATGCGCCAAGCTCAAAAGCAGACTTGGCAGGCCCAGTTTGACGATGATCCCATTGATCTGCGGGGCTTGCCGCGCCATGTGGTTGACAAGGCTCGATTGATTCTCGACGATCTCCAACAAGGGCAGCATTTCAAAGCCCTGAAGGGCAAGCGCATGATTTTTGATCGCACCGTCATCCGTATTCCCGTGGGCCACCGCTATCGGCTGCTGTGCCGGGAACAAGATGGCCAACTGGTGCCCTGGCGGGTGTTGTCCCACGAGGAGTACAACGCCTATGCCAATAACAAACGCCCTGTGGGGTAGGCGGCGAATCTGTGGGGTAGGCGGCGAAATGCCTCGCTGGCAGTCCGTAGGTTTATCCGTAGGTTTATCCGTAGGTTTAGGAATCCTTAGGTTAAATTGAACATAATGCACCTGCCCCGCTTCCTTGGCTATGCCCGACCTTCCCTCCTCGCTGGCCCAGCACTACCACCACCGCACCAAGTACGACCCCGATACCCTGGCCCAGCAAGCCCACCCCCTAGACTATGCCCATCAGCCCGTCCCCTTTAAGACCTATCAGGTGGGGGTGGAAGTCGATCTCAAGCCCTACCTAGATAGCGCCTGGACGCCTTCCCGATCCGAGGACTACGATTGGATGCGGCTGTCGCGGCTGTTGATTAACGCCTACGGGCTAACAGCCAAATTCCCGACCATCACCGGAGACGTCTTTTATCTGCGGTCGGCTCCCTCGGCTGGGGGGCTCTACCCAGCGGAGGTGTACCTGGTCTCACGGGGAACCAAGCTACTACCCGCCGGGTTATACAACTACCAAGCCCGCACCCATAGCCTCTGGCGCTACTGGGACGACCATACCTGGGGCAACCTGCAACGGGCCTGTTTTTGGCACCCAGCCCTAGCCTCCACCCAAATGGCCCTGGTCGTAACGGGGGTGTTCTATCGGTCGGCTTGGCGCTACCGGGATCGGGCCTATCGGCGCATTTGCCTCGATACGGGGCACCTGCTGGGCAATATCGAACTGGCCAGCGCCCTGACGGACTATCGCCCCCACCTGATCGCCAGTTTTGCCGATCAGGCCATGGCCCAGTTGCTCTACCTCAATGCCGACGAAGAGGGCGTTTTGGCGGTGCTGCCCCTGGCGGACTTGCTGGCGGTGGAGCAAAACCTGGCCACCACCCAAAGCATCTTTGTTGCCCCGACCCAAACCACCTACCCACGGGTTGCCGATGGTCAGTTACTCCAGTATTTCCACCAGGCCACCCATCTAGCGGATGCCACCAATGCGCCCAACTGGGTCTCTCGCCATCCCCCCGAAGCCGACGATGACAGCCCCCTAGAGGACAAGTACAATTTTCCCTTTTGCCTACGGGTGTCCACCCAAACCACCCCCATCCCCTGGGGCGATAATCTCAGTTCCCTGGAGAACACCATCCTCAAACGCCGCTCTACCCGACAGTATAGTGGTGGGCACATTTCCTTCGAGGCGCTGAAGCACCTACTCGACTTCACCTACCAACCCCAGCACTACCGGGATCAAGGGCTAGATGGCGATCCCGACTACGGCGACCTGGGCCTGTTGCAAACCTTTTTGGCGATCTCCGGCGTGGATGGCCTAGAGGCGGGCTGCTACTACTACGCCCCCCGCAGCCAAGAACTGCGCCAGGTGCGGTTCAAGCAGTTTCGGCCCGAATTGCATTACCTCTGCCTCGGCCAAGAGCTGGGCCGCGATGCCGCCGCCGTGCTGTTCCACACCGCCGATCTCAAAGCCGCCACCGCCGCCTACGGGGATCGAGTCTACCGCTATCTGCACATGGATGCAGGTCACCTGGGCCAGCGCCTCAACCTGGCCGCCATTTACCTGGGCCTGGGGGTTAGCGGCATTGGCGGCTTCTACGATGACCAAGTCAACGAGGTACTGGGCATTCCCGCCGACGAGGCCGTCATCTACATCACTACCCTCGGCCAACCCGCTACGACCTAACCACAGCGGCTAAAAACCGGAGTTCTGATCTGTCATTCCGGCGAGGGACCCTCGCCCCTACCGTTTGCGGGATAGCATTGGGCTATGAAAGCTGAGCTAGGGCACGGTGGCGGTTCCCACAATGGTCTCAGATTGTTCGGGATCGGCAGCGCGAATCACCACAGTGTTGAATAGGCTGATGTCGGTGCCTTCGGGAACTGCCAGGTCAAAGGCGGCTTGGTCGGCGGGAATGGGGCCAAGGGGAATGTGGCGTTTGGCCAGATTGCCGTTGATGGTCAGCAGCGCCTCTAGGGGCAACGCCTCGGCACTGGTGCTGAAATTCTGAAAGGACAGGGTCGTGCGGTGATGAATAATGGCCGCTCCCACATAGCCACTGGCGCTAAAGTCTCCCTTTCCGGCCACCGTTCCCATGGGTTCTATCTCCCGATATTGCACGACTTTCTACGCTATCCCAGGACGGCAGAAAAGGCAAAAGCGTGTCCCGGCCTTCTCCGACCTCCCCCGACTTTCCCTTGCCACAGAGTTGCCACAAAACCGTCATTCCCCCGAAATACCAGGTTGATAAAGTGTTTTTCCAAGTCGGGTATGGCCCATCAGCCATGGCCCCTTTGTCCCCTCAGCAGAGAGGACTGGGTACGGTTCTCCCACGGGGAAATCCCCCTTGGAGGGGATGTTGAATCCCTAGATAATACGAACAATGAAGGATGGAAAGTCATGGTCTAGGACTGGGCTGAATAGGGGAAGCAGTAAATAGGGGAGGAAAAGGACGTTTAGCCAATTCTTAAGTCTTTGGAAAACTTTGCTGGAGAATATTCTGGCCGTGGAAACAAAGTCTGAATCCGATGCGTCCTAAAGTTTTGTGAAGCATTCCTTGCTCTTTACGCAACAGAACGGTTGTTATATGCTGGAAGGAGAAACTCATAATGATTACGAGTTTACGCCGATGGCCATGGCCATCTACTGAGGCCAATATTAAAAGAACCCTCTTGTAGGAAAGCCCGTTGCGAGCAAGGTTTTTCGCACAACATCCAACTTTCTACCCAGGGGCGACGTTGAGACAAGCCGGGTTGTCGCCTGACCCATCCTGATAGCGCTAGATTTGGCCGAAGTTTGGGTGAGGGAACCTTTTCCCTCGATCCGTCGTTATCACAGCCCAGAGAATAGTCCAGCGTTGGGCTAGGCCACGCACCCATTTCAAAGACACGCCTGGTATCAAGATTACATCCTGTGTGCCAGAGCGAATTTACCGGGGTTTGTAAACCCCAAATTGCCCTCAAGTTTTGTTTATTTTGTCAGTCAGGGCGTTACCAGCATTGTCAGTGGAGGAGAGGTCAACCGATGACGAAAACCAAAACCCGTACTTTAAAAAGCAAACCCCTCTACAGCGCCGATGCGGTGCGCACCTATCTCCACGAGATCGGGCGGGTTCCCCTGTTGACCCATGAAGAGGAAATTATCTTTGGCAAACAGGTGCAAACCTACATGGCGCTGTTGGATCTGAAGGAATCCCTCACCGCCAGCCTAGAACGGGAACCCAGCCGTAGCGAGTGGGCAGAGGCGGCACAGATCACCCCGGATCTGTTGGCCAAGCAATTGCGCCTGGGCGAACGGGCGAAGCACAAAATGATCGAAGCCAATCTGCGCCTGGTGGTGGCCATCGCTAAGAAGTATCAAAAGCGCAACCTGGAGTTTTTGGATTTAATCCAAGAGGGCACCCTCGGTTTGGAACGAGGCGTAGAAAAATTTGACCCCACCAAGGGCTACAAGTTTTCCACCTATGCCTACTGGTGGATTCGCCAAGCCATTACCCGCGCCATTGCCCAGCAGGCCCGCACCATCCGGCTGCCCATCCACATCACCGAAAAGCTGAATAAAATTAAGCGGGTGCAGCGGGAGCTCTCCCAACAACTGGGTCGCGCCCCCAACGCCGCCGAAATTGGTGAAGCCCTAGAGCTTGATCCCACTCAAATTCGGGAATTCTTGGTGCTGTCTCGCCAGCCCATTTCCCTGGATGTGCGCATTGGCGACAACCAAGACACCGAGCTGCAAGAGCTGCTGGAGGACGACGGCATTTCGCCGGAAACCTTCACCGCCCAGGAATCCCTCAAGCAGGACATTCGCAACCTGCTGTCGGAACTGACACCCCAGCAAAAGGAAGTGATTACCCTGCGCTACGGCCTAGAGGACGGCAACGAACTCTCCCTGGCCAAGGTGGGCAACCGCATGAACATCAGCCGCGAACGGGTACGCCAGCTCGAACAGCAAGCCCTCAAACACCTGCGCCGCCGCAAAGGGGCCATGCACGGCTACATCGCTAGCTAGTGCCCCTACCCTTGCGATTGCCCACGGCGTCGATAATCGTTGATGATCGTGGCTTGATCTCCTCCGATTCCCTGGATGGGTTAATCTTCCCTAGCTCCGCCTGATTGATTTCAGGGGGAGCTAGTTTTTTCTCCCCGATCAGGGGGTTATCCGTTCGCCGCATCCTGGGGCCGAGGGCGGAACAAGTGGGTGTGGTCGGGGTTGTAGAGGCGGGAGCGGACTTGGCCACCACGCAGGGCGGGGCTAATCAGATAGAGCGTGGTGCGAATCAGATCGTGTTCCTGGGTGGCAGCGGCCATCTCCGCTAGGGGGACCAGCCAAATTTGCTCATCGGGCCAGCCCAGCCGAAAGCAAATCGCCACCGGGGTATCGGCCTCGTAGTGCTGCATCAGTTGAGCCTGGGCGGCTTCCACATGGCGGGCACTGAGGTAGAGGCACAGGCTGGTTTTGTGGGCGGCCATACTGGCGAGATCCTCGCTGGCGGGTACCTGGGTGCGGCCACTAATGCGGGTCAAAATAATCGACTGCACCAGCCCCGGAATAGTAAGTTCGGCATTCAGCTTGGCAGCAGCGGCCTGGTAGGCACTGATCCCCGGCACCACCTCAAAGGGAATATCCACCTCGGTGAGCGCCTGGATTTGCTCGTGAATGGCGCTATAAAGGCTGGGATCGCCGGACTGAATGCGTACTACAGATTGCCCTGCCCGCACCCGATCAATCATCAGCGGCAGGATGCGTTCTAGGGTCAGATTAGCGGTCCCCAAGCGTTCGGCATCGGGTCTGGCCCAGTCCAAAATTTGGGTTGGAACCAGGGAATTGGCATAGAGAATCACATCGGCCTGACTGATAATGCGCTGGGCCTTGATGGTCAAAAGTTCGGGATCGCCAGGGCCAGCCCCCACCAAATAGACCGCTGGCACCAGGGCTCGCCCCGGTACCGACAACGGCGAAGACTGGATTTTAACGGGAAGCGATAGGCTAGGCATCAGCAAGGGGCCAAGATTTACATAGTGCTTGGATCATAGCTTATTAACTGTTAGTCATCTATTGCGGGCTTCACTCGAATGAAGGATATCGCTAAGATCCCCCCAGCCCTATTTTAATGGGGAGTACAAGGCGAATCTTCTACAGCAATAAACTGGGGAGATCTGAAGCTAAACAAGCTTGTGCCTGACTGAATCGAGAACCGCTATAAGCTGCGTATAATACATTAAACTTCCGCAATAAGCCATGGGATTCAAAAACTATCTAACGCCAGAGGCAAAGCAAGAACTTCAGAAGCCGTTGAAATTCCATGATCATCCTGACCTTCGAGAGTGAATTTTGATATTGCTATTACGCAAGGATGGTAGGACTCAGTAAGAGATCGCCGATCTAATCGGATGCTCCTTTACTTGAATCGATGAAGATCTAGAAGCGCTTGTCTATAACCTGTTGAACGAGGGACAACTTGTCATTAGCTGGGATCGTAAGATCAGAAGCATAAGGAAATATAAGGAAAATGTAATGTAATGTAATGTGCATCAGCTTAAAAGTCCCCCCCTTTAGCTGTTCAAAGCTAGATTCTCATCAGCTTACTTGACGAGGTTGTATCTAAGAATACAGTAAATGGCCCGGACTCCATCTTTCCAGCCAATTTTTTTGCCTTCTTGATAGGTACGACCATAGTAAGAAATTCCCACCTGACTGCCTGACAGAAGTGGGTGAAAGGCTTGAAACCTCGTGCTGCGAGGGGGAAAAGGTGAGGTGACATGAGACGCTGGAATTGCATATCTCAGGGTCTTTGCCATGCCAGCCACCACCTGTCTCTATGATCAAGTGCTGTCCTTGCTGCGTCAATATAGCCATCGTCGGGATCTGCGACACCTCAAGGCCTTGGCGT
>NZ_JACJRS010000138.1 GCF_014697375.1 Phormidium sp. FACHB-1136
TGCGGGTTTTCGGTGCTAACGGCCCAACTGGCGGTGATTTCAAAGCCTGCGTCGATGAGGGATTTGGCCAACACGTCCCAGGCACCGGAGTCTTTGTGGTTGAACTGGACGGTCATCACGCCGTCGTCGCGGAGGACGCGGAAGTATTCGGCAAAGGCGAGAGCCATTTTGGCTTCGTAGTCGCGGTCAGCAAGTTCTTCTGGATTTCCGTTCATATTTCGAAAACGGGAAATATTAGTAACCGCTTCCTGATTTTTATCAGTTAATTCCATCCAAAAAAAATCAGGAAAAATATCACTTAATATGCCTTTTTGCCAAACATAAAAGAAATCAGACAGTTCAGCATATTGAATGGTTTTATAGTAAGGAGGATCTGTCACAACCGCATCTACCGATAAATCAGTAATAGAAAATAAGCTACTAGCAGGAGAGCAACTAAAAACTAGATTTTCAGGCATTACTTCATCGGATGAAAGCAATTGTTTATTTGTTTTTCCCAAGTAGGAGCAAAGGCTTTGAAAATTGCCAAAAACCTTCTTAGCACATGAATTCCATAATCTTCCTGCTCCAGACACTTCTGGATAATTCCACATAAAGCCAAAGGCATGTTGAGCTGTTGCTCTTGCTACATTAGCTCTGCTTGAATCATAATTGGTAAGGCGGCAATTCTTGTCAATACACTGATCTAAGATAAATGCCAAATATATGAGAATCGCACTTGCATGATCACTTTGATAACTTGTTATTATCTTTTCTTTTATACCTTGAATCAAGAAATGATAAGTTGAGACTGTTAAAAGTTGACGAGGATTAAAGATTTTGTCCCAATAGTCAATCCCTCTATTTAGTAATTCATCTGTTTTGTCGCCTGCAAAAACTTTAGAACTTGGGATAGATAATGAGAAAACAGGATCAAGGCGAAGATAACCTAAATCCTCGGAAGCCTTTTCAAACGCCTCAAAATCCCTGGCAAAAGGGAGTCTAAAATTTATGTCTCCTTTTTCGTCTCGGATATAAATCGCATATAGCTGAAATCCAAATCCTTCTGACTTTGCTTGTGAACAAATAACTTTTTCGTCAATTAATTCATCACAATTAGGACATTTCCCCTCTCCTTCTCTCAGTGTGACTGTAGAATTCGGATCGTATGCATCTTGTCCTGTTTGAATAGTGGATCCTTTGCCTTTTGCTCCCTTTACTAACTCAAAATCCACTCGCTTCTCTGCCAAATTAGGGATTGGCCTTACCGCACACCACTTATGCAAATTCTGCTTTTCCGGTCGCTTATACAGCCACCAATTCGGACTCAACGGCACCACTGATTCACAACTCGGACACACCACCGTATGCGCCCACAAATAGTTCTGAACCGTCTCCCCCTCCTGCGACGGAAAAAACTCCGCTAACCGCTTTTCTGCCTCATCGCCAACCCACTTCACCCACTTATCAATCTCATGCTGCAAATCTGGCCCAAACTTTAGCGGGTACTCCATCGCCGCCTTCATCGTCACCACCGCCACCGGGTTTAGGTCGCTCGCCAGCACATTCAGCCCATACCGCACCGCCTCAAACGGAATACTGCCACCCCCCGCAAACGCATCCAGCACCGTCGGTGTGCGCGTGCCCCAGGTCTGCTCACACAGATCATGCACCTGCTTAATCCGCTCCGGGCTGGGCGGCGTCTTGTAGAGCTTCGTTCGGCCCCAGCGCTGCATTCGGTGTAGCTCATGCTCCTCCGGCCTCGCCCGATCCAACCCCAGCAAATACTCAAACTCCTCCACCGTCACCGTATCCGGCAACAGCGACCCCAACACACTCGCCCGACTAAACGACAACGGCTTGCGCGAATACCACCGATGCAGCCCCTTAAACGGGTTGCCCCCATGCTCGTAATACACCTGCTGGTTCAGCAGCGTCACCGGGAAGATTTTTTCGATAAAGACGGCAGGGCGAGTGGGTTTGGGCGTTGGTTCGGTCATGCTTGAAGCTCCATGGCTCATCCCATTGTACGAAGCAAAGAAAATCTGCTCCGCCTTAGCAGATATTGCTTAACAGCCCTGGCCCCTCACCCTGGCCTGGAACCACCTAAAAGGTCAAGGCTGGCTTGGCTAGCGCCTTACCCCTTGTTTGCTTACAGCGTCGAGAGCATGGCGTGATAAATCTGATAAGCCTCGTTGCCAAAGCAGACAAATCTAACCGCTTCCACCGCATCTGAGCGGCTCAGAAAAGCCTTTACTTCAGCCAGGGCAATGCCTGTAGCCCGCTCTAGCGGGAACCCATAGACCCCTGTGCTGATAGCAGGAAAGGCAAGGGTACGAATGTTGTGGGCAACAGCCAGAGCTAGGCTATTCCGGTAACAATCGGCTAACCGTTCATCCTCACCTCGGTGCCCACCCTGCCAGATCGGCCCCACCGTGTGAATGACCCATTGGGCAGGCAGATCATACCCCTGCGTAATTTTGGCCTCTCCCGTAGGGCACCCTCCCAGGGCTCGGCATTCTGCCAACAGTTCAGGCCCCGCCGCCCGGTGGATAGCGCCATCCACGCCACCTCCGCCCAACAGCGACTCGTTGGCGGCGTTGACGATTGCATCGACCTGCTGATGCGTAATATCGCCTTGGATAACTTGAATTCGCTGTTTTATATCTGCGCCACAATCTTCCATCTGTCCGCGAATCATTGCTAAGCGCTTTAGAATTGCCAATATCTGTCCATTCTCAACCATCTGGGCCAGATGCCCACTATTGAACCGATCCGCACGGACATGGGTTGTGATCAATTTCTGGAGAGTCTCTAAATCGGCTGACTCAAGCTCTGTTGGATTCTCAAAGTATCTGTTAGCCTCATCTTTCCAGGCAACCCAGTTGAAATCAATCACTAAGTTCTCACGGTAAAGTGCCTGTATGAACTGGGTAAATTCTGGAGAGTAAATATAGGGATCCATCATGCTCAAATCTGGACGCACCTCATACAGACTGCTGGGTGGGCGCTCAAACATTGGCATAAACGCAAGAATGCGATCTAATCCATCAGGGGTAATCATGGGTTTAAACCTTCAGGGTAATCGGTGGCTCAATAATGAACCACTCATGGTAGAGAATCGCCAGATAAAAATCGTGATCGGCCATGCGGTCACACACGGCCATATACCCACTCATAAACCAGTCGTCGCCGTAGGTGGTGTCCTTCAAAAATAGCGTCAGAGAGTGGCCGTCTGCACTCCAGATCGTGCGGAGAATCGTGATGTTGCCGTGGCGGGATTGCTCCACAGGCAGCAACACGGCCCGACCCTCAATCATCATAAATTCTGGGTCATACCATTCCAGGGTCGAGGCCCAGGTATATGGCCCCTCATGTTTTTCGATGATGCGATCCCACCGAACTGCCTTAATGGCCTCTAACGTATGGGCATCTAGATCAGCAAGTTTCATCCCTCAGACCACCTTTGTTAAGTAGAGTCTCGATCAGCTTGCAGCAGCCAGCTCCACAGGCTCGTAATACAAGGGCAAAAGTTGTTCCGCCCTAATCGCCACCATGGCATAGGCTTGGCCGTCAGGACGAGAGAACTCAATTTCAAAGGCCCCGCCATCGCCTAGCTCTTCCACCACCGTACCCACCTGCCCTCGCCGCAGTAGAATCTGCCCGCCAAAGGGAAAACGCTGTGCCGGAGTATCTTCCATCAGGGCCACCATGTCATGGAGATGAATCGTTTCCATAGCGCCTCCTTCCTTAAATCGGATAAACACTGGTCAGTCGTGGATAAGCCTTACCGGGCTGAATAATCCAAGCACTCCGTACCATTGAAGTTCCAACCGCTGTCGTCATCGAGAAATCGATCACGTAGCGTTGTCCATATAGGTCAGACGTTGTGAGAAATGCGGGTTCGGTCGCCGCCGCCACAAGCAGCGCTTCAACCAGCATGGTCTTATTGTCCAGGGTAATTCCTAATTTTGACCGAAACAATCTAGCCTTGTGTTTCCCACTAGAGTGGTTAACGTCCAGGGCATAGGTCTCTAGTTTCTCTACAATCTGCTCCGGATCAGCCGCATCTCCATAGGGTAGCTTCAACGTCTAATCCCCCAACAGAACCCGCATGGCCTTCAGGGCTGGACGCTTCTTGCCATTGCTCACTTTACCAAACCAGTAGTGCGCCTCCTCATTACTCATGGCCGTAATGCCCTCGGTCACATTGGCGATTCGCTCCGGCTTCGATAAGGGCTGCAACGCCTGGAACAGCAAAGCCAAATTCACCCCCGACTCCTCACTCAACACATAGGGAGCCTGCCGCTTGTGGCTGAGGGTCTTGGGGTCATAGTTGTTGGCCTTCAGGGCTTGGTAAATGGCCTGCCGCGCCTGAACGAGGGGTGCCCCCTTCAGCCGCCCCACTCGCTTAGCCGCTGGGCGCTTCTTCTCCCCCGCCTTTTTATAGGCACACTGGTACAGCTCCAGGGCAAAGTCGTTGTTGCTCAGGGGGACGACGCGAAGTTGGAACTCTTGCATGGTCGAGATGGGGGAAGGGGAGACGCGGAGAGAGGGGGACGCGAAGAGGGGAGCCTGTTAGGGATGGTGGGTGGGTTTGGGTGAGGGGGTGGGGCGGATGGCCCATTGTTCTGGCTTGGAGATCATAACAACAAGCTGACTCAGGATTTCTTCACATTGTTGGTCTAGGCGTTCGGCCTGGGCATCCGTCAAATATTGACAGCGTCGGGCGATTTCTAGCCAGGTTTGGGTTTCAGCCGCTTCGCTTTCTGCATCACTAAGCTTGCTGACAAAGGCGGCAGGGTATCGTCGTTTCCGCCATCCTTCCGAAATATTGGCCGCAACCGACCTGGAGGAACGGCGAATCTGGTCAGTCAAAGAATACCGCTCTTCTATGGGAAAGCGTTTCGTCAACTCAAAAATCTCCATCGCCACCGCCATCGCCCCCTGCCAAACCCTCAATTCCTTAAACGTCCGAATACTCCCCATCGCCCTCTCCCCCTATCTCCCTATCTTCCCCTCTCCGCGTCCCCGTTTCTCCCCCTCCCCGCGTCTCAATACGCCACTCGGACATGGAGATTCATCCGCTCTACCGGGTTACGGCTTAGCGCCTGCTGCAAGGCTTTTAGGTCTGGGCTATTGGGGGCTATCGGTGGGGCAAACCTGAATTTGAGAGTCAGATTCAGGCTGGCTTGCACATTGGGCTGGTTGAGCAAGCCATTGATGGTACTGAAGAAGCTCTGAAAGCCCTTCACATCGCCCTGGTACTCCAGCCGGATAAACTGCTGTCCCGTCTGGATGGTAATGAACTGATCTACCTCTAGCGGATAACGCACCAGCAGCGGCAGGGTGGTGCCCATCTTGCGGTAGTCCGTTATGTCGGCAACAGTTAGGGTCATTTCAGTGATGACACGAACTTGCTTGTCGGTAGTCCAATCGGTGAGGTCATTGAACACCTTGCTGGGGCTACCTTCTAGATCATCTTTCTCGGTGGGCTTATCGAGTAGCAAGCCTCTACCATAGCTTCCTTGACCCTCTTTACCATTGGTCGTACCCCCACCCGGCGAGGCAGCAATGACAGCGTTACAGCTTGCCTCAGCCACTTCGCCGTCGCCATAGTCGGCCACCAGACGAAACTGAGTGGTGCGGGTAATTTGAGCTTCGTAGGAATCTGACGGGAGAAACTCGCGCTGAATGAGATTCCCGTCCTGGTACAGACTGACCTTCAACGCTTCTTTAGCTCGCCAGCGCACCTGGGCTGTGCGTTCCTCTCCACCCCCAGCCAACACCTGGGCATCTAGCTCAATCACCCTCGGATCCGGTGGCTTGAGGATACCCCGCCGATAGAGTTCCATCCGGTCAGAAAACTCGATGGTATCCGGCAGGGAAAGGGGGCTGTCTGCTTTGATATAAAGCCGTTCGCCCACCTTCATATCCCACTGGCCCTCCTGCACCCCACGCCGAAGGGTGTCCCGCAGCTTGGCCACCTCGGCATCGAGCAAAATATTCAGGCTGAGGTCTTTGGCAAACTGCTCCCGCAATGCCTTGGTTGTCCAGTGGTCAATGCCCGGTGGCCACACCTTTTGCAGAAGGTAGGCGGGGGCATAGGCCGCTGCGTCTTCTCCCCGCACCTTGGCGCAGTCCTTCAAGGCCTTCAGCACCACATCCTGCTGGTTGCGGTTGCCCTTAACGGTACTGGCATCCTGGGCAGGTAGGGGATAGTGCATCAACCCCTTGGGCGCTTTGACTGGGTCGTTCATGGGGTAGAACAGGTGGCGGTAGGCGTTGGTGAGGGCGATACGTACCGCCAGATCCAGCTCTCCTTCCTTTTGTTTGATTTGGTCTTGCTGACTTTGAGACAGGTCATCCATGCGGTGTTGGCTCCGCAGAATGGCCCGCACCGCCTTGTATTCGCGGGTAATGTCGATCGCCCGGTCTAGCTCTTGGTCATTGACCAGCAAGAACAGGAGCCGATTACGGAAGGTACGGAACTTGCCCGACTCGCCCGTGTTATTAAAGATTTGCTCGACGAGCGGCGGTGGGCCATCGGTGGAGCGGCTAATCTTGGCCTCGTTGAAGTCAATCACACACAGGGCCAGGGTGCTGGGATCGTCATCCACATCGTGGGCACCGTCGGGGCTAGACACCAGTTGAAAGAACTTGGTGGCAAAGATGGTATCGCGTCGGGTCCGCAGTTCTTCCTTGGCCTCGGTCAGGCCAATCTGCTCCTTCTCCTCGGCAATGATTTTGTTAATGGAAGGCTCTTCCTTGAACCGGGCAATGGAGGTAATCGGGTCTACATCCAGGTACCAAGCCACACCACTCAGCCGCTCCAGGGCACGATCCACAAAGCCAATGTCTAGCCCTGGGGTGAGTAGCGATAGGTTCAACTCGGCCCGCCGAATCCCCGATGAAATTCCTTGGGTGAGGGAATGGATAAACACCGTGCGCCCCACCCAGGTGGAAAAGGGGGGCTTGCCCGCGCTTAGCCATTCTTGGTCTTGTAGTTGGGCATGGGCCTCTCGACCATTGGGGTTATAAATGTCGGCTGCAATGGGGAGACGCATCTGGGGCCGCTGAAGCCGTGAGGTGAGGTCGCTGGTGATTTCTTCTTCCATCCCTACAGGCAGATGGTGAGGATGGATCATCGGCATCCGAGTATCTTGGTGTTGCCACAAGTAACGCACCAGCCGCGCAAACAGCCGCAGCGCTCCCCTAGTACGCTGAAATTCAGGAATCGAGGCAATCTTCTTAGTCAGCAGGTTAAACAGTTCGGGGTGGAAGGGATAGCTATTTTCAATGGCCTGGGCGTAGGTGGCATCCTTACAGCCGTCGGGCAGGTTCACTCGGCTGGCTCGAAACGCCTGGAGGTACTCTTCCGCCGACTTCTCCGCCGCCTCGGCGCTGATGCTGCTAAACAACCGCTGGCGCACGATGTTGTAGATCTCAATGTCGGTACTAGGACTCAGCACCCGCTCCTGCCGCGCCGAGGCCCGCATCAACTCCTGCTGCATCTCTGCCGTTTCCTTGGCAAAGGTATCGGACTCGGAGGCTAGGGAATAGACAAACACCAGGTTGTTGCAGGACGCCGCCTGATCCATCAGCGAGAACAAAAAGGCCACCACCTGCTCCGCCAAGGTACTCTGCCCCACGGTTTTGGCCTTGGCCGCCCGCAGGTGACGGGCAATCTCGTCCAGAATAATCAGGGTTGGCTCTTTGCCCACCAAACGGTCAATCACCGATGTGCCGGGGCTAATGCGGTTTTCGTCGGCCCCCCGCAGCAGTTGGTAGCCCTCAATGCCGCCAATTTGGTAGGCCATCTCCCCCCACAGGGTATAGGTGGTGATGCCCGTTTCCGGGTGATAGACCCCGCTCTCTGGGTCAAGGTCACGCCCATCTATCGCCGCCACCTGAATGGGACGATCTGGAATCAGCGACAGGTCATCCACAAAGCGGTTTAATCCGTCGATCTGCCGTCCGTGTTTGGCCAGGTGCCACAGGGCAATCTCATCGTGGGTTTTACCACCCCCAAAGCTAGTCTCTAGCCGAATCACCGGAGAGCCAATGAGCTGCCCCGTCAATCGCCCAAACACCTCGGTAATCAGCGTCTTCAGGCCATCGGTCGGAAACGTATTGGCCAGGAACAGATCAGGCTGCTGGTAAATCCGGGGAGCCTTCCCTTCCACCACAGGCCGCAGCTTGGCGGCAAATAAATCCAGGGAAAGATCCCCAGATCGGATTTCATCTCTGGGAACACAGGTATCAAAGACAGATAGCAGCATGGCAAAGTCAACAACGCTGAAGCAAAAAGGGGGATCTGAGACTCCTTCTAAGGATGCCCTAGATACCTGTCAGATCCCCACATTTAGCTCATATATCCGTTGCCACTCCGTTATGGTTAGGTCGCTAGGTGGGGGGGGTAGCCGCCCAGCACGGGAAGGCTAATTAAGCTGGGCCGTTCTACAAGTCATCTCAGGCTAGAGGATGGATTCGAGAGCGAGAGGTAGACGGAATTGCAGAAGCTCTCGCTGGCATAGGATTGTGACCAACAATCGTTGACTTCTCTGATGCCATCATCGATTTTGTTGATATTAGTCGTGTAAAGGCTAATGCGATCTGAGATTTGGCGATAGGCATTACTGGTAGGAGGTACTGTTTTGGTGTGCTCAATCGCTTTCTGCCAAAGTGATTTTGCCTGGGTTAATTCCGATGCCTGGAATCGATATTTGCCATTTGTAGAGTCATAGGCTTGGCGGGCGAGGGTATCACCCGTCGCCAACACATCCATAGCTGTTTGTTCATTGGTCATGCCCTGCTCGATCCAGGCAAGCTTCTCTCGATACTCAACTAAGGCTGCCCTGGCCTGATCGGCATAGACACTACCCTGGGGAATAGACCCAATCATGGCGATGGCATTGCTTAAGTCATCCTTAGCTTTCTGCCATTCCTCCAGCGGATAGGGAGGACTATTCACATATTGAATAGCCTGTCGAGCTAGCGTTTGCCCTTCTTGCCAGTTGGAGACGGCGGATTCCTCCGCTTCAATGCGGCTCTCCACAGTACTTAGAGATTCGCGTACCTGGGCTAGCTCGGCCTGAGCAGCAGCATAGCGAGAGCCGCGAGTATCTTCTATGCCTCGTAAAATCTCCCTCGCCTCTCTGAGTTTCTCAGACGCCGTGTTTAGCGCCTCTAAACCCGCAGCATTAGAGACATTAGCTTCAGCAACTAGGGCTTGAGCCTCTGCCATGGCTTTGCCATCATTAATACGGGTTTTGGCAATATCAAACCCAATGATTCCACCTGTCGTGAGTAGTGCTAATAGTACAAATGCAACTGATCCAATGATAAATCGCTTGTCAGATACCAATTTACGGGCATGAAGTATTCCAGTCTGACTCGATTTAAGAACTTGTTGCCGTATTTTATCCCAGTCAAATCCATTAGATTTTGACTGGGGTATAGAAGCGCTTTGCTGATCAGGAGCATCTTTTAGAAAGATTTCATCAACCCAACCTTCCTCGTTTGAATTAGCATTTTTACCATAGATTTTTATGCTGACTAAGCAATCAACGCCTAGATCGCTGATGCCTCGCTTGATGACGCCAACTAAAGACTCTTGGCTGGGGATTTCATGTCCCTCCGCAAAAATAGTTAATCGATTTTGAGTGAGCTTTGCCCTAGTTTTTATATTTTTAGGGGACAGTGCTCGATTGAGAAGATCCGAAAGTGCTCTAGGATTACCTTGCTGTGCTTGAGAAATAATGTCGAGTTGATGCGCAGACATAGTACATAACCTTTTGATTGAGTTAATTCTCAGAGGAGCCTGAGGCACACTGTATCTGGCCACCTTCAGTCATGGATGGTAATGATGGTGCTGATTGGGAGGGCTGATCACTTTTACACGCGATAGATCGAGTGGTACCTATTTCATTTCCATCTCCAACAACAAAAACTGCTCCTACAAAACTGCTACGACTTCCGTTTTTAGGAACGGCTGTCACCGCCGTCATATCATCATCTGAAATCGTTATCTCGTATTCATAATCTTCGGTTTGAGAACGAAGACCTAAGTCAAGCTGATCAATACTCTCTGCGAAGGTGTCGTTTTCCAACCTAAAAGCTTGCTGGCCTCGGTTGATTGCGCCCATATACGTCATGGCTTCAGATTCATCTGCCCGACGAGATTGTCGTTGTGAATCATAAGCATAGTAGGGTATACTAAAAATAAAAAAGATCACAGCAGCTAAGACAGGAGTGATCAGTGACAGAAAAGCCTGTTTATCGAGTCTTCTCTTGCGAAGATAAGCAGCTAGGACGATCATTCCTGTACCTAAGCTGTTAGTCATCTAAACTGCGTATAATACATTAAAATTCTGGAATAAGCCATGGGAGTCAGAAACTATCTAACGTCAGAGGAAAAGCAAGAGCTTCAGAAGCA
>NZ_JACJRS010000139.1 GCF_014697375.1 Phormidium sp. FACHB-1136
CCTCCGCTGGCTCAAGGGTGCCGTCAACAAAGGGCGTCCGTTGCTCCAACCCATCCCCCTGCTCACCGTTGACCCTGAACCCTGCTTTGCCTCTAAAAACGCCGAAGACCAGTACTATGACCGCATCTGGTTCTCTAGGATCCAGTCCATACGATGTCAATTGCCCCCCTGGGAGGCGGCATAAAGATGTGTCAGGCAGTCAGGAGATGAGCGGGAATCTCAGTTAGACCTGCTGCTGCGGTTGCGGGATCGTGGCATCGTTCGAGGCGAGGTCTATGAGGTTTTCAACGAAATTCGGGTGGTGGGTAACCGTGCCACCCACGACAGGGTGGGCACCCACCGCGCCGCCCTCGATACCCTGAAGTTTGCTCGCAAGCTGGGTATTTGGTTCCATCGCACCTTTGGCGATCACAACTTCCGGCCAGGGCCTTTTGTACCGCCCCCGGATCCGGTGCAGGAATCGGAGACGATGCGCCAGGAAATGGAGCGCTTGCGGGCTGAAGTGCAGCGCTACCAGGAGGAGGTTGCCCAGTATCAGACGGCAGCGGAAGCGGCTCAGGCGGTAGCGGCAGAGGAATCGGAACTGCGGCAGTTGGCCGAGACTCTGATGGAGTCGGCAGAGGTCGAGGCGGCAGCAGCCCAGGAACGATTAATCGCGCTACAGACCGCCGCTGCCCAGCAACCCGCCCAGGTTCTGCAAAACACCATTGCCCAGGCCCAGGAATCCGAGCAGCACCTAGATCTAGATGAGACAGAGACTCGTCGCCTGATTGATGCCCAACTACGGGCCGCTGGTTGGGAGGTGGACTCAGAGGAGCTGACCTATGCCAAGGGCACCAGACCGCAGAAGCACCGCAATTTGGCGATTGCAGAATGGCCCACTGTTGACGGTCGAGCAGATTATGCCCTGTTTGTAGGACTGCAAGCCGTCGCTGTGGTTGAGGCCAAGCGGCAGCGAAAGGATGTCTACGGAGCCATCGACCAGGCCAAGCGCTACAGCCGGGGCTACATTATCAAAGGGGATGAAACCCTGCCCGGTGGCCCTTGGGGCGAGTACCGGGTGCCCTTTGTGTTTGCCACCAATGGCCGACCCTACCTGAAGCAGTTGGAGACCAAGAGCGGCATCTGGTTCTGTGACCTGCGGCGACCGGGCAACCTGCGGCGGGCCATCGGCAGTTGGTATAGTCCAGCGGGGCTGGTGGATTCCCTTGCCAATGACCTGGACGAGGCCAGCGCTCGCCTGGAGACTGAGCCCTTCAACTATGATTTTGGGCTATGGGAGCACCAGACCCAAGCCATCCAGGCGGTGGAATCGGCGCTGGCCCGGAATCAGCGAGAAATTTTGTTGGCCATGGCCACGGGCACGGGCAAAACCAAAACCTGCATTGCCCTGGTCTATCGTTTGCTGAAGACGAAGCGGTTCCGGCGCATTTTGTTTTTGGTAGATCGCAGCGCCCTGGGGGAGCAGGCTTCCAATGCTTTTAAAGATACCCGCATGGAGAGCCTGCAAACCTTTGCCGACATCTTCGACATCAAGGAGCTGAAGGATACTGCCCCCGACCGAGATACCAAAGTCCACATCGCCACGGTGCAAAGCTTTGTGAAGCGGCTGCTGTATCCCAGCGATGACAGCTCTCCCATCACTACCGACCAGTATGACTGCATTGTGGTAGACGAGTGCCACCGGGGCTATCTGCTAGACCGGGAACTGAGCGACAGCGAACTCACCTTTCGAGACTTCAACGACTATGTCTCGAAGTATCGACGGGTGCTGGACTACTTTGACGCGGTGAAGGTGGGACTGACGGCCACCCCCGCCCTACACACCACCGAGATTTTTGGTGATCCGGTATTCACCTACAGCTATCGGGAAGCGGTGATCGACGGCTGGTTGATTGACCATGAGCCGCCCCACCGCATCATTACGGCCCTGGCGGAAGACGGCATTACCTGGCAACCGGGCGACGATGTGGCCTACTACGACCCGAAAACTGGCCAGCTTGACCTGGTACACGCTCCCGATGAAATTCAGATCGATGTGGAGCAGTTCAATCGGCGGGTCATTACCGAGGAGTTTAACCGGGTGGTCTGCGAGGAGTTGGTCAACCACATTGACCCGACTCTACCGGGGAAAACGCTGATCTTCTGCGTCAATAATGACCATGCCGATATGGTCACCAAGCTTCTGAAGAAAGCGTTTCAGGAGCGGTATGAAGACATTGAAGACGATAGTGTTGCGATTATCACAGGTTCAGTCGATAAGCCTTTAGAGCAAATTCGCCGCTACAAAAATGAAGTCAGCCCCAAGGTGGCGGTGACGGTAGACCTGCTGACCACGGGCATTGATGTGCCTGCCATCTGCAATCTGGTGTTTCTGCGGCGGGTGAAGTCACGGATTCTCTATGCCCAGATGCTAGGGCGGGCAACGCGACGCTGTGACGACATCGGCAAAGAGGTCTTTCAGATTTTTGATGCGGTGAACCTGTACGAAACCCTGGCCGCCGTGTCGGATATGAAGCCAGTAGTGGTGAATCCGCAGATTTCCTTCACCCAGCTCATCGATGAACTAGAAACCGTGAGCGACCCCCAAGCGATGACAGAAATCCTGGATCAGATTACGGCGAAGCTACAGCGGAAGCGTCGGCACCTGAGCGACACCAGTCGAGACACCCTAGAAGGTCTGGCGGGGATGTCAGTGGATGAGGTGGTAAAACATTTGCGCCAGAGCCACCCCGGTGAAGCCGCCGCATGGCTGAAGCAGCGCCGGGACATCGCCGAGATTCTGGATCGACGGGAGGGGGGTAGCCAGCCGATGCTGGTGTCGTACCATGCCGACGAGTTGCGGCGGGTGGAGCGGGGCTATGGGGTTTCGGAAGTCGGAGTCGCCTACGGCAGGCCAGAGGATTATCTAGACGGGTTCAAGCGCTTTATTGAGACAAACTTGAACCAAATTCCGGCCCTGCTTGTCGTCACCCAACGTCCGCGAGACCTCACCCGTGCCCAACTGAAGGAACTGCGGGCGGCCCTGGATGGGGCGGGCTATTCAGAAGTGATGCTGCGGTCGGCCTGGCGAGATGCAACCAATGAAGACATTGCCGCCTCGATTGTGGGCTACATTCGGCAAGCGGCCCTGGGGGATGCCCTGGTGCCCTACGGGGAACGGGTGGATCGGGCGATGAAGAAGATTCTCTCTAGCCAACCCTGGACAGCCCCCCAAAGGCAATGGCTAGAGCGCATTGGCCAGCAGCTAAAGAAAGAAACCGTGGTGGATAAAGCCGCCCTAGACCAAGGACAATTCAAGGCCCAAGGCGGTTTTAAGCGCATCGACAAGGTGTTTAACCACCAGCTAGAAGCCCTCCTGGCCCAGATCAACAGCGCGATCTGGCCAGATGCGGGGTAGCGCTAGAGATTCAGCAGTTGTCGGACAAACGTCTCAACCTTGACATAGTTGTCGCCAGAATCTTGGAAGTAAGCCGCAATTAAGGCTTCAACAGCCCCGCTGAGAACCTTCTCGCTCTTCCGGCATCCTTGTCGCACGGCATTTTCAGCCAGGTAAAGCCGTGAACCAAGGTTCATGCCCTTAGCGACTTTGGCCAGCGCTTGATTACTAACCAACGTTGAGCGCACCTGGGTTAGTTGACCCTCGTCATAGGTGGGATAGCGCTTGCTCAGGATGGCTGTGATTACCCCCTGGAGAATGCCATCCCCAATGAACTCTAAGCGCTCATTGTGATTGGGTAAAGAACGATGGGTCAGAGCTTGACGCAGCAAGTTGGGGTTCTTGAACTTTGGCAGTTTAGGCATGACGATTCATACTATTGTAACGTTTACGTTACGCGCCATGAGTGGCCCAAATCAGCCCACACAAAGGATGGGGGCTGGGACGTTACCTAAAGGTTCAATGAACAAAGCGAGAAGGCTTGAAATATTTATGCCTCAAGCTCGCGGCTGCTAAAGTTCCAAGACTTTAGCTAGCTGCTCTCCATAAAGCAGCGCATTCGGTGGAACCGAACAGCGAGGAGTCAAACCAAGCAAGATGGGCTTTCTAGAAGCATCCCTTCTCCCTAGCATTCAGGGGATCCGCTCCGCTAAGGGAGTAGTTGCTGCTTGAGGCATAAATATTGCAAGGGTTCTAAGCATGTTTGTTGAAACCGCTAGAACAACGCTGGGTTTTCGAGGTGCGTAGCTACTGGTTCAACCTTTCATTGCTCGCAATGTCAATAGGCTGCTCTGGAGAGTTTTCGCCTTAGCCTAGCTATTGGCGTAAAATGGCCATATCCATAGCCATATCGGCAGGAGGGGCCATGACGCAGTACTCTATCGCGCAGGCGAAAGACAAACTCACCCAGATCATTCGCTCGGCGGAGGAAGGGCAGTCGGTAGAAATTACCCGCCGAGGAGAGCCCGTCGCGGTGATTTTGTCGATGGATGAGTACAGGCGGTTGTCGAAGGTGCCGCAAAACTTTGGCGAGGCGGTGCTCGCATTCCGCCAGCAGTACATCGAAGGGCAGCCCTGGTTTGAGGATGAGGAGATCGACGAAATTTTTAACGTCCGCGATAAATCTCCGGCGCGAGAGGTTGAGTTGTGATGGGGCCTCGGTTTTTGCTGGATACCAACGTGGTGTCAGAACCGCTCAAGCCCCGCCCCAATTCCCAGGTCTTGCGGCTGCTGAGGATGCATGGGGGGGCGGTGGCGATTGCCTCTGTGACCTACCACGAGATGAAATATGGCTGCTACAAGCTGCCTGAGTCGGCCAAAAAGCAGCGGATTGAGCTGTACCTCCGGCAACAGGTTGAGGCGTTGCTGCCCATTCTGCCCTACGACGATCAAGCGGCAAGCTGGCACGCCGTTGAGCGTCAACGCCTTACCCAGCAGGGGAGAACCCCACCCTACTTAGATGGCCAAATTGCGGCCATTGCTGCGGTCAATCGCCTGACCCTGGTAACGCGCAACGTCACTGACTTTGAAATGTTTCAAGACCTGTCGCTCGAAAATTGGTTTGATTAAACGCCCATGAACGCTACCTCCGATATTGTGCAAAAGCTGTGGAACCTGTGCCATGTCCTGCGGGATGACGGCATCAGCTATCTGCAATACGTCACCGAGCTAACCTACCTGCTGTTTCTCAAGATGATGCAGGAGACCGGAACAGAGGACACCCAGCTACCGGAGGGCAAGCGTTGGGACGATCTCACCCGGCTTGATGGGCTGGATCAGTTGAACTTTTATCGGGCCATGCTGTTGGAGCTGGGGCAAGATGCCTCGCGGCGGCGGGTGCAGGCGATTTTTGCCAATGCCCAGACCGCTATCAAACAGCCCCGCATCCTCAAAAAGCTCGTGACCAGCATTGACGGGCTAGATTGGTACTCGGCCAAGGAAGAGGGCCTAGGCGACCTCTATGAGGGCCTGCTGCAAAAAAATGCTGAAGAGAAAAAGTCTGGGGCGGGGCAATACTTTACCCCCAGGGCGTTGATTGACTGCATGGTGGCGCTGATGCAGCCCCAGCCGGGGGAGCTAATTCAAGACCCAGCGGCGGGGACGGGGGGCTTTTTGATTGCTGCCGACCGCTACATCAAGGCCCGCACCGACAATCTGTTTGCCCTGCCGGAGGCCGACCAGATTTTTCAGATTCACCAGGCCATCTACGGCATGGAGTTGGTGCCCGATGCCCATCGGTTGTTGTTGATGAACCTGCTGCTGCACGGCATCGAGAGTGAGGTGAGCCTGGGTGATACCCTCTCGCCGGAGGGCCAGCGGTTGCCCAGGGCCGACCTGGTGTTAACCAACCCGCCCTTTGGCACCAAAAAAGGCGGCGGCACCCCCACCCGTGACGACTTTACCTACGCCACCTCGAACAAACAACTGGCCTTTTTGCAGCACATCTACCGGGGGCTAAAGCCGGGGGGAAGGGCCGCTGTGGTGCTGCCGGATAATGTGCTGTTTGAGGCGGGCCAGGGCCAGAGCATTCGGGCCGACCTAATGGAAAAGTGCAACCTGCACACCATTTTGCGGTTGCCCACCGGGATTTTCTATGCCCAGGGGGTGAAAACCAATGTGCTGTTTTTTCAGCGGGGCACCACCGAGAAAGGCAATACCCAAGCCGTTTGGGTCTACGACCTGCGGACGAACATGCCCAGCTTTGGCAAGCGCACACCGCTAACCTTTGAGCACTTTGCCGAGTTTATGGCCTGCTATGGCGTTGCCCCCAACGGCACTGCCCCTCGCACCGACCAAGGCGAAACGGGCCGCTGGCGTTGCTTTAGCCGCGAGTTTATTACCCAGCGGGGCGAGAACCTGGATATTTCTTGGCTGCGGGATGAGAGCCTGCAATCTGCCGACGACCTGCCAGAGCCGGAGGAAATTGCAGCAACGATAATGGAGAAGCTACAGATCGCCATGACTGAGATGGAAGCCCTGACCGCTCTGCTGGAGGATTAACCCCATGGCAAAGATTTTGCAGAAAGGCGTTAGCTACACCTTCCGCTCCTACTTTGAACTACCCCAGGATACGGATGAGATTCTGGCGGAGTTTGGCTACGACTATGCCAAGACGCGGTTGCAGTTGCCCCTCACCCAGCGAGACATTCCCGGTTTGGATGCTCTCAAGGCGCAGATCGAAGACACGCTGCCCTATGTGCAGCTCACCAGCGAGAGTGCCAAGCGGGAGGTGCTGATCGCCCCGGTGATGATGCGGGTGGCCACCCTCGTCCATCAAATCTTGCGGTTTGAGTATCCCCTAAAGGTGAATGACTGGCTGCAAGGTAGTTTGGATTATCTGATTCGGGGGCACAACCAAATTGTGGTGGTAGAAGCCAAGCGGGATGACCTAACCCGTGGCTTTACCCAGTTGGCGGTGGAAATGATTGCCTTAGCGATGGACGAAACCGCTCCGGATACGATTTATGGTGCCGTCACAATGGGTAATTTATGGATTTTTGGGGTGCTCAATCGCCAGACCAAGCGCATCACCCAGGATATTAGCGGCTATCAGGTGCCGGATGATGTGGAGGCTCTGGTGAGGACTCTGGTTGGTATTTTGGAGCAGGATTGAGGGTAAAGCAGGAGGAAAGATGGACATTACACTAACGCCGGAGCTAGAACAATACCTTCAATCGAAGGTTAGCAGTGGAGAATATGCCTCGCCTAATGAGGTGTTTTTGGTGGGCATTAGGCTGCTGCAAGACCTTGAGCAAACTTACCAAGGGCGCTTTGAAGAACTCCGCAACGAGGTCAGATTTGGGCTGGAAGCCGCTGAGCGGGGAGAAGTGGTTGATAGTGATGGGGTATTTAATCGGTTAGCGGCAATTTTGGCGGATAGTGAATCGCTGAAACCCAAGACTAGCAAAGGGAACGATTACGCCCCTCAGACATCTTTAGGGCAGCAACTATGAAGCATTCGACAACGCGCCCTTGCTACTGGAATGTAGCCACAATCTGCTGAAGATGTTACCAAGGAAATTAGATTAGATCGCAAATGATAATAGCTTAATTCTTAAACTCGGAGATTGACTATGCAAGTACAGCTTGAATTGCCCGATTCGGTAAATGTTGACTCTGACTATGTTAAAGAAGCGGTGATGGCTGTACTGTATTCTACGGGCAAGTTGTCGGCTCAACAAGCCTGTAGAATTTTGGCGATTTCTCGACGCACGTTTGAGGAAATGCTTCCCCGCTATGGTTTTTCTGTGTTGGTGGATAGCGATGAAAATCTAGAGATTGAATTAGGGGCTTGATGGCTAAAGAGATTATTGTTAGCGATACAGGGCCACTCATTAGCCTAGAAAAAATTACAGATGGCTATTCTCTCATGGGCAAACTTTACAGACAGATATTGATTCCTCATGGGGTAGCTCAAGAGCTTTGTCAGGGGATGTTTTCGAGTTGGGATGCTTATTATGAGCATTATGGTTTGAGTGGCTTTGTCACTGTTGTCGAGATTCAAGGTATTAAAAGCTATCTTGGTTGTGAGACGTTGGATGAGGGCGAGAAACAAGCGATACATTTGGCACTGGAACGACAGTTGCCCGTGCTAATTGAGGAAGAACAGGGCAGGCGAATTGCTCAAACATTGGGCTTAAAGGTTTCGGGGGTTGCAGGACAGATTCTCAAGGCTTATCGTAATCAACTGATTTCTGCGGATAGGGCACAAACGAATTTGGCAGAGCTATTGAAGGCTGGACGTATTGGTAAAAGGCTGTATGGTGGGCTGATAGAAAATTTGCAGTAGTCAAAGCAGATTGGGTTTAAGTTTTGGAGAATTTAGGTTAATTAGCTTGATGAATCTTTGAAAGTTTGACGAAGTTAAGAAACCTGGTTTCTCAAAAAAGATTTCTAAGTTTGCAAGTGTTTAAGTGTGAGGAGATGGCAAAATGAGCCAGTTTGATGAATTGCCGGAAGGTTGGGTTGCGACAACAGTAGGAGAAGCGACAGATATTCTAGATCGTCTTCGCATTCCTCTTAATGCTCAGGAGAGAGCAAGTAAACAAGGCCCATATCCTTACTATGGGGCTAATGGAAAAGTTGATTCAATTAATGAATATATTTTTGATGGCGAATATACCTTAATAGCTGAAGATGGAGGCTATTTTGACTCACTAGGCAAAGATGTTTCCTATAGAGTAGAAGGTAAATTTTGGGTAAATAATCACGCTCATATAATTCAGGCTTTGGCAGAGATGTCTCCAAAGTTTATAACCTATTTATTTAACGATAAAAACTGGATGCCTTACGTTAGTGGAACAACGCGACTTAAACTAACTCAAGCATCTCTAAAGCAAGTTCCAATAAATCTACCCCCACTCAATGAGCAGCGGCGGATTGTGGAGAAAATTGAGGCATTAACGGCCCGAAGTCGGAAGGCGCGAGAAGCCCTTGAAGCCATACCAAATCTGCTGGATCAGTTTCGGCAGTCGGTTTTGGCGGCGGCTTTTCGTGGCGACCTCACCGCCGACTGGCGCGAACAAAACCCCGATGTAGAACCCGCCGAAGTTTTGTTAGAACGGATTCGAGTAGAGCGGCGTAGGCTTTGGGAGACATCTATTAAATTGAATGGTGAAAGCTTATCAAAGTATAAAATTCCATTTGAATTAGATATTAATAGACTTCCAGAGCTACCAGAATCATGGACATGGGGAAGTCTAGATCAGCTTCTCTTTTCTCTTCGCAACGGACTTTCACGAAAACCAGCAGATGATGTGCTAGGTATCCCGATACTGAGAATATCTGCGCTTCGCCCAATGACGTTAAATATTAATGACATCCGTTATTATCAGCCAATTCATGGAGAGAATGTAGATTCATATCTTCTTAAAGACGGCGATTTATTATTTACTAGATATAACGGGAATAGGGATTTTGTTGGAATCTGCGGAATCGTGAAAGACTTGTCAGGAAAACTTTTATACCCTGATAAACTAATTCGTGGCAAGCCTATCTCTAGTCATCTCTTTAATCCAAGTTTTCTCAAAATTGCTTGTAACTCTGGAGTATCAAGAAGATTTATTGATGAATGTGTAAAAACTTCCGCAGGTCAACACGGCATTTCTGGATCAGATTTGAAAAGAACTCCTATCCCGATTCCTCCTATTGATGAGCAATATGAAATTATGTCTCTTGTAAACGAAAAATTTGGAATTATTGATAATCTTCGGACACTTATAGCAAACAAATTTTGTGAGTTTCAAGTGCTCGATCAATCCATCCTCGCCAGGGCCTTTCGTGGCGAATTAGTGCCCCAAGACCCCAACGACGAGCCAGCCAACCTTTTGTTAGAGCGCATTCGGGCCGAGCGAGAACGGTTGGGCAACAGCAAAAAACGGGGCAAGGCCAAAACCTAGGGGGGATAACTGCCGAATAGCGTCTATCCTGACTGCCTGACAGAAGTGGGTGAAAGGCTTGAAACCTCGTGCTGCGAGGGGGAAAAGGTGAGGTGACATGAGACGCTGGAATTGCATATCTCAGGGTCTTTGCCATGCCAGCCACCACCTGTCTCTATGATCAAGTGCTGTCCTTGCTGCGTCAATATAGCCATCGTCGGGATCTGCGACACCTCAAGGCCTTGGCGT
>NZ_JACJRS010000014.1 GCF_014697375.1 Phormidium sp. FACHB-1136
TGCTTCTGAAGCTCTTGCTTTTCCTCTGACGTTAGATAGTTTCTGACTCCCATGGCTTATTCCAGAATTTTAATGTATTATACGCAGTTTAGATGACTAACAGCTTAACTGACTACTCTTAACCTATCAACGTTGCTAAATGAATGCAATCAACGCCTCGGCCTGGTTGCGGGCGGGGTTGTCGTCCCAATCTAGCGCAGGCGATAGAGAAGAATCGTAGCGGTAGGTTTGGGGCGGCTTGCGCTTCGCCTTGGGAAATTGCCCTTGGGTGCCCACATCCGGGCGGAGGGGGCTGTTGGCCTCTGGGTGGCTATAGCTTTCGGGCAGCTTGCGGGGCTGGGATGGGCGGCGGGGCATGGCATGGGCAACGGCTCTCAACGGTAGCAACCTTGGGCCACCCCCAGCGGCAGGGTACTAGGGATAGCCCAATTATTTTCAGGATGCCCAGGTTTTTGGGTGCCTGCCCAGATGGGTAGGTTTATTTGCAAAACAGGATGCTCCGTTACAACTCCGTCATAAACCGTTACCTGCACCGGACAAGGCCACCAGCGCAGCCGTTCACCCCAGCCGTCCAGGGTTTAGACTATCGCAGCGTCAATCCAGCCTGAAAGCTTGGGAATACCTGCAAAACAGCGCCAAACGCCTCGGCAAATGCCAGGACTGGATTGTGCAGGCGTTTGAAAAAGAATGTGGCCCCGGTAGTTTTCAGCGATTGGCCAACTTCCGACAGGCGATGTAGAAACCCTAGAGCTTGACGTTGCCCAATTCATTGGCCCAATTGAATTGACCCAGTCGAAAAGTTGTCACGCCATTGCCATGGGTAGCGGCTTCACGACTCTAAACCGATGAACGGCTGTCCTAAAGTCCTTCGACCGCATCCGCATAGCTATAGATTTCGATGCCCAGCGCTTGGGCTACGGGCAAGGCGCGGCTATCCACCATCGGCGAAACCACAATTTTGCGGCTGATGGGCCGTTGTTCATGCCTTTCGTAGAAGTCTACCTTGCGACCAAAGCTGTACATCCCGGCTTTATCAATGGAGGACTTGATTTCGCAGGCAATCGTCAGGCCGTTTTTGATAATCAGGGCAATCTCCACCTGATCTGGACGGCCAAACACCTCGCCCTCTGGGTCGTAAAGGGTGAGGTTCAGCACCTCCACCGCAAAGGATTCGGTTAAAATGCCCGCCAGCGCACCACGGAAACTCGCCTCAGCCGAGAGCCCCCACCGAGCCCCCAAGGCTCCGATAGTGCTGTCGTATCGTTTATCTAGGCGACGGATTTCTGCGAGTTGCTCGTCCCACTTACGGTTTTGCTCGTCCCACTTACGGTTTTGCTCGTCCCACCTGCGGTTTTGTTCGGCCCACTGGCTGGCTTGCTCATCCCACCTGCGGTCTTGCTCGGCCCACTTGCGGCTTTGTTCGGCCCACCTGCGGTTTTGTTCGGCCCACTGGCTGGCTTGCTCATCCCACCTGCGGTCTTGCTCGTCCCACTTGCGGCTTTGTTCGGCCCACCTGCGGTTTTGTTCGGCCCACTGGCTGGCTTGCTCGTTCCACCTGCGGTCTTGTTCATCCCACTTGCGATTTTGTTCGTCCCACTTGCGGGCTTGCTCCTCTCGATCCCGCTGTAGTTCGGCTAGGATGCGGTCAAATTTGTTGTCGGCCTCTCGCCGCCCCATGTAAAAGTCGGAGACGGTTTGCAGAATAAACTCCCTCACCTGGGGCTCTTGGGCCATGAGCCGGGGAAGTTCTTGCTGGATGAGGGCGATGACTTCGGATTGCTCCATGCCTGGGATCCTACGATGTACTCCTATCCTAGCAGTCGTGACGGGTCTGGGGCAGTGGAGAAATGGCGGTGTCGGAGGTGTTGCCCAGTCTGGAAATGGCGGTGGTGGAGGAAGCCCTAAACCGCTCCCAAACGGAGGATGACGGAACGATGATGCGGTGGTTGATGGATCGGTTTCGGGCGGGGTAAAGCGTGGATTTAGGGGTGCATGGCTGAGCGTTGGCGTAACCTCGCCTTGGCATTATGCACCCTACGAATGTTGATGTGGTAAGTGCCCGATTTGAGGCCAATACGACATGACCCTTGGTGCCAGGTAAGCGATCTCCGAAACACCTAGTTTTCCGTGCAGAGGGGGTCGGTAATCATTCTTTTGGATCGGGCTGAAGCGCTTATCTGCTACAGTTTACAAGTCTTTGTGGTAGAGAAGTCCCATTACACCCTGATGTACTGCCCACATATATTCAAATCCTCTAACAAGGTAATAACCGCCTATAACTAATGGAGGGCCTATTAAAGATACAATCATAGTGAACAGGCCCAAGGCGAACCAGATCGGATTCACTTCGGGGTCAGTAAAATAGCTTACTACACTTACTGCGAGTGGTGCACCAATTACTATTACCCAAACAGATTTTTCAAACAGTATGTCCTGGCAATAAAACCAAAATTGACTCGTTTTGAGTCCTCCCCACCCGGCTACTGCCCACTGTAAGGGAAATCTTCCATAAGGAGATGGGGACAAATTGAAGTTACGAGCATAATAACTCTGCCAATTGGAATCACGATCCCAGCCAATGCGGTTCTTAAACTCTTCCCAAACCCCTTTATCTAAACTCCAGGAATCCGGATTGGCTCCACATTCTATCAAGATGTGCTTCTGCACACTAAAGCCAAACTTGCCCTGACTATATTTCATCCACAGCCTATCAATCGTGTGTAAGTCCGTGCCGGGAAAATTCCATAATTCATCCATGGTGAACCAATCGCCAGAATTTTTGCCTACGGCACGGATCATCACCTCATAGGTTTCTCTATCAGCTTTGCGCCACTTTTGAGCTTTGAGTAGTTTGCGTAGACGAGTGTAGTCAATCCCCCTGTCTGATCTGAGCTCATCCTCATTGACTTTTGGTGATTTAGGGCTAACTACAACCGTTGGCACGCCTTTAGTAAGAGTTTTTTCTAAGGCTTGCAGTGCCTGTTTCCCATCGACATAGCGGCGGCTGTGGTGGTGGCGCACCATTTTGGTTAGCACCTTGGCTAGGGCAGGGTTAATTTGCAGGCCCGTTTGCCAAACCAGTTCTGCGGTGGCAGGGTCGGTATCCAATTCGGTCGGAAATTTCCCGGTCAGGGCTTCTATGGCCACCATGCCCAGTGCATAGACATCGCTGGCAGGGCATGGTTTGCCTCGGCGAAATTGTTCATCAGGAGCATATCCCTGAGTACCCGCAATGTCAGTGGTAGGGGCCATGCGACTAAGGTATTGAGCGGAAAATTCTTTCACAATGCCAAAGTCAATCAGGCACATTACCCCATCCCGGCGGCGGATTAGGTTTTCGGGCTTGATGTCGCGATGGATGACCCCTTGCTGATGCACATAGCTGAGTACCGTTAGCCCTTGGCGCAGTAGGGTGATCACCTCTGTTTCGGGCAGACGCTTCACGTCACGCAGTTCGTCTCGGAGGGTACGCCCTTCCAGAAAATCCTGCACGATGTAAAAATTACCGTCTTCTTCCAGATGCGCCAACAACAGTGGAATTTGGTCATGGCTACCTAGACGTTCCAGGATTTCCGCCTCTTGGTCAAAAAAGCTAAGCGTGGCCTGCAACTCATCATCTGTAAACTCTCGTTCGAGATTCAGTTGCTTCACCACACAGCGGGGTTGCCCAGGGCGGCGCAAATCTTTGGCCAAATAGGTTATGCCAAACGCACCTTCGCTTAGGGCTTGGATAACTTCGTAGCGCCCGTCGATGATTTGGCTCATGGCTGTACTGGGGAAAGCGTTCGCGGATACTCCTCCTTAGCTTACCCATCCCGCCAAGGAAAATCATAGAGCGTGGGCGGAACGAGGTTATGAGGCGAGGGTAAACCCGGCTTGCACGAAGTGACGATCAAAGCCAAGCACCGTAGACAGATGGTGGTTTCGCATTACGACAAAGGAAACGCAATCGACCAAACCCCAGGTTTTGTCTTGGTGCTGGGCATAGAGGGCTAGGGCTGCTGCCAGCAGGTCGGGCGTTAGCGGCACGAGCGTGACCTCTGAGGCCGTTTGAAAATAGCGAATGATGGTGGCCGCTTCGCTGCGGGCAAGGCGCGATAGAGCATTCCCAATTTCCAGCAAAATCGCATCGGTGGTGACGAGGGGATAACCATCGTAGCGTTCGGCCAGGTGCAGCGCTTGCTGATGATGTTGATCGTTTTGGTTGATGAGGGCAATCACGTAGCCCGTATCGACAAACAGCGCATCAGGCATCGTGTTCGCCATTCAGGTCAGTGTCCACTAGGTAAGCGTCCACATTTTCCGAGAAATCGGGTGGGGCCGAGATTTTAATTTGCCGAAGCTGGCTGAGCAGAGAGGTTGGGGGTGGACTGATGGACGCTGGCAGGGTCGCATCGGCAGGATTCAGAACAATCACCCGAACGGCTTGGCCTTCCCACTGGGTGGCCTGTTCTGGCGGCAGGGTAACGATGCCGTTGTGAAGGGTCGTTTCAAACTCGATGGCTTGCATAGGGACGTACCTCGATGGTGTTGGTAAACCTGAGATGGCGCTGCTTCCAGGGTAACGTACTGGGCTTTCTGCGAGGAAAGCGGTGCATTGCGACCCCAGGGGTATCTTCTCTTGGCCAAGGATGGTTCGCGAATGGCACCCTACGGGCTGTTGAAGACCGAGCCGGGGCCGATGTAGCGCCAGCGCCAGGGTTCGTAGTTGGGGTGGCCCTTGGGGTAGGAGAGGGCAAAGCCGTAGTCGGCAGCATTGTCTTGCAGCCAGCGAAAGACAGGGGATCGCTCAAACTCGCGGCGGGAGGTGGGGCGGCGATCTTCTGGGGCTTGCAGGCTGAGGACAACGGCAAACCCAGTGTGGTAGTCCGATGCATTCAGGGCACGAACCAGGGCCACCTCAGACCCTTGATCACCCTTGCGCTGCTGTTGCTCGATAGACTGAAACCCCGACTCGCACCAGAAAGAGATGCCCTCGGCTTGGGCGGCGGTGGTCATCTCCCAGTAGGGCTGAAAGGCTTGGGTGTGGAGGCGCACCTGGCAGTTATCCCAATCGAACAAACAGGTTAGGTCACGTTCATCGGCCTCTAGGTAGCGGGTTTGCAGATCTGGGGGTTGCTGACGGGCATACCACCACCAGTCCAGCCGCGTTTTTGCCATGCCGCCCAGGCCCCAAACCGTTGCCAGGGCAATCAACACGGCAGATCCTCGAATGCTGTATTTGAAGATGCTGTCCCAGGGTAGAACCTCTTGCACAACGGTGGTGACGCGGTTGGGGTTGCGGGGGGCGACAACATCCGTGGGTGCCCAATCATCGGATGGACGGGCATTGACAACACCTGTGGGCGCAGAATCGTTGGGGATAGCGACATCCACGGGCCGAGCCAAGGTGGCGTTACGGCCTGAGCCGAGGGCTTGCTCAAATTCGGCTAGGGCCATCGCCGCCGAGGTGGGGCGGTTCGCGGCATGGTGGGCCACCAGCCGATCAATAAACTGAATCAACGCCGGATCGTCGGGACGACGGGTGAGGCGATCTTGCCAGATCAGGTTGCCTGTTTTGGGGTTGGTGGGCAAGGTGTGGGGTGCAACTCCGGTGAGCGCCGCCACCGCTACCATGCCCAGGCTATACAAATCGCTGGCGAAACAAGGTTTTCCCCGCTGCTGCTCTGGGGCCATATACCCCGGCGTTCCCACCAAGGTGGGGGTACGAATTTGTCCAAAGCGGGTACGGGTACTGTTGCTAAGCTCCTTCACCGAGCCAAAGTCAATCAGGTAAATTTCCCGGTTTTCGGTGCAGTGGATCAGGTTCTTAGGGCTGATGTCGCGGTGAATTACCTTGTGGTCGTGGACAAAGCTCAGGATAGTGAGCACCTGGCGCAACAGATCCCGCACTTGGGAATCGCGCAGGGTTTGGCCGGGGCTAATTTCGCCGCTCAAGTCTTGCCCTTCAATGTACTCCTGCACCAGATAGAAGTAGTCCCCCTCAGAATCCACTTCGGAAAAGGAGGCGATCAGTCGTGGAATGTGGGAATGTTGGCCCAGCCGATCCAGCACCTTCGCTTCCCGCGCAAAGAGTTCCTGTATTTTCGGGAACGGTGGCTGGTGGAGTTGCTTCACCACGCAATAGGGCGCACTGGGAAGGTCATAATTGCGAGCCAGGGAGGTTTTACAATACTTTCCCTGCGGCCCCAGGGGATTCAACAACTGGTAGCTTCTAATGCGCTTCATGGCATGGGCTCTAGCGTTGCCCCTATTTTACCTGGGCCTTCCGTTCCACCGCAGAGATGTCCTAGGTTCGACCCTACAGAGGACTTTTATGAGGTTTCGACTCAGGTCACCGCTCACGAATCTGCGAAGAGTTGATCCACCGTCAGAGCAATTTGGGGCACCACCGTAGATTGAAGCGCCTCATCGCCCTGAAATACGGTGTCTTCGTACTGGCCATCTACCCACTCGCAAATCGTCACCTGGCAGGTTTCGGGGTCTACGATCCAATATTCGGCAATGCCACGGGCGGCGTACTCGGTGCGCTTGTGGCGATAGTCTCGGCTGCGGTTGGCTTCCCCAGGGCTAACCACTTCTACCACTAGGGCCGGGGGCGGCATATCGCGGGTAAGGGTGGCGCGGGGCTGATCCTGAATCGCCAAGAGGGACTCTTCCGAATGCACCAGCAGGTCAGGAATCCGGCAGCGGGCGCGGCGTCCCATTACCTCTACTTCGGTGTTGTAGGCAACGCGATCTAGGGGCAGATATTGGAGGAACTGCACCATCAAAAACCGGGCCAACTTGAGGTTTTCTGGAGATTCTGGGGGCATGGCTACAATCTCTCCATCCACCAGTTCGTAGCGGGTATCGGTGCCATCGTCATAGGCGAGGTAGTCCTCGAAGGTGAGCAGGGTTTTGGACGATAGGGTGCTAGTCATGGCGGCACGGCGAGAAGGGACAGCGGCCTAGATTCATCCTAAAATATTCACAATATAATTCATATGTACTTTAATGCATAAAAAACAGTAGATCGCAAAGCCCCTGCCAGCCCTCATCCCCCAGCCCCTTCTCCCAACATTGGGAAGAAGGGGAGCAGGAAGGTTCAAAGCCCCTCTCCCAGGCTTGGGAGAGGGGTTTGGGGTGAGGGCAAAGCCATGGCCGAGAGAAGCATTTGCGATCTATTGAGATTACCTCGTTAGTCTGAACTACCCGACTCCAGCGCAAAGCCCGCCTTGGGTGGTTCGGTATCCTCCCCTTTAGAGAAATGGAGGAACCACGCACTATAGATATAGTTCTTAAGCCGGAGCAAAAAAACTATGGGAAAAGTTGTAGGAATTGACTTGGGTACCACCAACTCGGTGGTTGCCGTGATGGAGGGGGGGAAACCCACCGTAATCGCTAACGCCGAAGGGTTCCGTACCACGCCCTCGGTGGTGGCCTATGCCAAAAATGGGGATCGCCTGGTGGGCCAAATCGCCAAGCGTCAGGCGGTAATGAACCCCGAAAACACCTTTTATTCGGTGAAGCGGTTCATCGGTCGCCGCTACGACGAAGTGGGTACCGAATCCACCGAAGTGGCCTACAAAGTATTGAACGTGGGCAACAACGTCAAAATTGACTGTCCCCAGGCGGGTCAGCAGTTTGCCCCCGAAGAAATTTCTGCCCAGGTACTGCGGAAACTGGCCGACGACGCCAGCAAGTACCTCGGCGAAAAAGTGACCCAGGCGGTGATCACCGTACCCGCCTACTTCAACGACTCCCAGCGCCAAGCCACGAAAGACGCCGGGAAAATTGCCGGACTCGAAGTGCTGCGGATCATCAACGAGCCTACCGCCGCCGCCCTGGCCTACGGCCTCGACCGCAAGAGCAACGAAACCATCCTGGTGTTTGACCTCGGCGGCGGTACCTTCGACGTGTCCATCCTGGAAGTGGGCGATGGCGTGTTTGAGGTGCTGGCCACCAGCGGCGACACCCACCTGGGCGGCGACGACTTCGACAAGAAGATCGTAGACTTCCTGGCGGGCGAATTCCAAAAAATGGAAGGCATCGACCTGCGGAAAGACAAGCAAGCCCTGCAACGCCTTACCGAAGCCGCTGAGAAGGCCAAAATCGAGCTGTCCAGCGTTACCCAGGCGGAAATCAATCTGCCCTTCATTACCGCCACCCAGGACGGCCCCAAGCACCTGGAAATGACCCTCACCCGCGCCAAGTTTGAAGAACTCTGCGCCGACCTGATCGATCGCTGCCGCATTCCCGTGGAGCAAGCCCTGAAGGATGCCAAGCTGGGCAAGAGCGACATCAACGAAGTGGTGCTGGTGGGTGGTTCCACCCGGATTCCCGCCGTTAAAGAGGTGGTGAAGCGCACTCTGGATAAGGAACCCAACGAAACCGTGAACCCCGATGAGGTGGTGGCCGTGGGGGCCGCAATCCAAGGCGGTGTGCTGGCTGGGGAAGTGAAGGACATCCTGCTGCTGGACGTGACTCCCCTGTCCCTGGGTGTGGAAACCCTGGGCGGCGTCATGACCAAGCTAATCCAGCGCAACACCACCATCCCCACCAAAAAGTCCGAGGTGTTCTCCACCGCCCAGGATGGCCAAACCAACGTGGAAATCAAAGTCCTCCAGGGCGAGCGGGAAATGGCCGCCGACAACAAGAGCCTGGGAACCTTCCAGCTCTCCGGCATTCCCCCGGCTCCCCGTGGCGTGCCCCAAATCGAAGTGATCTTCGACATCGACGCCAACGGCATCCTGAACGTCACCGCCAAGGACAAGGGGACGGGCAAAGAGCAGACCATCACCATTTCCGGTGCCTCCACCCTGGATGAGAAAGATGTGGAGAAAATGGTCAAAGACGCCGAAGCCAACGCCGCCGCCGACAAGGAGCGTCGCGAGCGCATCGACCTGAAGAACCAGGCCGACTCCCTCGCCTACCAGGCCGAAAAGCAACTGACCGACATGGGCGACAAGGTGCCCGCCGCCGACAAGGCCAAAGCCGAAGGGGAAATCAAGGAACTGAAGGACGCCATTGCGGCGGAGAACTTCGACACCATCAAAACCCTCACCGAACAACTCCAGCAAACCCTCTACGGCATCAGCACCAGCCTGTACCAGCAGGCCGGGGGCGATGCACCGGGGGCGGCGGATGCCGGAGCCTCGGACGGTAGCTCCAGCGGCGACGATGACGTGATTGACGCCGAGTTCTCGGAACCCGAAGGCAAATAACGTCAGAGGATACCGAATCTAGATCTGAGCCCTAGGGCTTGCTCCGGCTAGCAAGGAAGCGGGTGGATACGTCCATCCGCTTTTTTTTAGTGTGATGCCAACTCTGGATGGTTTGCCCCCGGTATCAGCGGGCGAGGAGACATCGCCTCTACGGTTTGCTGGGCTAGGAATCGGGGTTTTCCAATTCAAATTTGGTATTACCGCCCTACTCTCCCAAATTACCTACTCTCCCAAATTACAACCCGCTGAATGCCTCTGGCGACTTGCCGATGCCGTTGGTGAACCGCTGCTTTGACGCCCCCAGCGATCTGGAGGATGTCCTGGAGGCCCGCTGCCCTATGCTCCTGTTCAGGCAAGCCGAGGTTAAAGCCCTCACCCACTCTCATGGGTGGCCCGCATGACCACCCTGGTCATTTCGGGGGTATATCTTCCGGATTTTGAGGCTCCAGTCTCGCTATTGGAGATCATTCCTCAGGAGTCTGCCTGGGAGGGCTGCTCCCCTTCAACCGGGCCGGAGGGCAAACGGTGATGCCGCAACCGATAGCCGCCGTAGATCAACGCGGCCAAGACCACCCAGTAGGGGCTATAGGCCAGGAACCACAGGCCAATTTTCAGTCCGCCCACGGTGAAGGCTTGCACGGATTGGGTGGCCGATTGCCAAGTGTTGCCTAGGGTTTCCGAGACGGGACGCAGGGGGGGCACCGCCGTGATCGGGCTTTGTAGGGTGAGGTCGATGGTGGAATAGGCTACCTGGCGCTGAAGGGTTTGCTGCTGGGCGCTCAGCCGTTCGATGGAGTCGCGGACGGTGCCCAATTCCCTCGCTACCTCTAGGACGTGGGAAATTTCTCCGGATCGCTCCATGATGCTTTGCAGGGCAGTTTCGGACTGGCGCAGGTTCTTAATCCGGGCCTCTAAATCCACCAACTGCGACGACACATCCTCGGCGCTGAGGGACTGGGACTGCACCGTGCCCAACTCTCGCAAAGCCGCTAGGGTGGGATCAAGCTTGGCCTGGGGCACTCGCAGAGTCATATACACCTGGTGGGCGGTGCCTTCGGGGCGGCGAGAATCCTCCAGTTGCAGCAGATCTCCCTGGGCCTGACGCACCACCGTCTGCACCTGGGCCATGGCTCCGTCAATATCCGTCAGGGTGAGTACTAGGGTGGCCCGCTTCACCAGTTGGGGCGTGGCTTGGCCCACCTCCGCTCCCGGCACCGGGGGAGCCTCGGCCATCCTCTGCGTGTCCATCGCCTCCGCCGATGGTGCCGTCATGCCTCGTTGGGGAGCAGATTCCAGTGCCACCGATCCCGCCCCATCGGCCTTGCTGCCCTCGCCCATGGCTTCCATCACCGAAGCCCCCGCACAGCCACCCATCAGCACCATTCCGGCGAGGCCTAACGTCAGCGCCAAGGGTCGCAGATTGCCAAAGCCACTCCGTCCTATCCCGTTGACCATAGCCCATCTCCCAATGCGATACCTCTACTATGGCCAATCCCTCCGGCCCTGGGGCGCTGGTTACACAATGTGCAACGGAGGGGGATTCCATGGCAGATAGCGGGCAAACATCGGATAGCGCCGCAAGCGCAACAACTAGGCTAACCAGCCCTGACTCTGGAGCCGATCCCAAGCGGCCTTTAGATGCTGAGGCTTAAAGATCTGGCGTTTGCGATCACTCCAGGCTTGTACTCCAGCAATGGCGACCGCCCCATCCATTGCGGCCTGGACGTCGTGTTGAGCGATCCACTGTACCGTAGCCCGGTATGCCATCGCGATCAAATCGCGATCAAACAGAGACACCACCCACGCCCGTGATCGGGTCATGGGCAGTTTTGAGGTATTCACCTGTACCTGAGCAGAGGTATGTTGATTTCTGGTGTGTGGAGGGAAAAGAAGGAAGGGCGTATCCGGTGCTGGGTGGCCCAAGTATCTAGGTCGGCTAACCCCCGATCACGATACTGGCCGTAGCGTTCGCGCTTATTGCGAATTTTGCTGGGCAGGGCGGGCAAAATGCCAAAGTTGGGCGGCATGGGCTGGAAGTGCTTGGGTTCCGCCGTGCTAATGAAGTCGAGCAGGGCTCCCATCATGGTGGTGACGGGCAGTTCCAGGGGTTCCAACCCCAACGCCAACCGGGCCGCATTGGTGCCCGCCAGCCAGCCCCCCGCCGTGGCGGCGGTATAGCCCTCGGTGCCCACCAGTTGCCCCGCCGCCAACAGGGTGGGCCGGGTTTTGAACTGAAGGGTGCGGTGCAGCAGTTCCGGGGAGTTGATAAACGTATTGCGGTGCATCACCCCCATGCGGACAAATTCGGCATTTTCCAAGCCTGGAATTAGCCGGAACACCCGTGCCTGTTCGCCCCAGCGCAGGTTGGTCTGAAAGCCCACCATATTCCAAAGCTGGCCCTGACGATCCTCCTGGCGCAGTTGCACCACGGCATAGGGCTTTTTGTCCTTGTTATAGGGATCTTTGAAATCCCCCAGTCGCGCATCAAATAGTCCCACGGGTTTGAGGGGGCCGTAGCGCATGGTGTCTTCCCCTCGGCGGGCCATTTCTTCGATGGGCAGACAGGCTTCAAAGAACTTGGCGGTTTCGCGCTCAAAGTCCTTCAGTTCCGCCTGTTCTGCCTTGCAGAGTTCCGTCCAAAAGTGGAGGTACTGCTCCCGGTTCATGGGGCAGTTGAGGTAGGCGGCCTCGCCCCGGTCGTAGCGGGAAGCCATGAAGGCCACGTCCTGATTGATGCTGTCGCCCACCACAATCGGGCTGGCGGCATCGAAGAAGCTCATATAATCCTGTCCGGTGAACCGCTGCAAGTCGGCGGCTAGGGCTTCCGTGGTGAGGGGGCCAGTGGTCAGCACCGTAATGCCCTCGGTCGGAATCTGGTGTACCTCCTCCCGCCGCAGTTCAATCAGCGGATGGCGTTCCAGGGTGGTGGTGAGGTCGTGGCTAAAGTGGCCCCGATCCACCGCCAGAGCCCCTCCGGCGGGTACCTGATGCTCGTCCGCCTTGGCAATAATCACCGACCCCAGTCGCCGCAGTTCCTCATGGAGCAACCCCGATGCCCGATCCGTGGCCTGGGCCCCAAAGGAATTGCTACACACCAGTTCCGCCACCTCCTCGCTGTGGTGGGCCGGAGAGGTGCGCTGGGGCCGCATTTCGTGGAGCACCACGGGCACCCCCGCCTGGGCAATTTGCCAGGTGGCTTCGGTGCCCGCAAGGCCGCCGCCAATCACATGAATCGGTTCAATTGCCATGGAAGTTCAGAGTTCCGCCGCCACTCAGTTCAAAAATCAGTCTTTCTAGCATAGCGACTTCCGTTGACGAAGCGTTGCCTCTCAGTGCAGAATAAGTCGCACTATGGTAGTGATCAACGACCTTTGATAGCCTTTGATGCGTTCTCTCTGGCCAGGTCAGATATGGTCACTGAGGTTGAGCCCCTGAGCAAGAAGTACATCTTGGATCCTTCAAGGGAATTGGAGTAGGTCAGCCAACTTAACCACATGGGCTGAGTGACTTTTCCCCTAGCGATCATCATGAAGAAAGCACTAATCACAGGACTAACAGGACAAGACGGATCCTACTTGGCGGAGTTTTTGCTGGCCCAAGGGTATCAGGTCTATGGCATGGTGCGACGTTCTAGCTCCAGTAGTTTTGAGCGCATTAACCATTTTTCAGAGCGAATTGAGGTTATTTCCGGTGATCTACTGGATCAGTTTTCTTTAATTGATGCCATCGATCAGACGCAGCCCGATGAAATTTATAACCTCGCGTCCCAAAGCTATGTGCCCTTGTCTTGGACTCAGCCCTCTCTAACCGCTGAGTATACGGCCTTGGGGGTATCTCGCCTGCTGGAGGCGATTCGTCGATGTAAGCCCGATACACGTTTTTATCAGGCCTCCAGTAGTGAGGTGTTTGGCCAGCCGGATGAGTCGCCCCAAACGGAAAAAACGGCTTTTCGCCCTCGTAATCCCTATGGTGTCGCCAAGGCCTATGCCCACTGGATGACCGTTAATTATCGAGAAAAGTACGATTTGTATGCCTGCTGTGGCATCACCTATACCCACGAGTCGCCTCGACGGGGGGCAGAGTTTGTATTTCGTAAAATTACCCGTGGGGCAGTACAAATTAAACTAGGGCTAGCCGACGAACTGCGCCTAGGGAACCTCGATGCCCGTCGGGATTGGTGCCATGCGCAAGATGTGGTAAAAGCAATGTGGCTGATGCTCCAGCAAGAGCAACCCGATGACTACATTATCGCCAGTGGAGAAACCCATTCGGTGCGTGACTTGGTGGACTGCGCCTTTCGCTACCTTGGCCTAGATTACCAACGCTATGTCACGGTGGATCCCGCCTTCTATCGCCCGGATGAACCCGTTCAGTTGGTGGGGGCCATCGATAAGATCCAGGCTGGCTTACAGTGGCAACCCGAATATTCCTTTCAGCGGCTGGTCGAGTCTATGGTGGACCACGACCTCAAGGCATTAAAACAATAGAAGCTATTTCTCCGATGTCCCAGGCTCCACGACTCGTCAACTTCGCTATGGGCACTAAAAAGGTCAGAGAATGCAAGGCACTCTCTGACCTTTGGTTTTGATGTCTTGACTCACCCTTCGGGGTTATCGAGAAAGAGACCGTTCCAGATGTTGGGTCTAACCCCAGGGGTTAGCCAGAGACGATGGGTTATCCCCTAAACCGCAGCGGTTTGAGCAGTTTTGGCATCGAGTTCGCCCTTCGCGTACTTAGCGGCGTAAACTTCGATGGGCTGTTGCTTGATCTTGCTGGCGTTTCCGGCGGTGCCAAAGGCTTGGTAACGCTCGGCGCAAACCTCGGTCATGTACTTGATCGAGGGCTTCATGAAGTGGCGAGGATCGAAGTTGGAGGGATCCTTAGCGGCGGCTTCACGGATAGCGGCGGTGATGGCCAGACGGTTGTCGGTATCGATGTTCACCTTACGCACACCGCTCTTGATGCCCTTTTGGATTTCTTCCAGGGGCACGCCGTAGGTTTCGGGAATTTGACCACCGTACTCGTTGATCATATCCAGCCACTTTTGGGGCACGGAGGAAGAGCCGTGCATCACTAGGTGGGTGTTGGGCAGGCGGCGGTGAATTTCTTCGATGCGGCTGATGGCCAGGATTTCCCCGGTGGGCTTGCGGGTGAACTTGTACGCGCCGTGGCTGGTGCCGATGGCAACGGCCAGAGCATCAACCTGGGTGGCTTCCACGAATTGAACCGCTTCATCGGGGTCGGTCAGCAGTTGGTCTTTGCTGAGGGTACCCTCAAAGCCGTGGCCGTCTTCGGCTTCGCCTTGGCCCGTTTCCAGAGAACCCAGACAACCCAGTTCACCTTCCACGCTACAGCCGATGGAGTGAGCCACTTTCACCACTTCGCTGGTGACGGCGACGTTGTACTCGAAGCTAGCGGGGGTCTTGGCGTCGGCTTCCAGGGAGCCGTCCATCATGACGCTGGTGAAGCCATTGCGCAGGGCGGAGTAGCAGGTGGCGGGGGAGTTGCCGTGGTCTTGGTGCATCACCACGGGAATGTGGGGGTAGGTTTCCACCGCTGCGATCACTAGGTGACGCAGAAAGTTTTCGCCAGCGTAGGAACGGGCACCGCGAGAAGCCTGTAGAATCACAGGGCTGTCGGTTTCCTCAGCGGCCTTCATGATGGCCAGAATTTGTTCCAGGTTGTTGACGTTGTACGCCGGAATCCCGTAGCCGTTTTCGGCAGCGTGATCCAGCAGTAGCCGCAGTGAGACAAGAGCCATAAAAATCCTCCTAGTGTGTTCTCGCCGTTAGGCCATCGATCCAGTCGATTCAGCAACCCTCCGATTCGGCCAATCGTTTCAGGGGCTTGGGCGCATTCCCGCCAGTGGGGCGTCCAACCTTGAGGAGGTAGACCAAGCTGAGTAGCCAGAGCCAACGGCCTCAGGGGCGCTTTAGCTGGAATTGCCTTGAGTAGGTAGCCTTACTCATTACTTTGTCAATCTTAGGATAGATCGACGAGGTATTACGAAATGTTTTGAACAGTCTAAAACTAAGCTTAAGAGCGTTAATCACCTTGCTTAGGTAAGAAGGCTACATCTCGTTTCCATCATAGAGGATTACAGTGGACAAGTTAAATGGCCCTCCATTGAGGTGATTGAGTCAAAGCTATAGATCAGGATCATGTTATAGATCTCGATTAAGCCTGAGGCGGCAGAGCGCGATACCGTTGTAGGGGCGTGGTTTTCACGCCCTTCGTGGGGGGAGGTCATGATGGGCGAGGCCACCCTACGGTGTAGTCAGGTGTGGTCAGTGTGAGGGATAGTGATGAAATTTGTGCTGTATAGCAAGCCGGGATGCCATCTGTGTGAGGGCTTGGAGGAAAAGCTGGTGGCGGCGAATCACCTCAATTTTGAGTTAGAGGTGCGGGACATTACCCAGCGCGAGGACTGGTTTCAGCGCTACCAGTACGAAATTCCGGTGCTGTGCCAGGTGCAGGAGAACGGATCTGAGGTGACCGAAATTCCCCTGCCACGACTATCGCCCAGGGCACCCCAGGCCAGGGTGGAGCAATTGATACAGAATTATTTGGGCCAAGATAGGGCAGAATAGGTCAACTTCCGTGATGTGAGGGATTGCTGACATGGATTTGCGCCAACTGCTTGAAACCTTGCCCGCAGGATTGATCGCACCGGGGTTTGAGCTATCCGCCGATCAGGGGGATGGCGAGGTGAAGGGACTGTCTACCAATTCCCACGCCTGCCAGCCGGGGGAGGTGTTCATCGGGATGCCGGGGACGCGGGTGGATGGCGGCGAGTTTTGGCCCAGCGCCCTAGAGGCTGGAGCGGTGGCTGCGTTGGTTTCAGAATCAGCCTTGCAAAATCGGCCCGCTGAGGGGAACGCCTGTGTGGTGCCGATGACCGATATGGCCCTGGCCTGTGCGGCGGTGGCAGGGGCATTCTACGGCCAACCCGCCCAGACAATGGGCTTGGTGGGGGTAACGGGTACCAACGGCAAAACGACGACAACCCACTTAATCGAGCATTTGCTAAAGGCGGCGGAACAGCCCACGGCACTGCTAGGGACGCTCTATAGCCGCTGGCCCGGTCATCAACAAACGGCCCTGTATACCACCCCCTTTGCGGTGGAGCTTCAGGCGGATTTGGCGGCGGCGCGGGAGGCGGGCTGTCGCTATGCGGTGCTAGAAGTCAGTTCCCATGCCCTCGCCCAAAAGCGGGTGTGGGGTTGCCCCTTCGAGGTGGCGGTGTTCACTAACCTCACCCAAGACCACCTGGACTATCACCGGGATATGGAGGACTATTTCAACGCCAAGGCGCTGCTGTTCAGCGAAAACTATCTAACTGGGCGGGCGATTGTGAATGCCGATACGCCCTATGGGGAACGTCTGGTGGCCCAACTTTCCCCCGACCGAGTGTGGACGTACAGCACCCAAAATCCCGATGCTGACCTGTATACAGGCGACCTCACCTATCAGGCCAATGGGGTAACGGGGACACTGAAAACTCCGGCGGGAACGGTGCCCTTTAGTTCGCCCTTGGTGGGGCAGTTTAATTTGGAAAACCTGCTGGCTTCGGTGGGGGCGGCGATGCATTTGGGCGTTGACCTAGAAACCATTGCGGCGGTGTTGCCCAACTTTGGCGGCGTACCGGGGCGGATGGAGCAGGTGAAAGTTACCCCTGACCAAGCCATTAGCGTGATTGTGGACTATGCCCACACGCCGGACAGTTTGAAAAACTCTCTGCTGGCGGCGCGGCCCTTTGTGCCTGGTCGGTTGATCTGCGTCTTTGGTTGTGGCGGAGATCGGGATCGCACCAAACGCCCCCAAATGGGCCGGATTGCCTACGACTTGGCCGATGTGGTGGTGGTCACCTCGGATAATCCCCGCACCGAAGACCCAGAACAAATCTTGCAGGATGTGGTAGCGGGCATCCCGGCAGAACTGGGGCCAGACTCAGTGATTGGTGATCGCGCCCAGGCCATTCAAATGGCGATTCAGATGGCTCAGCCGGGAGATGGGATTCTCATTGCTGGCAAAGGTCACGAAGATTACCAAATCCTCGGCACCGAAAAAATCCACTTCGATGACCGCGAACAGGCCCGCCTGTTTTTGGCCGAGAAGTATCCGGTGAATTTGGTTTCCCCAAAAGCCTGAGGCCTTCCCCCAAAAGTCTCAGACGAGGAGACCTACGACGGCCTGTACCCCGCAATCCTATGCTCTTTAGCGCATGTCGGTAGAGAGCATGGGGGCATCTGCTGAGCCTAGCCGAACCGATAGCCAAAGCCGCGTAGCGTGATGATGTATTGGGGATGGCTGGGGTCGGGTTCGATTTTCTCCCGCAGCCAGCGGATATGGACATCGACGGTTTTGCGATCCCCCATAAAGTCGTCACCCCACACCGCTTGGATGAGATCTTCCCGCGACCAGACCCGGTTGGGGGCACGCATAAACAGCTCCAAAAGCCGAAATTCCTTGGGCGAGAGGGCCACCTCCTGTCCCGCCACGACCACCCGCAGTTCTTCCTGGTAAAGGACGATGTCTTTGCAGGCTAGGACGGAGTTACCTACCGTTGGGGGGCTCCACTGATAGCGGCGCAGCAAGGCTCGACAGCGGGCAATCAATTCCCTCATGCCAAAGGGTTTGGGCAGATAATCGTCGGCCCCCACCTCTAGCCCCACCACGCGGTCAAGCTCCGATCCTCGGGCACTGAGAATCAAAATCGGGATCTCCAGGCGATGATGCCGCATCATGCGACAGAGATCCAGTCCGTTTACGCCCGGTAGCATGAGATCCACAATGGCGAGATCGACCCGCAGGGCGTTTTGGCTAGAGGGCGGAAACATCAATTCCACAGCCTGCTGCCCCGATTCCACCATGACGACCTGATAGCCCTCATCGGTGAGGGCCATGGCAACAGTCTCGCGGATTAAATCTTCGTCATCAATGACCAGAATTCGCTCAGGCTCCTGGGCATGATGGGATGAACCCAAGGCATTTTTCAACACGGCCCCATCCCCTTGTCCGCCAGCCAAACCACAATGGTCTCTAATCATGACGGTTAGAGCTTAAGGCCATACCGAGAATAGATTAAGGTTGCGTAAATATGGCGTTTTTCTGAGTCAATGTTAAGCAGGGGTTAGGGGAATAAGGGGCCAGGGGAGATAGGTGGATAGGTGGGTGAGGTCGGCGGATTGGTCGGCGGCTGAGGAATAATGAGGGACGGTACCGACAGAATCGGGGGTAGGGATGGAACCCTGGGGTATAGCCGATGAAAGACGCGCTGGAGGTCACTGATGCCTGGCAGATCGCTAAAGCCTTGAACTAACGGCCCTTCCACTAAATTGATAAAGTCGTCAACGGTGAGACGGCTAATCACCGCTAGATCACTCTCGGCGTTAATCATTACCTGCTGCCCTTCGCGAATGACCAGCACGGTATCTGGGTTAAAGTCCACCGTTTCGGCAGGTTCAACCTTGCCGTCATCCCCACTAGGAGCGCTCAGATCGATCTGAGGCTGAGGCTGAGGGGCACTGTCGTTGTGGCCAGGGTTCTGGGGATCCTCGGTAGGTGTGGCTGAATCAGCCTGATCGAAGACTTGCTTCAGCCCGTCTTCATCTCCCTCGTTTCCATCGGCATCAGAATCCTCATTAGCACCAGAGGCCTCTTCAGTATCAACATCCTCCTCGGGGATCAACCCTTCATCAGGGGCGAGATCCGTTGAACGCTGGCCCACCAAGACTTCTCCTTCAAAAACCTTAACGGTGGTTTCACCCTCTTCCGTGACCTCTAGGGTGTACAGGGTGCCCCGCACTCCTGCCATCGTGGTCGTGGAGCAACCGTTGAGAGATCCATTGACCAGCAATGTTCCTCGGCTGAGTTGGGCACATTGGCCCACCATCAGGCTAGAGTTATGAGCTAAGCGAGCCACTGCCCCGTTATTAAACCGCAACGATGTACGGGCCGATTGGGTGCGCACCCGCTGCTGACGTTGGGCCACACTATTTACGGCGGCCTGTCGATTTTGGATAAAAACCTGATCGCTATCTAGAACCTCGGTGACGGTAGCGGAGGCCACCGTTTGCCCCCAAGCCGCTGAGGGGCGAGGTAGGGCCATCGCACCATTGCCGAGCAGGGCGCAACCTACTACGGCGATGAAACGTAGCGAAGCCGTGCGCCGAGGATGGGACGATGGCGTAGTGGCTGGCCGAGAGCCAGCCCAATGACGATGGGAAAACAGCATAGGTCTTCATGGTTTCAGGCTATACCTACTGATCCATCAAGCCCCCGCTAAGTTCCGGGCAGAGGGACAAATCTTTATCCGTGGGGCTACGGTCATCCCCTAGCTTTGTTCTCGCGGCTTCTGAATAATCCAGGATAGGATTTATGGTGACGGCAATTACGTAGGGCCATGGCAACGCAACCTGGGTTCCAGACGGGGATGAACCCCTGGATGAATCGCGCCAATCGACTGAGGACATGGTTCGGGGTGATTCTAGTCTGTGGCTGGATCACCGCCTGCGGAACGGTGCCCCTAGCCGCCAGTGCCGACTATCAATCCGTCACGCCCAGCCAAGACGGCATTGGTCGGGTATACCTGGGTCGAGAAATTGCCAAAACCATGGGCCATGAGGGCGCGGCCTGGTTAGATCGGCCTAGCCGCCTGTTGCAGGAACGACCCCAGCTGGCGGTGGATCGTCTGGAGTTGCAGCCTACAGACATCGTGGCGGATATTGGCGCTGGGTCAGGCTACTTCGCGACTCGGTTAGCGGCGCGGGTGCCCCAGGGGCGGGTGTTGGCGGTGGATGTACAACCGGAAATGCTGGCCCTGCTGCGCGAAAAGCTAGCCGCCATGCGAATCACCAACGTGGAGCCTGTCCTAGGCCAAGAAGATAGCCCCAACCTGCCCCCCAACACCCTAGATTTGGCCCTGATGGTAGATGCCTACCACGAATTTGCCTACCCCCGCGAAATGATGACGGGCATTGTGACAGCCCTCAAACCCGGTGGGCGGGTGGTGCTGGCGGAATATCGGGCGGAAAACCCCCTAGTGATGATTAAGCGCCTCCACAAAATGAGCGAGGCCCAGGTCAAACGCGAGATGGCCACCGTGGGCTTACGCTGGCTGAAAACCGACGATGCTTTGCCCCAACAGCACCTTTTATTTTTTGAAAAGCCTGCTGAAAACAGTTAACCTCCATCGCCCTCAACCGCTCTGTCAGACAGACAAGGGAAGCTAGAAACAACGTTCAATGCGACAATAAAAGCGACGATGACCGAAGGATTTCAACCCATGCTCAAGCGTTTGGCCACCCTGTTCCTCCTTGTGTTTGCCGTTGCCCTGCAAAGCTGTGTGGGCGGTGGCGGTGGCCTCCTCAGCTACTCCGATCCCTACGACGGCTACGACTTCATGTATCCCACGGGCTGGGTTGAAGTGATCGTACCCGGTGCCGCCGATGTGGTTTTCCACGACATCATCCACGAAACCGAAAACGTTAGTGTGGTGATTAGCGACGTGCCCGACGACAAAAAACTGGAGGATCTGGGCACTCCCACCGATGTCGGCTACAAGTTGTCCAAGAGTTTCAACGCCATCTCCGAGAATGGCAGCGATGTGGAACTGGTGAGTGCCCAGCGCATCGACACCCCCGACAACAAAACCTACTACATCCTGGAATACGTGGCTGATCTGCCCGCCGGAACCCGCCACAACCTGGCCAGTGCCATTGTGCGCCGGGGCAAGCTCTACACCTTCAACGCCTCCACCAACGAAGACCGCTGGGACAAAATGAAGGACACCCTAAAGCAGTCCGTGGCCTCCTTCAAGGTCTCCTAGCCTGCCTCCCCTGCCTAATGCTGAGGGCATCCTGGCCCTAGGACGGCCCTCGCCTTTACCCCCTATCCTTGGATCTACTGCTAGTACACATTTCCGATCCGTACCATAATCGCCTAGGAGATTCCCCTAAATTATCCCTTGGAAAGGGGGACTTTGAATCCAGTTCCCCACTCTCTATGAGGGGGGCGGAGGGGAGCCAACTCCAGGCACAAGGCAAGATAGAGCCTGATGGATAAGCAGTAGCCTGCGGATCAAGGGGTGTTCAATTTATAGCTGTAGCCCTTTTGATTGAGACCCGTTCGGGCTGAGCCTGTCGTTGGCGTAGCCTCTCCGGCGGAGAAAGCCCATCACCCAGACCCAGCCTAAAACTATGCCCTTCGACAAGCTCAGGACGAACCCACTGTCCTTGTCCTGACAAAGTTGGCGATAGCTATAGATTCCCTGCTGATTCGTGTGTCCTTTGGCCCCATGTCCTTTGCACCTTCCTCCAGACCTCAATTTGTCCTGGCCTCTGCCTCCAAGGCCCGCCGTTTATTGCTAGTGGGGGCGGGGATTCATCCCTTCGTCTGCCCCAGCAACTTTGACGAATCCCAAATCGACGAACCCGATCCGCCCCGCCATGTGGTTACCCTGGCCCAGCACAAGGCCAAAACCGTGGCCCCCCAGTTCGCCCATGCCATGGTGATGGGCTGCGATTCGGTGCTGGCGTTCAACGGCCAAATCTACGGCAAACCCGACAGCAAAGAAGACGCCATCGCCCGCTGGCAAGCTATGCGTGGCCAAGTGGGCGACCTCTACACAGGCCACGTATTGATTTCCCCCAGCGGCCTTTGCCTCGCCCGTGCCGCCGTGACCCGCGTCTACTTTGCCGACATCGACGACGACACCATCACCGCCTATGTGAACTCCGGCGAACCCCTGGCCTGTGCCGGAGCCTTCGCCATCGACGGCAAGGGTGGCCTATTTATCGAAAAACTAGAGGGCTGCCACAGCAACGTCATCGGCCTCAGTTTGCCCCTGTTGCGTACCATGCTGGCCGAGCTAGGCTATCAAGTCTCAGACTTTTGGTAGCTAACCTCAATGCAGGATAGGCTAAGCGCTATCTTGAGAAACCCACTTCAACTTCACGTTTTAGTCCTCACCCTAAAGCCTTTTCCCATCGGGAGAAGGACTTTGATATGCGCTAGATCCCCCCTCCTTCCTGGGCTACTACATACATAGATCTCGTTGCCCCTGGTCAAAGGCTGGGAGATTCCCCTAAATCCCCCTTGAAAAGGGGGACTTTGACTCCGGTTCCCCCCTTGAAAAGGGGATCTAGGGGGGATCAATCCCTGGCAAGGTCAGCATCGATGACTTGTGTGTACTTAGTAGCCCACAGGAAGAGGGATTTAGGGTAAGGGCTACAGCCCAAGCCAGAAACAGTCTTCTAGAGATTGCAGTCTTTGGCCTATCCCAAACTCAGGTTAGTCATAGGCAAAATCTAGGGCGAGGCCAAGCCCACCGAGAAGCCCACCGAGAAGCCCACCGAGGGGCCAGGGTGTGGGCGGCAGTGAACCTCTACCGAAAATCTGCACTGCCCAGGGAAAACCTAGGTATACTTTGACCTTCAGAGGGGTTGACGGCGGGGCTGGGGGGATAGCTATCATTCCCCGGTGCGTTAACCCTAGCCAGCCTGGGGAGGAAACTGCCGTGTTAAGTCTATTGCTGCTGTCGTCGTTGCTAGGTCGCCCCACTGAGGTCGCCCCGTTGCCAGCGGACATGGGGGCCGCCACTTGGCCTGCCGTGGCACGGGTGGACGTTCAGACGCCTGGATCGGCATTCCCCAGCCCCGAACTCTTGGCCCAGTCCGCCCCCAGCCCCTACCGAGTGCCCGCCCTTCAGCCCGATTTCATGGGTAGCCTGTGGGTGGGAGCTTGGAATGGGCTAATCCGCATTCATCCCGAAACGGGCAACATCGAGCGGCGGGTGGCAATTCCCGGTCGCACCCTGGAGGCGCTAACCCAGGATCGGGCCGGACGTATCTGGGCGGGCACCTTTACCGGGCTGGTACGGGTCGATCCACGCACCAACGAGATTACTGCCCAAAACTTCACGCTGCCCTCCAACCGGGTGCTGTCTGTGCTGATTGATCATCGGGGCTTTTTGTGGGCAGGCACCGACCGAGGGCTGGCGATGATTAGCCCGGATCGTGGCCTATTGATGACCACCCTGCAAGACTTGGAGGGGGTCAGCGCCAATGCCCTCAGCTTAGACGGCAACAATCACCTCTGGGTGGGCACCCTGGATGGCCTCGTGCAGATCAATACCGCCAGCGCTTTTCCCATGGGGCGGGTGGGCAATTTGCCGGGGGGAGCAGTGCAAGCCCTTGCCCTGGGGCCAAGGGGCAACCTCTGGGTGGGTACGCCAGCGGGGCTGTTTGTGGTCGATCCGGTGCGGTCGGAACTGGTGCGTTCCGTGGCCGCTTTGCGCAACCGGAATGTTCAGACCCTTGGCTTTGACCAAAACCGCAACCTTTGGGTCGGCACCACGGATGGGCTGTTTCAAATCCGGGCCGACAGCGGCGAACTGCTGGGCCGAGTACCGCTCTTGCCCTCTAGCCAAATTCTCTCCGTGGCACCGGGCGTGGGCAATAAGGTTTGGGTCGGCACCAGTGAGGGGTTAGGCTGGGTAAGCCAACTCACGGGGCAAGGTCACCCCCACCGGGGGTTGGTCAGTCCCCAAGTCCTAGAGGCCCAGCGTTAAATTCATGTCCATGGATTCAGAAACCCCTCCCCTCTGCTATCGGCTTCGGATTGATATCCTAGATAGCGACCCACCCATCTGGCGTAGCCTGCGGGTGTGGGCCGATACCCCCCTAGCCGATCTGCCTACCATTCTGGCCGCCGTGATGGGCTGGTCGGGCCAAGCCGAGGCTCACCTTCACCTCCCCAACGCCTCCGGTGGTCGATCTGTCACCGAGGCTAACCCCTCCACACGCCTATCCTCCGTGCTGCGCCACCCAGGAGACAGCCTGCGCTACACCTATGCCCCCGCCCTCGGCTGGCTGCATCGAGTGGCCCTAGAAGCCGTGGAACTCGCCCAGACCAGCGACTCTCTGCCGATTTGCCTAGCCGGAGAACGCCATTGCCCCCCCGAATTTTGCGCGGGCGTCTGGGGCTACGAAGACCTGCTCGACCGCCTCAATGACCCCGAAGACCCCGATTATGCCGAACTCTGGGAACAAACAGGCTACGACTTCGACCCCGAAAAGTTTGACCTAGAGGCCGCCAACCAGCGCCTACAATTCGTCCTCGGCCTTGGGGAAGCAGGCTAGCTAAGCCCAGGGCAGGGTAATGTCCGTAGCCTGTTCGGCGGATTGGGTAATGGCCTCCATCACCTGCACGAGGCGGGTGGCCATCCCTCCAGAGGAGAGGGGGGAAGGCTGCTGCTGGCGCACACAGGATAGAAAGTGGCGGCAAACTTGGGCTAGGGGTTCGGCGGCGGCATAGTCCACGGTTTCGGCGGGGGCCACCACAGGCACAAAGGCGGTGCCCTGGGGTTCCAGATGGCCGGGGTAGAGGGTGAGGGGGTGGGCCGTCTGCATTTCATCGAAGACGAGGGTGCCCTGGGTGCCCACGAGGCCCAACCGTCGCTGTTTGTCAGGGTTGAGCCAACTGGCCTGTACCGTAGCCTCCACACCACCGGGGTAGGTGACCCGCACCCAGCCCACATCCCGCAGGCCATGGGGAAACTGAGCCTGAGGCCGGGGCTGAAGCCAGATCGATCCCCAGGCGTTGACTCGAATCGGTTCTTGCCCGATCCAGTGATTGAGGATGGCCAGGTCGTGAATCGCCAAATCCCACAGGGCATCGGCATCGGGGCGCACGGGGCCGAGGTTGGTGCGGGCGGCGTAGGCATAGCGTAAATCGCCCAAAATCCCCTGCTGGCAGAGGTCTTGCCCCCGCTGCACCGCTGGATGAAAGAGGTAGGTGTGATCCACGACCAACTGCCGCTGCTGGGCAGCGGCCAAACGACACAGCGCCTCGCAGGTGGCCGATGCTAGGGTCAAAGGCTTTTCGCTCAGCACATGCAGTCCCCGATTTAGGGCGGCGTGGATCAGGTCGTAGTGGGTGCTGGCTGGGGTGGCAATCACCACGGCGTCCAATCCTTCTAGGGCAAAGGCGGTTTGCCATTGGGAATACCATTGTCCCCCATCGGGTAGCCTAAACTGGCTCTGAAGCTGGCTCAGGCGGTCGGCATTGGCCTCGACTACCGCTACCACCTCGGCCTCAGGCAGGGCCAAAAAGTTGCGGAGCAGATGCACCCCCCAGCGCCCCAGTCCCACCATGGCCAGCTTGATCCTTACTCCAGTGGCTGCCCCATTCAACATCGTGATACCCGCTGAATCCGATACGCTAGTCTCAGTAGATCACAAACATGCTCTTTTTCCGCGATCCAGCCCACCCTACGGGAAGCAAGCTACACCCTAAATCCCCCTCCCACATTGGGAGAGGGACTTTGAAAGGGCTTCCTGCCCCCCTCTCCCCCCTGGGAGAGGGGCTGGGGGTGAGGGCGATCAACCGGGCCAAAATGGGCATTCCCCCATGGCGAACGGCTATATTAAATTTCGTGACTAGGCTCCCCCACTAGCCCAGGGAAAACCGTGCTAATTCCTAAATTCTGCCTAAAATTTGGACATATCCGACCGCATTGTGTCAACCGATCCGCAGGGCCACGCCATGTATCTCAGAACGAAGCAAGAGACCTACTTTAAAAAGCGCCTTGCCTCGGCGGATCAACTGCCAGAGGCGGAAAAGGTGCTGGTGCCGGAGGGGCAAACCCTAGATATTCAATACTACGTAGACTTGGGCGACCATTGGCAGGTGGTGTTGACGGCCCCCACCCTAGATAACCAGGGCACCCTAAGTTGGTTGGTGTATGAACCCCATGTGGAGGTGCCCACATCGGTGCAGCTTACGGTGGTGAGCGACACCCTCTTTAAGCAATCCCCAACCCTCTCCAGCCAGTTGAGCGATGCCCAAAAGGTATTTGTAAAAACGGGCACCCAGTACGATTTACTCAGCTATTTACCCGCCGCCGGGAACCATTTCAAAATCACCCTGGCGGGGGCCAATCTGGGGCCAGAAAATCGCAATACGTGGCACGTCTATCAGCCCGATGTAAAAATTTCCGGCACTCGCCAAGAACTGCGTGTGATTAGCGATACGTTGTTCAAACATCAACCCCAGATCTCAGCGGAACTGGGGGCTGAGGATAAGATTTTCGTGAAAAAGGGGTCGGTTTTTTGGCTGAATTCCTACGGCAGTGTGGAACGCAACCACCTCAAAATGGCCCTGGAGGGGACAGGCTTAGGCGATCAGCGACGCAATACTTGGTATGCCTACGTGCCCGATGTGGAAATCCACGGCAACGAACCCAATAACCGCCCCCAGGATCAAAGCCCGGTCAAGCAAGTCGCCACCCCCAAAGATCCCGGCAAGGCGATGCGGTTTCCGGGCTTTAGCGCCATCTACTACACCAACCATCCCATCCTCTGGAAAACCCCCAGCGGTGGCCCTGGGAATTTCACCTGGGGCGAGGCCACCCACAATGGCACCCGCATCCCAGAAAATCCCCAGGTGGTCTACGGCATCGTGCGCATGGCCCAAGCCCTAGAGGAAATCCGCCAAATCTACGGGGATCGCCCCATCACCATCAACTCCTGGTATCGGCCCAGGGCCATCAATGCCGCCGTGGGCGGGGCCAGCCGATCCCGCCATCTCCAGGGCGATGCCGTAGATTTCAATGTCTCTGGTCTCCATCCCCATGATGTCTATAAGCGGCTGGATAGCTGGTGGGGCAACCGGGGTGGCTTGGCCAGTGCCACCAGCTTCACCCATCTAGACAGCCGAGGCTATCGCGCCCGCTGGGCCTACGGATTCTAGGGGGAAACGGTATCCATGGGTCTGTTTAAAACCGTGACCATTCGCACCCCCGAAAGCATTGAACTTGAGTTTGTGCTGGCGGGCATTGGCAGTCGGGCCGTGGCCCTGGTGGTGGATTATCTCTGTTTGGGGACTGGGCTCTTTGTCCTATCGCTCATTTACAGCGTGGTGTTGGTGCAGCTTCTCGCCCTAGACGCCGTGCTGTCCATCGCCACCGAAACCCTCCAACTTTGGATCACCGCGATTTTTCTGATACTGCTGTTTGCCCTGTATATTGGCTACTTTGTGCTGTTTGAAACCCTGTGGTTTGGCCAAAGCCCCGGCAAGCGCTACACCAAAATCCGCGTTATCCGCGACGATGGCCAGCCCGAACGCATCACCCAAGCCACCCTGCGATCCCTGCTGCGCCCAGTGGATGACATCCTCTTTGTCGGTTTTTTCTGCATCATGCTCACGGCCCAGGAAAAACGGCTGGGAGACTGGCTGGCGGGCACCCTGGTCGTCCAGGTAGACCCCAACAGCCCCGGCCAAATCACCATCCCAGAACGATCCCAGGCCATCGGCCAGGATCTCCTCGCCCTGATCGACATGGCCCACCTTAGCCCCGACGACCTCGCCACGATTCGCGATTTTCTGCAACGACGCGCCCACCTCAGCCCCAAGGCCAAAACCCAGGTGAGCGACCAACTGGCCCGCCGCTACCGAGATCAGCTTCGCCTCGACTGTTTACCCACAGAAATGACCACCGACACCTTTCTCGAAGCCCTGTATTGGGCCTATCAGCAGGGAAGTCGGGAGTAAAGATTGAGGATGGGAGATGGGGGATGGGGGATGGGTAGGTTTCCTATTTTTCGTGGGTAATGTATCAAGCGGTCTTGACTATCGGCCTTGCTAGGGCTAAGTTAAGCCGGAAGTTGATGTGAATCAGCCCCCTTTCATTCAATTCGCCCCAAAAGGAGACAATCATGGGTCTTTTAGGTAAGCTTTTCGGCAAAAAAGAAGAAGAAAAAGCCGCTGCGGCTGGCCCCGTTAACGTAGCTGCTGCCGCCTCTAGTGCTGGCATCCCCCCCGAAAAGGTGGGCCTGGATGGCCAGTTTGACGAGAGCGGTCTGGCTAAGCGGGTGGCCAAAGCCCTCGATGATGCCAACATTTCCGACAGCGTTGGCCTGTGGGTAGCCCAAACGGGTTCCACCGTGGTTCTCAAGTACAACCCCGATGCCGAAGGCGTTCTGGCACAGGCCAAGCAGGTTGCCCAGGGTGTGCATGGAGCCACCGCCGTCACCACCCAGCCCAACAGCTAAATTGGCAAATGGCCCAGGGTTGACCTAGGGCTAAACCACAATCTCCCCAGGGGCGTTAGGCTCTGGGGGGTTATTTTTAGGAGTAGAATTGCGCCTTTGCCGCAAGGCCAGCCGAAACCGTCCCTAGGCCAAAGCGACTGACTAGACAGGCTTGTTGTCGTTTCGTTACAGTGCGGTGCTTTTCCCTAGCAGTTGTGGCGGCAATATGCAAGGATCAAGGTATAGCGCTTCAGATAGCAGCCCTTCCGGTGCGATGGTTCGGTGTGATCCGATGATGTCATCCGCGCCGCGTTTGATCCGAAGGGACTGCCCTGCCTCCCTACAGGCCCAGCCAAGATCGTTATCGCCCCAAGAGCCCTGTTCGCTAGAGCTCAATGTCCTGTCCAGGAGGCGCTGCACCCACCCTGGAGGAATGCCATGAAACTCGCCATTGCCCTCGGCACAGCTCTGGCTCTGCCCTTGATCCTTACCCTACCCACCCAGGCTGAAAACCCTGCCCAGGTGCAGCAACTCCTCACCACCAATCTTTGTGCGGGCTGCGACTTGTCTGGATCCGATCTCACCCAGGCCCACCTGATTGGGGCGGATCTCTCCGGGGCGGATCTCTCCGGGGCCAACCTGACGGAGGCCAACCTAGAAGGGGCGGATCTCTCTGGGGCCAACCTAGAGGGGGCGAACCTCAGCCAAGCCTTTTTGACCAACGCCATCCTCGACAATGCCGTTTTGGATGGGGCCAACCTCACCGAAGCCCAAATCTACTTTGCCGAGGTGGCGGGTTCCTCCTGGGTGGATGCCAATCTGACGGGCACCGAAATCGTCGGCACCCCGATCAGCATCGGCGGCGACTAGCGCCTCCCATGGGGTACTGGGCTGAGTCGGCTCCGAGGGGCTGGGGGTGAGGGCAGCGGAGACTTTTGGGGCTAATTAGCCCTCCCTACTGAACCACGAGCCGGGAAAGGCCAGTGTTGGGGTAATAGTTGCCCAGGATTTCGGTATAACCATAGCCCTGTCGTGCCAGTTCCATGGCTCCGGTTTGGCTCATGCCTCGGCCCCCGTGGGCGGATTGCACAATGGCGTCGGAGGCGGCATAGAGGGATTCTACAATGCCGCCATCGTGGCTGATGAACTCGCCGGAAGTCGCGGCTACAGCGGCCTGGGTGGTGCTGGTTTCCTTGGCGATGCCTAGGTAAGCCTGATAGCGCTGGGTGTTGTCCAAATCGTAGGGACGGTTGGCGTGGCGAACGTGGTGCACCAAAGCATAGGATCGGGCGGCGACAGCCTGGGCCTTGAGGGCTTCCAGGGGCCAGTTGACGTACATTTCGCTGCCCACCACGCTACTCAGATAGTCGTGCATCAGCACAAAATTGACGGCGGTGAGGGTGGAGCCACTGCCCATCAGCAGCACTCGGCCCTTAAACCACTTGTCCCCCACGTAGACATAGCCACCCTCACCGGGTTCTAGCCAAACGGTGTTGGTGAGTTGACAGCCGCTATAACCGAGACCACTGCCCTGGGGCCGCAACACCACGCTTTTTTGGGCGGGTAGGTTGCAAAACCCTTGACCGTTGAGATCCATCAAATAGCCGTCTGTGGAGGTCGCCACGGTGAGGGAACTGACGCCCCTGGCCACCGCCACCCGCATTTCCAGGTTGGTATCGATGGTTTTGGCCGGATCAAAGGCCACATTCACCGCAGGGCTAGGGGGGGCTGGGGGCTGGGGTACGGTGCGGGAGGATATGGAGGTCGTCGGAGCGGTTGTCCTTGGTGATGCACTGGTGGAGGGAGCGGTGTTGGGGGTGGCTGGAGCGGTTGCACCGGAGGCGGTAGACGCCGATGTCCCGGTCGCTGAAGAATCCTGACTCGGCGGGGTGGCTGGCGTCGTCGATTGCATGAACAGACGCCGCGCCCGGTAGAGATCCACCACCGACTGCCGCACCAGCCCCGTAGACTCCCACAGGGACGACTGGATCATGACGGTCTCGGTCGGAGCCCGCCAGAGGGAGGTGGGGGCAAGGGGGACTTGGGTTAGAAGAAGCCCAGCCAAGGCCATTCCCCCAGCCACCTGAACTCGCTGGGTGGTTTTGGCCTGTCGCCCGGTTTCGGGATAGAGGGCGGTTAGGCGAATCGACTTCAGGCGTCTGAGCCGCACGGGCCTTAGGGAAGGTCGCCGAAGGGGTTGCTGGCGGGCCTGGGGAGGCCAAGTCATCCAAAAACGCTTCATGCTCACGTCCTAAAGTCTGAGAAAATGCCTGAGAGATGCAGTCTGGGCAGACGGTCTGCGACAACAAACGAGATATATCGATACAAATGCCGATATAGAGTCCCCTACTATTTAACCGCAAACCTCCCAAAACGACCGCTTCCCTGAGACGCTTCATCATGGGGATGCCTCATCATGGGGACGCTTCACCACAACGGCCCTACAACAGACCCCGGTAGCGAATGAACAGGAGAATAGCCGCCCAGGATCCGAGGGCCACCTTAAGGGCCACCAGGATATTCAGCAGGGGAATGATCCCGCCGCTGATGAGGGTGCCGACTTCGCCCTGGGGCAGTTCAAACCCCACGAGGGTGACAACGGCGAGTAGGACGAAAATCAACACCGAAACCTTTTCCCAGGCGGCACAGCGCCAACGTTCGTAGATGGCCTGCATCCACTCCGAGGAAGGGGCGGTGATGGCAATCAGGCCAATGGCCGTCCCCCCCGCGACCCCCGCCGCAAAGCCCCCCCCTGGGCTGAGGTGCCCTCGAATGGCCAGTTCGATGCTGACCAGGGCGGCAATGGTAGCCCCCAGGCGAGCCAGCACGATAGAAGGCTCATCGGTGAAGCGGTAGAAGGGGGCATTGGGCACTTCGTCCGCTAGGAGATATTTGGCCCCCATGATGGCAATGGTGAACACGACCACCTCAAAAATGGTGTCGTAGAGGCGGTTGCGAAAGATAATGCCCGACACCGCGTTGGGAACGCCACTCTCGGCCACCACCGTGGCCACAAGGTTGGCCTGGGGAGACACCACCGTAGCATCGGGCAGCACCAGAATTTTGATAAACAGTAGTACACCCGCCACTAAATAAATCCACTTCATGGCCATCTCCAGGTCAGTGCAACGTTTCCGGTAGGGAGGGTGCTAGGGAAACAGGTTGCGTGACCTGCCCCTGGGGCAACGATTGAATCTTAGCTAGGTGATCCGGTAGCTCAGCGGTGAGGATGTCGTAGATCCGGGGTACACGCAGCGCGAGGGTGGGAATGGGGAGGGCGACATCGTCAACGGCGAGATCCCTCGGTCGATGAGCGACTTCGGTAGGCGGTTGGTAGAGACCATGGATAGCCTTGTCATCGAGCGCCTGAGCGAGGCTTTCCGGATCGGGATAGGGCACCAGTTCCAAACGCAGGTGATGGATTCGCAGCACCGTTCGCAGGGGGGTGAGCAACTGGCGAAGGGGATCCTCTTTAATCGCTAGGTCGTTCTCCAGCAGGCCCAGGCGCAACACCAGAGAGGATCGCACCGCCACCGCATAGAGGGTAATCGCCAGCATGGTACCCACCAGCGCCTCAGTAAGGGCCACATCTGCCCCGCCCAATACGGCATAGACTAGGGCGGCGACGGCCCCCAAAATACCCCGAATCACCAGGGCTTGGTAGGGGCTGGTCTGAATCATCAGCATCAGGGATGCCAAGGGAAGCAGCGCCACGATGGCGAAGACGTAGCTATCGGTCATGGCTGTCCTCCGGGGTGGCGCAATAGGCCAACACGTAGCCCAGCACGGTGTTCCACAGGGCCAGGGTAATCAGCCCCAACACCAGCAGGGGCCATTCACCGGGAATTTTTAGCAGCAGCCCTACCACAATCGCCATGGATCCTAGGGTATCGGCCACCGAAAGCCCGTGCAGCTTGAATAGCACTGATCTCGGCCCCAGCAGTGGCCAGGTGCCCCAAAACCAAAACACCACCCCCAGGGTGATGCAGCCATAGCTCAACAGATCAACCACAACTAAAATCTATGGGTTTATTACTTTAGATGTAGTTTACTCTATCTTCTGGCGATTGGGGAACCCCCCTGCCGCACTATTGTCAGCGGCCTTTCGTCTGATTTAGCCGACTTTCGCTGTGAGGTGGGGGGCGAAAGCCCTGGTGGCTGTGGCTGGAAGACCCAAGACTGACCGCCCTAGGTTCTAAAAATGGATGGAACGCGGGAGAGCAAGAATAAAAAGCCGGGTTAGGCGCTATCACTGAGGAGGAGCGAACCCCCACAATGTCCTGAGGCCCTACCCGGTCTTGGCTTTGGAGCACACGCGAGTCTACAGGATGACCTTATAGTCGGTCATGGCCGTGCATTCGCCAATACATGAAAGTTCTGGAAAGTTCTGGATCTAGTTCTGAAGACTGAAACAACCTTTGTTTTGAAGGAAAACCTTCCCGCAACCAGTCTTTGACCAGATGATTCGCTAGATTTTTGGGCGATAAATTCATCCAATTCATCAGGAACCCAACCCCATTCAAACGGTGATGGAAGCGAGGGCGTGTGCCCCAAGGGAATCACTAGTGGACGGGGCGGGGTGCCATGCTGCGGGCGACGGTGCAGATGCCTGCTACGGAGATGCCGCTTTGGCGGAGGACGGTGGCGGCGGTGTGGGCCGTGGCTCCGGTAGTGAAAATATCGTCTACCAGCCAGACGGTTTTTTGACGGAGCACCGGGAGGTGGTGGGGATTGACCTGGAAGGCTTGAGCTAGGTTAGCCTGCCGTTCCTCCCGGCTGAGGCTGTGTTGGGCTTGGGTGGCTTGCGCCCTCACCAACCCCTCCCCCACCACGGGAACCTGTACCACACGGCTCATGCCCTGGGCCAACCGTTCCGCTTGGTTAAACCCCCGTTGTTTTAGCTTGCTGGCATGGAGGGGAATGGGCACCAACACCGCTGGCCGAGGAGCCTTGGCCCCCTTGCTGCGCTGATGTTGCCGCCAAGTTTGCCCCATTTCTAACCCTAGCCAGTTGGCAAGTTCGGGTTGGCCACTGTATTTAAACTGGCGAATCACCTGACGGAGGGTATCTTCGTAGCGGCCCCAACTCAGTACTGGAAGGCCGGGGTGGCTGGTATCGAGGGGATCGGCCAACTGGCTTTGGCGCACCTGCCGTTCACAGGTTGGACAGATGACTTGTGAAGTCGTCCGCTCACAGAGGGGACAGGAACGGCTGAGAAATAGCCCCAAAAAAGCCTGTGCTCCCTGCTGCCAACCTTGAGTTGATCCGATGCCTACACCCATGTCGATGCTCCTGAATTCGCTGATCTGAACCTACTGGAGCATCCTGCTAGATGGCATTCGATCACCTCTAGAACGTCCCTCGAACGTCGCTGCCCCACCTGTTCCATTGTGGCGGCGAGTGGTTTAGCCCGTGAGCGTAAATCTATGCATATTCGGTGGGATCGATCTCAGACAGGTAGGGTAAATCGGGGCCAGCGGGAATAATACCGCCCGGATTGAGGGGGAACAGGTTGCCGTAGTAGTCGCGCTTGACGGCAGTGAGGTCACAGGTGGCCGCTACTCCGGGCTGATGGTAGAGGGTTTGGACGTAGCGGCACAGGGCCGGATAGTCTTGGATGCGGCGACGATTGCACTTGAACAGGCTGTAATACACCGCATCAAAACGAAACAGGGTCGGAAACAGACGCACATCGGCCAGGGTGAGGGCATCGCCACAGAGGTAGGCCTGGTGGGCCAGGGTGGCTTCAATGGCGTCGAGGGTATCGAACAGGTCTCCGCAGACACGGTCGTAGGCGGCTTGGGTTTGGGCAAAGCCGCAGCGATAAACGCCGTTATTCACGCTGGCATAGATGCGTTCGTTCCAGGCGTCGATTTCAGCTTTGCAGGGGTCGGGGTAGAGATCGCGGTCGGGATAATCGGCAAACTCGTTGAGGGATTGGTTGAGGACTTGGATGATGTCGGCGCTGTCGTTGTTGACGATGGTGGCCGTCTGGAAGTCCCACAGCACCGGAACCGTGGCCCGTCCGGCAATGCCCGCCTGTCGGTAGAGTTCGGGCAGGGTGCGGCAGTTCTGAAATGGCGTCGGAAATACCCAGCAGCCCTCGTTGGGGGAGGGTTCGACCACCACCACCGCCACAGCATTCTCTAACCCCTTCAGGGCACGGGTGATTAACGTCCGGTGTGCCCACGGACAGCCCATCCCCACGATGAGCCCATAGCGCTGGGGATCCGGAGGATGGGCACCCTGGGGTTCAATCCAACCCCGACACTGGCTGGGGGGCCGCTGATAGTCGCCACCCTCGGTGCTGGGGGCCATCTGGGCCATCATCCGCTGCCAGAGGGTCGTCCACACCCATTTGCCCGTGCGAATCAGCAGACCAGGAGGTAACGCTGTCTGCTTAGCCATATAAAAGCACCTATGTCGCCATCGGCCTCTACAGTAGCGCCCAACCTGGATGATTTACCAGGGGAATAGGCGATCCACAGGACAGGCGATCCATCAGAGAACCGCGATAGGGATCTCAAGGATGGACAACAGTATGATGGACAACAGTCATTCTTCACAGCAGGCATGGCAAATCTTGTGGCGGCGGGGGGCATCGTTATGGTGCCACTGCTCTTGTTTTCGGGGCTGACCCTGGCCTTGGTGGTGGAACGAGCCCAGTTTTGGTGGCAACTGCATCGGCAGCAACGGGCTTGGCTGACGGCGGTGCTCGGAGCCTATGCCGACCATCCCCAGCGGGCAGTGGCCCTACTCAAACAGCGCCCCCATAGCCCCATGGCCCGTATTTTTCTAGCCGCCCTCAGCCTGGAGGACGCTACACCCGAGGAATTTTCCCTAGCCCTAGACAGTGCCGCCCAGGCGGAAATCCCCCAATTGAAGCGGTTTCAGACCTGGTTTGAAACGGTGGTGGGTATTGCGCCCCTGTTGGGGCTATTGGGCACCGTGCTAGGGCTGATGGAAGCCCTGTCCTCCCTGCGGATGGGAGAAGGGGGTAACGAGGCCGGAGTCACCCTGGGGGTTGGTGAAGCCTTAACCTCGACGGCGGTGGGGATTGTCGTGGCCATGGTTGCCCTCCTCTTTGCCAATCTGTTTCAGGGGCTGTATCGACGACAGCGAGCCTTAATTCAGGAAACCGGGGGTAAGTTAGAAATTTTGCAGCGCCGCTACTATCGCCAAACCCTCAACCGGGAATCGGAACGATATCGGTAGAACTTTGAAAAGCGGCCACCCCAGGCACCCGAAACCTAGATTTTCTGCTACAACAACCCATAGCCTTCTAGCGCCCCATAGACGGAATTTCCTAGCCCCCATGCTTCACCAGATCAAGCAGCGTTTGCCTTTGCTGGCCCTAGCTGGCCTCAGCGCCCTGTCCGTTGGGATGGTGGCGGCCTTTGTGAACAATACCGATCTCACGGCTCCGGGGGGTGAAAACGCAGCGGCAGAGGCCCCCCTAGGCGGCCAGGGAGAACGCAGCCGTCAAGACGATCCGGTGCTGGATCTGGCCCTGCAATCAGCGGAACAACGGGCGGAGGCCTTGGCCCAATATGCCCAGGGGCGCGATTCCATCAGCCAACATCGGGCTAGGTATTTGCTGGCGCTGGATTTAATTGCGGCGGATCGAGGCGGTAGCGCTCTTCCATTGTTAGAGGGGCTGGAGGTGGCCTATCCCGAAATGGCCCCCTACATTTTGCTGGCCCAGGCCCAGGCCCAACGCGCCGCTGGCCAAGCCGAAGCCGCCCAAGCCACCCAGGATCGCCTGCTGACGGACTATGCCGATGACCCCGCCATCACCACGGTGCTGTTTGAATTGGGACAACAGGATCCGGCTCGGTGGGATGAATTGCTCCAGCGCTTCCCCGACCATCCCAAATCCGTGGAGGTAGCCCACCAACGGCTAACGGAGGATCCGAATCGGGCCGATGCGCTGCCCCTGTTGCTGACCATCGCACGGGCGGGGCTGCACCACCCCAGCGTGGGAGATGTGCTGCTGCGGCTGAAAAATCAGTTTGCCGACCAGCTTCAGCCCGAAGACTGGCAAACCGTGGGCTTTGGCCTCTGGCGGCGGGATGTCTACGCCGAGGCTGGCCCTGCCTATGCCCGTGCCACCCCTTCCCCTCGCAACCTCTACCGAGCGGCTAGGGGCTTGCAGATTGGCAACCAGAAGGATCGCGCCATCACCCTCTACAACCAACTCGATCAACAGTTCCCCGATGCGCCGGAAACTGCTACGGGCCTGATGCGCCTGACCCTCAGTCTGCCGGACGAGCAAGCCCTGGGGGTGTTGGATCAGGTGATTGCCCGCTTCCCCGACCGGGCCGCTGAGGCCATGCTGAAACGGGCGGAAATTTTGGATAAGCTCAACAGTGCCGCATCGGCCCAGGCCACCCGCGAGGCCATCCTCAAGGACTACAGTTCTAGCGAAGCCGCCGCCGAAACTCGCCTAGACAACGCCCGCAACGCCGCCCAGCAAGGGGATCTGGCCATGGCCGTAAGCTGGGGCCGCGATGCCCTGAAGCACAGCCCCGATGCCGACGATTCCGCCGAGGCGGGCTTTTGGGCCGGAAAGTGGGCTAGCCAGCAGGGCCAAAACGACGTGGCCCAAACCCTCTGGGAACAGGTGATCGCCGTTCATCCCGAATCCTACTTTGCGTGGCGTTCTGCGGTGTATCTGGGCTGGGATGTGGGCGATTTTCAAACCGTGCGCGACAAAGTACCCGCCATTGCGCCCCTCACCCGCCGCAACCCCCTACCCGCCGGGTCAGACACCCTCACCGAACTCTACCTGCTGGGCCAAGACCAAGCCGCCTGGGAGCGCTGGCAAACGGAATACGTCAACCGCCAAGACCCATCGGTACCGGAGCGGTTTGTGGATGGCCTGATGCGCCAAACCCAGGGCGACTACATCGACGGCATTTTCCAGGTGTCGAGCCTGTCTCTGGTGGATGAACCGGAGGAAATCGAAGCCTACCAAGCCCTCAAGCAAAAGCCCGACTATTGGCACGGGGTCTATCCTTTCCCCTACGCTGACCTGATCCAATCCTGGTCAGCCCAACGCCAACTCAACCCGCTGTTGGTGCTGGCGTTGATTCGCCAAGAGTCTCGCTTTATGCCCAAAATTCGTTCCGTCGCTGGGGCCACTGGGCTGATGCAGGTGATGCCCGATACGGCAGCATGGATCAAAGAACGCGAACCCAGTATCACGGACTACACCATTACCGACCCCCACGACAACATCAAACTGGGTACCTGGTATTTGGACTACACCCACGGCGAGTACGACAACCACTCGATGTTTGCCATCGCCAGCTACAACGCAGGCCCCGGCAACGTCGCTAACTGGATTAGCCGAGGGGGCTACCGCGACGCTGACGACTTTGCCGACAAAATCCCCTTCCCGGAAACCAGGGGCTACATTCAATCGGTCTTTGGCAACTACTGGAACTACCTGCGGCTCTACGATCCCACCATTGCCGCCCAGGTAGAACAGGTGCAGCAGCGCCATCAGTAGCCCCAAATCGACCTCCTATCCTCAACGATTCAGCATCACATTGCGGTAGTGGGGTTCAACCGGATGGTGCTGGGTTTGGGCTCTTTGGGGCGGGGAAGACGGTTGGAGCAGGGCATGGTGCAGGGCCGTCACATCCACCGTTAGCAGACGCCCTTGGTCAACGATCTGCCGCCCTCGCACCCAGGCAGATTCCACCACCTCCGTGGGCCGTCCAAGCACCAGTAGTTGTAGGGGGTTGGTGCTAGGCAGCAGCGAAGGATGGTTGAGGTTATAGAGGATGACATCGGCGTCAAATCCGGGGGCAATGCGGCCCGTGCAATGGCCTAGGTTTACCCCCCTTGCGCCACCCACCGTGGCCATCCGTAGGGTTTGGGCTGGGGTCAGCCAGTGGTCATAGTCCGCTTCGGTGACGGTGTGGAGAATCGTGCCCAGCTTAATCACCTCCAGTAGGTTTTGGGCATCATTGCTGGCGGATCCATCGCAGCCAAAGGCCACATTCAGCCCCCGCTGAACACATTTCAAGATGGGCGCAAGGCCACTGCCCAATCGCAAATTGCTGACTGGGTTATGCACCAGGGTGGCCCCAGCCTTGGCCATGCGGTCAATGTCGGCCTCATCAATCCAAACCCCGTGGGCCAGGGAGGTGCGGGGGCCAAGGCAACCCAAATTCGCCAAATGCTGCACAGCGCTGATGCCGTAGCGCTCCTGGGCCAGCCGATGCTGGGCGCGGGTTTCTAGCAGATGGGTGTGATAACAGAGGCCGTAGCGCTGGCTAAGGTCGGCACAGCCTGCCAGCAAATCATCCGAGCAGCGATGAAACCCCGTTGGCCCCGCACCGATGTAGATGCCGTGGTCAGGGTCGTGGAACTCCGCCACCATCGCCTCCATCAGCGCCAGCAGTTCCGAGGCCGACCGGGGCGAGGCGGACTGGGGCAGCAGACAACCCTTAGGAAATCCAGAGGCAAAGGGCAAATCCATGATCAACGGGGCCACCACCGCCCGCAGTCCCACCGCTCGATAGCCGCGCACCAAAGCTGCCACCGTTTCCATCTCCTGCCCGGGGATGACGTAGGCGTGATCCATCACACAGGTGCCGCCAGAGAGTAGGGTATCCACCGCCGTACTCACCGCCCCCCAGTAGATCTGATCGAGTTGGCGAGGGGTGGACTCAAACACATTGGCCAGCCACAATTCCAGGGGTAACTGGGGAATCAGCCCTCGCTGCCACACCTGGGAAGAATGGGTGTGACCGTTGACGAACCCCGCTAGTAGGAGCTTATCCCGCCCGTCAATCACCCGCTGATTCGCCGCCCTGAGCAGGGTGCCTGCCGAAGCCACCGCCTGAATCTGGGTGCCTGCCAGCAGCACATCCACCGTTTCTAAGGTATCGGCTTCTAAGGTATCGGCTAGGGCGTCCCGTTCTGAAGCATCACGGCGTAGGGTGAGGACTGATTGGATCAGCGTTTGCATGGGTCGGAGTGTCACGGATGGCTAACACCGTAGCGCATCCCTCAAGGACATCCGGTGACGATGACTACCGCCACACGACCGCCACCGCCTCTGCGCCCGATTCTCGGTACCCCCAAATCGGTACCCAAAAAAATGTGGGCCGAAGTGCAAGGACTCCGACCCACGGTTCACGATGGTGGGATAGTCGAGGAATGACCATCGAATCTTTAATCCGGCTGGCTTACCCCTAGTGTGGCCTGGGCGAGGAAACCTCGCCCCTACCATTGGTTCGGTTAGGCTTTGGATGTCCTCGCCTAGGCCCAATATCTAGGCCCAACTGGCCTACTGCCACTTGGTCGCCATCAGTTCCGCCAGGTCAACCACGCGCTGGCTGTAGCCCCACTCGTTGTCGTACCAAGCCACGACCTTCACCATGTCGCCACCCATCACCATGGTGAGGCTGGAATCGACAATGGAGGACTCATCGGTCTTACGGTAGTCGATGGAAACCAGGGGCAGATCGCTGTAGGCCAGGATGCCCTTCATGGGACCTTCGGCGGCTTCCTTCAGCACTTGGTTCACCTGCTCGGCAATGGCGGGCTTCTCCACCTGCACCACCAGGTCAACCACGGACACGTTGGGGGTGGGCACCCGCAGGGCGATGCCGTTCAGCTTGCCCGCCATTTCGGGGATCACCAGGGCCACGGCCTTGGCGGCTCCGGTGGTGGTGGGCACAATGTTCAACGCAGCGGCACGGGCACGGCGCAGGTCGCGGTGGCTGGCATCCAGCAGCCGTTGGTCACCCGTGTAGCTGTGGGTGGTGGTCATGGTGCCTTTGATGATACCAAAGCTTTCGTGCAGCACCTTCACCACAGGGGCCAAGCAGTTGGTGGTACAGCTTGCGTTGCTGACCACGTTGTAGCCATCGTGGCTATAGTCTTGGTGGTTCACGCCCATGACGTAGGTACCGATGCCGCCGCCTTTGCCGGGAGCCGTGATCAACACTTTTTTGGCCCCAGCTTCGATATGGCGAGAGGCACCCTCTTCGCTGACGAACACCCCGGTGGATTCGATCACCAGGTCAATGTCCCAAGCGGCCCAAGGCAGGTTGTTGGGGTTACGATCCGAGTAGCACTTGATGGTTTTGCCGTTGACGATTAGGGTATCTTCCCCGGCCTGAATGTCAGCGTCGAGACGACCCAGCATCGAGTCGTACTTCAACAGGTGGGAGTTGGTTTTTGGATCCGAAGTGTCGTTGATAGCGACGATCTCAAGGCCACTGTTTTCCCGCGTTAACCAACACCGCAAAAAGTTCCGCCCAATGCGGCCAAACCCGTTAATGGCTACTCTAATCACTGCGTTTAACCCTCTGTTGTACTCAGACTAAGTATCTATTCTTAGACGAAACCATAATATCGCAAAGGATGATCCACTTTATACAGAGTCGCCATACAGAGTCGGCCCATGGAGCTAAATCGATTCTCTATAGATGCTGAGCGGTGCTTGGCCTGAAAAACGGCGATGACCACCGCCCATGGATGCAGATCCGCACGCCATCGATTTAGCTTTGGCGATGGGATAGGGCGATGGGGCAGATGAACAGGTTCCACGTTCACCACCAGGGTGGGGACGATGCGCTACCCCCCTGGCACCGCCGATGATAAGGATTTCTGCTACTGATGACGATGGTTGATAGAGGATTTCTATGGACAAAATGACTATTCCGACCTAGGGTCAATTTTCCTCCAGGAGGCACCCCGGCGACGGAACCCCAGGGGTTAGCGACGCAATTATCTGGTTTTTACGGATCGGGGTTGTATCAAACCGTTGCATCGTCGCCCTTAAAGAGATGAACTATCGGACGAAGCTTTTGGGTGGCCTGCGGTACAATCGTCGCTAATTTTAAGGAATCCCCACCCCAGTCTTTTAGGCCAACTTAGCAAATCTTGCTATGATGACGCCGGATACGTGGTGCGGTGTGGTGTTGTGAAGGAGTGAAAGATGCCAAATTCTGTAGATTTCAACGGCAGGCCGTTCCATTTTATTGGGATTGGCGGGATTGGCATGTCTGCCCTAGCCTACATTCTAACGAAGCGCGGGATTCCGGTATCGGGGTCTGATCTGCGGCTCAGCCACATTACCCGCCGCCTGCAAGAGGCCGGAGCCCATATTTTTTGGCAGCAGGAATCGGCCAATCTACAGTACTTCAGCGACGCCCTCGCGACCTCACACCCCGGTTCCCAAGACGTTGTTCCCCAGGTAATTTGTTCCACCGCCATTAACAATCACAACCCAGAATATCGGGCTGCCCTCGCCTTGGGTTGCCCGATTTTTCATCGGTCGGATGTGCTGGCGGCGCTAATCAACGACCACCGCAGTGTGGCGGTAGCGGGCACCCACGGCAAAACCACCACTAGCAGTATGATTAGCCAAATGCTGCTCCAGGCGGGACTAGACCCGACCATTGTGGTCGGCGGAGAGGTGTCTAACTGGGGTGGCAATGCCCGCTTGGGCCAGAGCGAATACCTCGTCGCTGAGGCCGATGAATCCGACGGCACCCTGGCCAAGCTCTCGGCGGCGATTGGGGTGGTCACCAACATCGAACTGGATCACACCGATCACTACAGCGACCTCCAGGATGTGATTAATATTTTCCAGCAATTCCAGCGCCAGTGCGAGGTGTTGGTTGCTTGTATCGACTGTGCGGTGGTGCGGTCTAGCCTGCAACCCACCCTCACCTACAGTCTAGATGCCTCCACAGGAGCAACCTACGTAGCCACCGAAATTCAGTTCACCCCCAGCGGCACCAGCGCCACCATCTGGGAACGGGGCGTGGCACTGGGGCAGCTTCACCTGCGGCTACTGGGCGAGCACAACCTTAGCAATGCCCTAGCGGCGGTGGCAGTGGGCCGATACCTCGGTATTGCCTTTCAGGATATTGCCGATAGCCTCAGCCAGTTCTGCGGGGCGCGGCGGCGGTTCGAGCACCGGGGTAGCTACGGCGGCATTCAGTTCGTAGACGACTATGCCCATCACCCCAGCGAAATTCGGGCTACTTTAGCAGCGGCTCGTCTGAGCATTGGCCAAACCCCCAAGGTGTCTCGACTGTCCCATGGATCCCGTACCGCTGAAGAACGGCGGGTGGTGGCGGTGTTTCAGCCCCATCGCTTTAGCCGCACCGCCTCCCTGCTGACCGACTTTGCCGATGCCTTTGCCGATGCCGACCAAGTGGTCATGGCCGATATCTACAGCGCTGGAGAAGCCAATACCTACGGCATTTCTGGCAAGCAGGTGGCTGACGCCGTGGCCCGTAACCACGGTGGCGTTTGCTACGGTCACACGTTGGACGACATTGAAGCCGTACTAACCAGCAGCCTACGACCGGGCGACCTGGTATTGTTTATGGGGGCCGGTAATCTGAACCAAATTATTCCCCAGGTGATGGCCCACTATGCCGAGGCGGAAGCCCCCTCGCTCCAGGAAGCCTGTTAGGACATGGAAGGATGGGAGATGAACCGCCCGAAGATCTCTAGGGCTAGGGCTGGTTTAGGTGAGACCCATGACCATGACCATCGATAGCGTTCCCTTCTTGGCCAACTTGGCTCCCCAGGTATCGCTGCAAAAGCTGAATACCTTTCGAGTGGGAGGATCGGCAGAGTGGCTAGCTCTGCCGCGTCAACGCCAGGATTTTGAGGCTCTCTTGGGATGGGCCACCCATCTGGGTTTGCCGATCACGGTGCTAGGTGCCGGGTCTAACCTACTCATCAGCGATCAGGGACTACCGGGGCTAGTGGTCTGCACCCGTCGTTGGCGCAGCACCTATTTTGACGATGCCCAAGGCCGAATCACCGTAGCGGCGGGGGAACCGCTGCCGACCTTAGCCTGGAAGGCCGCAAAGCGGGGCTGGCGTGGGCTGGAATGGGCGGTGGGCATTCCGGGCACCGTGGGCGGCGCGGTGGTGATGAACGCTGGAGCCCACGGGGGTTGTACGGCGGATTCCCTCGTGTCTGCTACGGTACTTGATCCAGAGCGAGGGATCATCGAGGTTTTTCCCCAGGACTTGGCCTTTGCCTACCGTACTTCGGTGTTGCAGGGGGCGAGAAGGGTGGTGCTGGAGGCCACCTTTCAGCTCGAACCGGGGCACGATCCGGCGGTGGTGACAGCGGATACCCTCAGCGGCCTCAATCGACGACGCTCGACCCAGCCCTATGACTGGCCCAACTGCGGCAGCGTCTTTCGCAACCCCCTACCCCGCACCGCTGGCGGATTGATTGAGCAAACCGGACTGAAGGGGCACTGCATCGGCAAGGCCCAGGTCGCCGACCTCCACGCCAACTTCATCCTCAACCTAGGCGGGGCGAGGGCGGAGGATGTCTATCGGCTGATTCGCCACGTCCAGGAACGGGTCTATGACCGCTGGGAAGTATGGCTACACCCCGAAGTGAAGTGCATCGGCGAATTCCCCGACCTTGGCCCCATTCCTGGGGAAGCAGCGGAAACAGCGATTTCTGACACTACCTGTTAGCCCGTTCCACCGAATTTCCTCGTCCAAGGGGGCAAGGGTGTGAGAGGCTGAAGTATTGGCATCTTTGGACAAACTTCTGGATCAGCGCCCCATGCAGGTTGAATGGCACTCGGTAAAACCCTACGAAGACATCCTTTACGAAAAGGCCGACGGCATCGCCAAAATCACCATCAATCGGCCCCACAAGCGCAACGCCTTTCGGCCTAAAACCGTCTCGGAACTCTACGACGCCTTTGCCAATGCGCGGGAGGACAGCCGCATTGGGGTGGTGCTACTCACCGGGACTGGCCCCCACACCGACGGCAAGTACGCCTTTTGCTCCGGCGGTGACCAAAGCGTGCGTGGCCAAGGCGGCTATGTGGATGAGGACGGCATCCCCCGACTGAACGTGCTGGATTTGCAGCGGCTGATTCGATCTATGCCCAAGGTGGTGATTGCCCTGGTGGCGGGCTATGCCATCGGCGGGGGCCACGTGCTCCATGTGGTGTGCGATCTCACCATTGCCGCAGACAACGCCATTTTTGGCCAAACGGGGCCAAAGGTCGGCAGTTTTGACGGGGGTTTTGGGGCCAGCTACCTGGCGCGGTTGGTGGGGCAAAAAAAGGCGCGGGAAATTTGGTACCTCTGTCGCCAATACAGTGCCCAGGAAGCCCTGGATATGGGCCTGGTCAACGGCGTAGTGCCTGTGGAACATCTGGAGGCTGAGGGTATTCAGTGGGCTCAGGAAATTCTGCAAAAAAGCCCCCTGGCCATTCGCTGCCTCAAAGCCGCCTTTAATGCCGACTGCGACGGACAGGCGGGTCTCCAGGAACTCGCTGGAAACGCCACCCTGCTCTACTACATGACCGAAGAAGGGGCCGAAGGCAAACAAGCCTTTTTAGACAAACGCCCCCCCGATTTCCGCCAATACCCCTGGTTGCCCTAGCGATAATTGGCATAATAAAAGAACTGGGGCAGATGAACCTGCCCACCGCCGAGGTGCCCCGGATTGAGCCGACTGGATTGACTTTAGCCCCAGCAAACAGACGCCAACCCTAGCCCAGAAAAACGATGATTGATCCGACATTGATCGCCAAAATCCCTGAGGAATTTGCCGCCGTCAAACCCTTCCTAGAACAGAATCTTCTGTCCTATATTTCTCTCAAGTGTGAGGAGGTGGGACGCCTAGATAATGCCGCAGATCCAGATTTAATAGACCCTTGGGATAGCAAGGTTGGGGGGTATCCCTATCTGCCCAAGGGAATGGACTATCCAAAGGATGAAGACGCGGATCGATACTTGATGTTTCTGGGGCAAATTAACTGCGCCGATGTGCCAGCGCTTGAGGGATTCAATTTTCCAAGGCAGGGAATCCTGCAAGTTTATACTGGCTACGTGGTTCCCATGGGTGAATGGGGAACGACCCAACACTACATCCGTTATTTCTCAGAATTTTCTCGTGATGTTGATGACCTAAACACAGATTTCAGTTTTTTGGAGCATGATCGCAGCCATAACGAATGGTATACCTCCGTTTATCGCCTTAGCTTCTCCATCGAACAGGACGTTTTCTTAGACTACCGATCCTCTGTATTTCCAGTATTTCATCCCCTTGATGAACCGCAAGATGAAGTATGGGATGGGTTTTACTACGAATGGTTCTATGAACAAGAAGAGTACATGGCGTTGAAGGATAGTGGAAAACTAGGGGGATATCCCGAAGTCCATTCCTACGTGCCAGAAACCCTAGAAGAGGCCGAAGGTCAGCTTTTATTGGAGTTGGCACATCCCGATTCGGATGGGGTCTACTTCTATTTCTTTATCGATCCAGAACAGTTGAGTCAGGCGGATTTTAGCCAGGTCAGCTCCTACGTTATTGCCGTTTGATACCTGGAGTACAGCAATGCAAAAGCATGAAGGTAGAAAGCAGAAAGGGGATCCCTTTTCTGTCAGACCTTACGGGGAACGATCTGGGGTTTTGAAGCGCGACACCGACCGATTGACCTGCGACAAACGCCCATGATTGCCTCGAATGCCGTTGACGTTGATTTCCACCCATATCCCTGGTTGCTGTAGTGCTTACTGCCGTCATGCTTTTGTATTTCTATTAAGATTAGTTCTGGGTCAATTTTAGGTTAGCGATTTCGATAGCCCTGGGTAACTAGCCCTACGTAGCCACCGGAGATAATCCAGATGGAATACCTGCTGCTAGGATTTGTGCTTCTATACTTTGTGGCAGCGGGGGTGGTCAGTTGGGCCAAAAGCGGATCCTTTGCTTTTCTGGGATGGATGGTGCTGGCGGTTGCGGTGGCAACGATTTTAGGGTTGGGCTTAGGTATCTTCATCCTCCAGACCTTTGCCCCAGAAACCTTTGAAAGCCAGGGCGGTGGCATTGCCTTTTTAGTATTTTTTGTGCCTCTGTTTGTGGGTTCTGGTCTTTTGATTGGGGTATGGTCTGTGGCCTGGGGCTATTGGTTTGGAGCTAGCCAGCACAATTTCTTGCTCTGGCAAGGGATTGGTTTACTGGGCAGCAGCCTAGTGGGGGCCGTACTGCCGCTGATCGTGGTGATCGTTTTCAGCACCATTGCCCAGTGGTTGCTGCCTACCAGCAGTGATCGTGCTACCCCAGCTATCCTAGGTGCCCTTGTGGGCAGTTGCCTTAGCCCTGCCCTAGTCCATGGCCTGATCGCTTGGGTCGTTGGCCGATCCTCCTCGTCATAGCCCAGGGGGAAGTCTAGATAAACACCAGGGTAAAACCCGGAGCAGCCTATGATCACCCAGTCGAAAAACTCAACCAAAATCCCTAGAACTGAACCGCTAGAATTGATATAACGTTCTGTTCATTGACTGCCCTGTTGCCCAACGCCCATGATTGCCCCCGATACCGCTGAGTTTTTGGATGAATACGATGTTGTTGTGGTCGGTGCGGGGCATTCCGGCTGTGAGGCGGCTTTAGCATCGGCGCGCCTGGGCTGTCGCACGTTGATGATTACCCTGAATTTGGACAAAATTGCGTGGCAGCCCTGCAATCCGGCGGTGGGCGGCCCTGCCAAGTCTCAGCTTACCCATGAGGTGGATGCCCTGGGGGGCGAAATTGGCAAAATGGCCGACCGCACCTACCTGCAAAAGCGGATTCTGAACAATTCCCGTGGCCCTGCGGTGTGGGCCTTGCGGGCGCAGACCGACAAGCGCGAATACGCCGCCGTGATGAAGACCCTCGTGGAAAACCAGGAAAACCTGACCCTCCGCGAGGGCATGGTGACGGACTTGGTGCTGGGGCCAAACGACGAAGTAATCGGCATTCAGACCTATTTTGGCGTCACCTTTGGCTGTCGGGCAGTAATTCTCACCACGGGTACTTTCCTGGGCGGTACGATTTGGATTGGCGACAAATCCATGGCCGCTGGACGGGCCGGAGAATTTGCCGCCGAAGGGCTGACCGACACTCTGAATCAATTGGGCTTTGAAACCGGACGGCTAAAAACGGGCACCCCAGCACGGGTAGACCGTCGTTCCATCAACTTCGACATTTTGGAACCCCAACCCGGTGATGAGGACGTGCGCTGGTTCAGCTTTGACCCAGGGGTGTGGGTCGAGCGCGAGCAAATGCCCTGCCACCTCACCCGCACCACCGCCGAAACCCATCGCCTGATCCAAGAGAACATTCACCTGTCGCCCATCTACGGCGGCTGGGTGGATTCTAAAGGCCCCCGCTATTGCCCCAGCATTGAGGACAAAATCGTTCGCTTTGCCGACAAGGAAAGCCACCAGATTTTCCTCGAACCCGAAGGGCGCGACATCCCCGAAATCTACGTTCAGGGATTTTCGACCGGACTGCCAGAAAAGCTGCAACTGGCTATGCTGCGTACTCTGCCCGGTTTGGAGCACTGTGCCATGCTGCGCCCCGCCTACGCCGTAGAGTACGACTATCTGCCCGCCACCCAGTGCTACCCCACCATGATGACCAAACGGGTGGAGGGGCTGTTCTGCGCCGGACAGATCAACGGCACCACCGGATACGAAGAAGCCGCCGCCCAGGGGTTTGTGGCCGGGGTTAACGCCGCCCGCCTGGTGCAGGGCCAAGACCTGCTGATTCTGCCCCGCGAAGGCAGCTACATCGGCACCCTGCTAGACGACCTCTGTACCAAGGATCTGCGGGAACCCTACCGAATGCTGACCTCCCGGTCGGAGTATCGCCTACTGCTGCGCTCGGATAACGCCGATCAGCGGCTAACTCCCCTAGGTCGAGAAATCGGCCTGATCGACGACCGCCGCTGGAACTTGTTTACCCGCAAGTACGACCACATCGCCGCCGAAAAAGAGCGTCTGCACAGCACCCGCGTCAAGGAAAACGATCCCGTTGGCCAGCAAATTGCCGCCGACACCGATCAGCGCATCAAAGGTTCCATCACCCTGGCCGACCTGCTGCGTCGTCCGGGCTTCCATTATGTGGATTTGGATCGCTACGGCCTGGGCAATCCTGACCTCAACCGCGAGGAGAAGGAAGGGGCTGAAATCGACATTAAATACTCCGGCTACATTCAGCGGCAGCAAAACCAGATTGACCAAATCGCCAAAAACGCCAACCGCAAACTGCCCGAAACCCTGGATTACCTAGCCATCGATACCCTCTCCAAAGAGGCCCGTGAAAAGCTCAACCAGGTGAAACCCCTCACCATCGGCCAAGCCTCCCGCATTGGGGGGGTGAACCCTGCCGACGTGAACGCCCTGCTGGTGCATTTGGAAATTCAGGCTCGCCGCAGGGCTGATGCTCCGGCCTTGGCAGGTTCCTAAACCGTGCCTAGAGGTGCTATGCTGAAGATGACTCGGACCCATGCGGTCGCAACGCCCAAATCATGTCAGGACCGGAAGGTAGCAGCATTACGGGATGCTTGTGATAGGCGTGGACTCCGGGTCTTTTGCGTTTTTAGGGATGTTTCAGGGTAGGGCCGTCGCCGATTGTCGCCGTTTCTGGCCACGGATGGTTCTGATATCCCCCCTAGGCATTCTGTCGGATGGCCTCCTAAGCTAGGAACAGTACGCATCGGTTAATCGGCAAGGGAGGAGAGCATGGCTGGTTTTGGAGATGTCGTTAAAAAAGCCTTTTACTTGGGTGTCGGGGTAGCCTCCTACGCGGGCGAGAAAGCAGGTCACACCCTGAAGGATTTGCAAGAGCAGACCCAGGTGGTGGTGAATGAGTTGGTGGCCCGTGGGGAAATGACCGCCGAAGAAGCTCAGCGTCTCGTTAACGACATGGTGAGCCGTGCCCAGGAAGTCATGCCTGAGGGCGAAAAGCCGTCTGAACCCCGCCGGATTGAAATCCTCGACGATGAGCCTAGCCCCCCAGCCCCATCGGCAGACCCCGCCGAGGTGCTGCGTCAACAGGTGGCGACCCTACGCCAAGAGCTAGATGCCCTCAAACGTAAAGCCAGTAATCCTTAGGGACGTACCCTGAGTGCGTGGCCCCTAAACATCAATAGTTCAACTTATAACCCCAAGCGAGTCAGCACGAATGGATGATTGGTCTAAACAAATTTTGAATGCCTTTAGCGATGCGGTGCAGGAGTTTGCCCAACAGCTCTCCCAGGACACCGAGCACTGGCTGGAGGACTTGACCTATCAAATTTCCCAAGCCTCAGATCCGTTGGTGCAGGCAGCGGATGAATGGGCTGAGCAGGTGCAAGATGCCCTAGAGCCGGAAATTGAACGCCTGATTGACGACCTCAACCAGGTGATCCAGCCCCTAGAAATTACCATCACCCATCAGGTTGATGAGGTGGCCGAACAACTGGACACCCTGATCGAGCCGATAGTGGCCCGCCTGCTGGATCTAGACCCCTGGCCGGATCGAGTGTCGGCCCCCATCAATAGCGTGATGGAGCCGATGCTTCAGGATCATCCCGCCTGTGTGGGTTGCCGCAATTTCTACGGCCAAGCCCATGGTGGCAATACCCTCGTCTGCGCCATGCATCCCTTTGGCCCCGATGAGGATCGCCATTGCCCCGACTGGGAAGGGTTTTATTAGTTTTTTAATCGTCGTCTATTTGTCGGGCTGAAGCACTTGTTGATAGTCTTCGGCCTTCAGTTTGCGTTCCATCAGTTCAGCGACGGCTTCTTCGGCGGAAATGTCGCCTTTCAGTAAGCGATAGACCTGCTGGGAAATGGGGGCCGAAACCTGTTCCCGCTGGGCGATGGTCATCAACACTTTGGCCGTATTCACCCCTTCGGCAGTGCTGCCCAGTTCGTCGAGAATTTGGTCGAGGGATTTGCCCTGGGCGAGGCCATAGCCGACGCGATAGTTACGGCTGAGGGGACTGGTGCAGGTGGCGAGCATATCCCCCAGGCCAGAGAGGCCCAAAAAGGTTTCGGGTTGTCCGCCCAGGTGGGTGCCAACGCGCATCACCTCCGGCAGGGCACGGGTAATCAGGGCCGAGCGGGCGTTGGAGCCGAGGTTTAGCCCTTCGCAGACGCCGACGGCAATGGCGATCACGTTTTTAAGGGTGCCCCCCAGTTCGGCCCCCAGGGGGTCGGTGCTGCGGTAGGTGCGGAAGTTTTCCGACGCAAAAACGTGCTGTACGGCCTCGGCGGCGGTTTCGTTTTCGCAGGCAATCACCGTGGCGGCGGGAAGGCCCTGTTCAATTTCCTTGGAGAGGTTGGGGCCAGATAGGACGGCGACCGCATGGTTGGGAAAGGCGTTTTGAAAAATGCGGGAAGGGGTCAGGGTAGTTTCGGGATCTAAGCCCTTGGTGGCCGTCACTAAAATGGTAGTTTCAGGAATATTGAGTTCCTTGAGTTGACTAACTAAATCCGGCACACCCTTCATAGAGATAGCAGAAATAATCACTTCAGCCCCATCAACGGCTTCTTTTAAGGAGAGGTCGCCGCTCCGAGACCACATTCTGACCTTGTGATCGTTGCTATTGGCAATGTGGGCCAGGGCACTGCCCCAAGCCCCACTACCGAGGATGGTCAGCGCAATTTGGCGATGCTTATAGGACTCGAAAATATCATTGGTAGTTTGGATGGTGGGAAGGGTGGCAGTCATGGTAATTGGGGATTGGGGATTGGGGATTGGTAATTGGGGATTGGGGATTGATGCTAGGGCGTCCTGTGGTGCGTCCGTACGAAAACTTTGGGATGGCTTAACCTATACCTAAATTTTGCCTTTTGCTTTTTCCTTCTGCCTTTTGCCTTTTACCTTCTAGGCTTCTTGCAGCGCGGCCTCCTGTCCTAGGGCATAGTCGGGGATGCAGTTGGTTTCCATAAACCGATGGTACGCCTGGATGTTGCGGTCACAGCGTTCCTCGTCCCAACCGCAGTGGTGGCGGAGGACTTGGGCGACGGTGGGCAGGGCGGGAAAGCCGTAGTCGTGGTGCATGGACAGGGTGGTGCGGCGGCGCAGGATATCCACGAAGGTCTGGGCCATTTCGGCCTGGACGGCGAAGACGATCTGGGCTTGGATGTCGGGATAGTCGGGGTGGATAGGGTGGGCGAGATCGGGAGATTCATCCACCAGGGCCAGCACTTGGGGGGTTAGGGCACCGTAAATACTGAGTAGGTGGTTAAGGATGGGGGGCGCGATGCGATCTTGGTAGCGCTCGGTGAGGGGGAGCACCTGGGGATCATCCAGGCGCAGGGCACCGGGTAGGGGGCGGCGGTGGGTGGGGCTGGGGGGCACGGGTTCGCCGCGTTTGCGGAAGGTGGCATCGACAAATTCTTCCCCCACCTGGCGATGGGTGGTGAGTTTGCCACCGATCAGGGAAATTAGGTTAGTGGCACCCTCCCGACTGTGGTCGTGGAGAATGTGGGCGCGGGTGATGCTGCCTGCTTTTTTGCCCTCGGCGTAGGGTAGGGGACGGATGCCGGAGTAGGTAAAGCGCACGTCTGCACGGGTGAGGTGGGCGGCGGGTAGGACACGGTTGGTTTCGGCAATCAGGTAATCCACCTCGGCGTCATCGGCTTTGATCGGGTCTAGGGGGCCGTTGTAGCGTTCGTCGGTGGTGCCGATCAACACTTGCCCCAGCCAGGGCACGATGAAGAAGGGCCGCCCATCGGTTTTCGCCTCCACATACAGGGCCGAATCCGGCGCACCGGGGAAGCGATCCACAATAATATGACTGCCCTTGGTGCCGCCAATTTTGCGCCCTTGGCTCAGGGGCGATTCGCTGAGACCACAGACCGCATCCACCCAGGGGCCGGAGGTGTTGACCACCACGGTTTTGGCGTGGGTTTGCACCTGGGCCACCTCCTGACCCAGAACATCCCGCACCGTCAGCCCCACAATCCGCTGATCCTGCACCTGAATATCGATGACTTCGGCATAGTTCAGCACCGTAGCTCCGGCCTGCTGGGCGTCTAAAATATTTTCCCAACATAGCCGCTCGGCGTATTCCACCTGGGCATCGTAGTATTGGGCGGCTCCAGCCAGGTCGTCGCTGTCCATGGCCCGAAATAGCTGGCGGGTGCTCTGGCGCGACAGCATCCGGTGGTTGGGCAAGGATTTGTCGTAGCTCAGTACGTCATACAGCACCATTCCGGTTTGGATCACCCGGTAGTGGCGCGACCCGCTGCGATAGATGGGAATCGTCATCTGCACGGGTTTGACCAGATGGGGCGCATTTCGCAGTAACACTTCCCGTTCATGGAGGGATTCGCGCACTAAATGAAACTCAAAATATTCCAAATAACGCAATCCGCCATGCACTAACCGGGTAGACCAACTGGTGGTGCCCTCGGCAAAATCGCCCTTTTCAATGAGTAGTGTTTTAAGCCCTCGTAGGGCCGCATCCCGTGCTGTGGCCGCACCATTAATGCCGCCGCCAATGATGATTAAATCGTAGGGCTGGGTGGCAATGGCCTGAAAGTTTCGCATGGATGGTTAAAGGTCTTTTGTTAGCGGTAAATTACCTGTCGTTGCCTTAAGTCTAGCCCTCACCCCCAGCCCCTCTCCCAGGGAGGAGAGGGGAGCCGGAAACAGCCTCTTTCAAAGTCCCTCTCCCATTGGGAAAGGCATTTAGGGTGTAGACGCGGAGCGGTTTCTCCTTGAGTAGGCATCTCCAGGGTTCAAGCTGGATGAGGTCGATGATGCTCGATTACGCCAGAGCCAGTTCCTTCTCGGATTCTGTGCCATCGGCAATGCCGACGGCGTTGGCTTCCCGGAACATGTGGTTGGCCCACTGCTGTACGTCGTAGCGGGTGATGGTGGTATGGAGTTTCTGCATTCGGCGGCGCTGTTCTTCGGAGGACATGGCCAGGGCTTGGTCGATGCAGTCGTCCATATTCTTGTCAGAATAGGGATTGGTGAGGATGGCTTCGGGTAGTTCCACCGCCGATCCCGTGAATTCCGACAGTACGAGAACGCCGTCTTCTCCATTGTGGGCAGCGATGTATTCCTTGGCCACCAGGTTGAGGCCATCGCGCAGGGGCGGAATCCAGGCAATGTCAGCGGCCTTGTATAGCGCCATCAAATCATCAAAGGGAATTGGCTCCGTGAAGAGGGAAATGGGGTTCCAAGTAAGGGTGGAATATTTGCCGTTAATTTGCCCCACCAGTTGCTCAATTTCGCTCTGGGCGGTTTTGTAAACCCGCATTCCGGCAGCGGCCTTCACAGCGGTCATAATCAGGTTCACTTTGCCACGCATTTCGGGCCGACGCTCTAGCAAACGCTCGTAGCAGAGCAGCATTTCCTTTGCACCCTTCACGTAGTCCACTCGGCCAGCGGAAACAATTAGTTTGTTATCGCCAATATCGGCACGAATTTTGGCAATGCGTTCCTTCACCGAGGGCTTATTCACCATGTCGTAGATGTAGCCGGGATTCGTGCCCACTGGGAAAGCATCCACATTAACCGTGCGACCTTGGTACTCCAATTTAGTCGTCATATCTGGCTCGGCAAGGGCTGTACCAAAGGGGGTAAAGGCTGCGGGAACAGGCTTACGTTCCACTAGTTTTACATCACGCAAACTGCGGGCGGCAGATACAAAATTTTCCACGTAGCGGGGAATATGAAAACCGCAAAGATCGCAGCACAGTAGGCTATCCACAATCGCCTCGCGCCAGTGCAAAATGTTGAACACATCCGCCGCTGGAAAGGGCGTGTGGTGGAAAAAGGCAATCTTGACATGGGGCATTTTCTGCCGAATGTAGTAGGGCGTTAGCCACAGGTTGTAGTCGTGAATCCAAATCAACGCATCATCAGCCGCTTCTTCACAGGCCGCTTCAGCAAAGAGTTTATTGATGTGCTGAAAGTTCTCCCAGTCTGAACTTTCGTAGGTGAAGTGGGAGGGGAAGGAATGCAGAATGGGCCAGATCGATTCCTTGGCCGTGATGTAGTAGAAATCCTTTACCCGTTCAGCATTGAGGGGAATTCGACGGATAACTGCATTATCACTCCAGCCCTCCATCGTCACCCGGCCTTCAAAGTTATCTTCTTGCCCTGGCTTTACCTGTTTCCAAGCGACCCAAGTACTGCTGTCGGCATTGGCAAAGAAACTTTTTAGCGTCGGCACAATGCCATTGGGGCTTTTCTTTTCCCGGTAGTAGGTCTTGCCATTCTCCACCACCTCATCGTAGGGTTCGCGGTGATAAAGGATGACTAAAGAGGATTTCATGATGTTCACTCCGCTGTAGAACAGGCTGTCGTGTACCGTTAATAGCCTAGGCCACGGGACAGCGCTTGCCATCTGTCAGGGGAGGGATATTCGTGGATTCGCCCTCTAAACATAACCCATGGTTTGGGAGTGATCATGGTCAGGCAACGATAATCGTGCCGCATCGCTCTCAATACACATCGAATTCTAGGGAGAACTCATCAAATTTTACGACGGTGGAGTTGGGTTGGCGGGTATCGAAGTAGTAGCTGCTGACGGTTCCGGTATCTGTGAACAAAATGCTGAAGGCGGTAATGTCGTTACTGGCGATATAGGGCAGGGGCTGCCCATTGTCATCCATTAAGGGAGCAATGGTCGGCGTTATGGGCTCTAAGCCATTGGGATCTCCCTGGGCCACATAGTAGGCCGGGTTAAAGCCTGCCAGTTCGTCCGTGCCCTCGACGGGGGGCACGGGGCGAGCGTCTTCTTTCCAGAACGCACCGTAGGAGTTGCCCACATTAGAGGTCTCAAGGTAATGGGTGCCGATGGAGGACTGGAAACGATTCCACACATGGGAGTGACCGTAGAAGACCAGGTCTACCCCGGCCTGTTCTAGTAGGGGCACCAGGTCGCGGGCAATGTGGTCGGCATCCAGAGGATATTCGTAGCGCACCGCTTTAAGGCTACCGTCTGCTCGACGGTCGTACTGGGCAACGGGGTTGGTAAACGCTGGCATAATGTTGTCCCCCAGGGTGTGGGGCGGATGGTGCAGCATCACTACTTTGTACTTGGCGTTGCGAAAGGCATCGCTGGCCAATTCTTGCTCCAGCCATTGGTACTGAAGGCTGCCCCGCTCGATGGGCTCAAAAATATGCTGCCCGTAGCCCCAGTTCTGGGGAAGGTTCAGGTCGGCTTCTCGTTCTCGAAAACGCCCCCGCACCTCTGGGCCTAGCCCCGGACTACGCCAGATTTGGGTGACATAGAGGGATATTAGACGAATATCCCCTAGGGTAATGGCGTAGTAGCGAGAGGTTTCTTCGGGACGGTTGGGGTTGGGGACCTGGCTCAGGGGCAGGGAAAAGATTTCCTCGTAGGTGTCTGAGTTAAACGAGTTGTTGATCACCCAGCGGCGACGAATCGCATCATCGCCGCTGGGGTTAAATAACTCGGCTTGGGCATTGTACATTTTCATGGCTTCTGCCCTGGGGATGGGGTCGTTAAACTGATCGTTCAACGGTGCTGTTTGGGAAAAGCGTCCCATCACTTCGTGGTTGCCCAAGGCGGGAAATAGGGGGGCATGTTGAATTAGTTCCCCTCCCTGGTACCGTACCGTTCTGCCGTTACGCTCCAGGGCAAAGTCTCCCAAACCCTGGAGGCAGGAAAAGAAGGCGCAACCCCGACTATCGTCAAACCATTCCGAGGCTCGGTCTGGAATATTGACTAGATCCCCCGCCACAAATACAGCATCCACCTGGCCGATGGTTTCCTTCACCTTCTGTAGGTTGGCTGCCGTCATCGGCATACTCTGATGATCGGAGGTGAGCAGAACCTTCATCGGCTGACCGGGCTGGGGAGCAGGTGCCAGGGTGAAAATACGGCTTTCGATCAGGGTGCCATCGTCAGTCCGGCTGGCAACTTTATAGGGGAATCGCTGTCCAGGGGCAAGGTTTCCCACCAGGGCTTCGTGCCGCCAAATGGGGCGAGGCACCGAGAGCGTTAAGTCTTGAAAATCGGGGTGATCAATGTGAGACTTTTCATCCTCGCGGGTGCGGCTTAGGCGGGTGGTGACCGCTACGGCTTGGTTGGGCAAATTCCCAGTGGCATTTTCTGGCGTTTGCCCCGGTTGCCCCCAGCGAACGGTATGCTCGTGGCCTGGGAACTCGGTAAACCAAACCACCCGCACCGAATTATCGGTAGGAAACTGCAAAAACGGATCGGTCAAGAGTTGGCTAGACACAACAGGCGGCCTCCCTTGCGGAGATAATGACACACGGGGCTCGAAAATAATTAACAATGCGGCGGTTAAAACCAAAAGAACGCTCGATACAAGCAGTGTCAGATCGTCTTTGCGCATTACCCCTGACCATCCTTGGTATAAGCCTTTTTACTTAGCCCTATGGTAAGTTACGACAATTAAGAAATTGTCTGTTTGCGGCTAACAAAGGCAAAAATGTGTGGCAGCGTAGAGAGGTTTACTGGCTCAAGCTCCATCGCTTGAGGTGGACCCCATGGCACTTCGCCAGCAACAGAAAACACCGCGATGGTCACCCTGGTTGCAGGGGAGCGGTTTATGTGTGGCCTTTTCGTTGGGGTTGCACTGGGCGGTGCTGCAAATTCCCATGGTCGAAGAACCCACTACAGAAAAATTGGCTTTAGACGCGCCAGGTTCAGAAGTCCCTACTGCAACCATTGATGTGGTGCGGTTGCCCCAGCCTGCCGCTGCTGACCCACCCTCCAAACCCGCGCCAACTGATGAATCCCGCACCAGATCGCCCGCTACCGATTCAGAACCGTCGGCAACGCTAACCGATCCACGACCCTTTGAAACCGAACCCTTGCAGTCAGGAGCGTTAGCCCCCGACCCATCAGAACCCGCATCTTCAGAAGCGCCGGAACCCGCAGAACCCTATCCCTCGGAACCCAACCCATCAGAACCAGATCCTGACCCCTCAGAGCCAGAGCCAACTCCCCCTGGCCTGGTTCATAACAACAAAGCCGCCGAGTTAGTCACCGATACCCGCGACTTTCTGACCTGGTACCTTGCCCAAAACTGGGAAGGGTTTCATCCAGACCCGCCCCTGCCCGCCCGCAAGGAACTCCCTAGGCTACAAGTCCCCTATGAGGGAACGGTCTGTCTGCCGATTCCGCCTGCCCCAGGCCGTCTGGAGATCATTGTGGGCAGTGATGGTCAGATCTCCCGTGCCCCTCGCCTACTCGCCACTACGGGCTACGATGATTTGGATGCCGCCGCCCTCGCCCTCGCTGCCCAACAAAACTTTAGCGAAGCCGCCAACCCTGATGAGTCTAGTCCCACTGTTTACTGGTTGCCGATGGAGGTGCTATACCAAGGGCCAAACTGCCCACCCCCTTAGGGACGGGCAGCCAAGATTAAGTCAAGGCACCTTGCCCCTACCGTTGGGCGGGTTGGATATGGGGGGGATGGTGTCGGATGTGATCCAAACCTCAATCGACTAGGTGGATGTGGCCCGTCCGGACCAAGTCAAACACCTGGTTAATCTGTTGACGATCTTCGGCAGAGAGTTGGCTGCTGAGTAGAGCGGTCGTTAGCTTGAGGTGGTCGCGACGTTTTAGCACCCCTTGGCGAATGGCCTCCGAAACGCAGGGCTCGATGTTTTGCGGGGAACGGCGGGAAGTAGATGACACCATAACGGTTTAACTCTCAAGTCAGAGGAAGATGGCTTGCCGTATATCGTCCTTGGCCCATGGGTCGCGATAGGGAGCTAGGACGCAACCTTAATTTTTGTATCGGGGGCTACGAAATGTATACCTTTAGAATGCCCGGTTGGCGGCAAGAAAGCACAAAAAGCCCATAAAGAGGCGTTAAAGCTTGTATTAAAGCGCAACGGTATCCTCTGCCACGAGGGTAAGACCACGGAAAGGGGCGAGATAGAACACTTAGCTGACTTGTGCTTGCCACCTTGCCTGGATTAGGGTCAAAACAGCTTTTGCTGTACTTTTTGCGTTATTGAGAGACGATCTAAGCCATGAAAAGAGACAGGCTATCAATTCTTACAGGGCTCACCTTAGCCAGCGGAGTAGCCTGGTTAGGTGCGATGCTCCCCCCCTTTACGGCCCTAGCCTCAGTCCCCACCGCTTCGGCGGCTCAGATTCGGCTACCCGATCAGCGCCTTTGCACCTATGTGGGGCCAGCCCCCCGCCAGCGCGATCTGGGTGACCCCATCACCTACGATTGCGGCGATGGCCGGGGATTGCGGGGTGAGGTGCGCATTGACGGCACCTACATGACGGTGGATCGGGAAGGGCGAGAAAATTTTGACCGCGACGCCATCATTGAGAGCGAGGATATTCGATTTTTAATTGCTGAAATTGTGCTGGCCGATGGCACCGTCTGTCGCCATGCTGGGGAAGGGGCGACCTTGGCCTTTGATGGCAAGCGCCTGAACTACACCTGTGGCCGCTCGGCAGGCCTGATTGGCGACATTGAGATCCTGGCCGGGGGACTGTTTGAGGTCGAGAAAGCCGCCCTCCGAGGTACCGAACTGATCGCCAGCGAAAGGGTTCCCATTCGGCGGTTGGGAGCCGTTAGTCGCTAGGTAATCGTCCCGCACCGTCGGGCATGTTAACAAATGCGGGGAAGCTGATCCCCCACTAGGCGGTCGAGGATGCGGTCGCTGCCGAAGGCGGTTTTGAGCAGCACAAAGCCCACGGGCTCGGCCACCACTTCGCCGATAATGTGACTATCGGTTCCGGCGGGGTGGGAACGCATGGCGGCGAGAACCCCTTCGGCCTGATCCGGTGGCACCACCACCACTAGCTTGCCTTCGTTAGCCAGGTAGAGCGGGTCGAAGCCCAGCAGTTCGCACAGACCTTGCACCGCAGGCCGCACGGGCAGGGCGCTTTCCTGCAAGCGAATCCCCACCTGGGAACTGAGGGCGAATTCGTTCAAGACGGTAGCCAATCCGCCGCGAGTGGCATCGCGCATGGCTCGCACCTGGGGGCAGACCTTCAGAATCTCTGAGACCAGACCATTGAGGGGTTGGCAGTCGCTTTCGATGGGGCTTTCCAGGGCCAAGTCCGCCCGCGCCACGGTAATTGCCGCGCCGTGATCGCCCAAAAAACCGTTCACCAGCACCACATCCCCCGATTGCAGCCGATCCGCTGAGGGCGAAATGCCCTCCGGTACGCAGCCCACCCCAGCGGTGTTGATAAACAGCTTGTCGGCGCTGCCCCTGGGCACCACCTTGGTATCCCCGGTGACGATCTGCACCCCCGCCGCCGTCGCCGCCTGGGCCATGCTTTCCACCACCCGCCGCAGGGTTTCTATCGGCAACCCTTCTTCCAAAATGAAGCCGCAGGTGAGGTAGAGGGGGGTTGCGCCTCCCACGGCCAGGTCGTTGACGGTACCGTTTACCGCCAAGGCCCCAATGTTACTGCCAGGGAAAAAGAGCGGATCTACCACGTAGGAATCCGTCGTCAGGGCCAGTCTTCCCCCCGGCCAATCCATCACCGCCTGGTCGTTGAGCGGGGCCAGCAGGGCATTATCGAACCGACGCACAAACACCTCGGCCACCAAATCGGCCATGGCCTTGCCGCCGCTGCCGTGGGCCAGGGTAATGCAAGTTTCCCGCTGTGTTTTTGCCAAACCCATTCAGTCCCAATACGTACGACGTAAGTTTTAGCATGGCAAGCCGTTTCCCGCTATCGGCCAATTCCTGGGCCTTTCTTAATCTTTGTCCCTACCGTGCGTCCACCCAGAGTCATGGGCGCACGGCGGTGTGGCCCTACGGCGTGGGCGATAATGCTTCTACCTGTGTTTTCCCTGTGCCATGAACCTACCCACCTGGATCACCGTGTCGCGCCTGTTGGGGGTGCCGTTGATTTTGATGTTGCTCACCCAGCCCACCCCCTACGAACGGTGGATTGCGGCGGGGATTTTTCTGCTGGCGGCGGGAACGGACTGGTTGGATGGCTACCTAGCCCGCAAACTGAACCAGGTGACGGAACTGGGCAAATTCCTCGACCCGCTGGTGGATAAGCTGCTGGTGTTGGCCCCGCTGCTGGTGCTGGTGGAGATGAATCTTGTGCCCGCCTGGGGGGTATTTTTGATTCTGGCCCGCGAGATCACCATTGCTGGATGGCGCGTGAATCCGGCTATGCAAAGCGGTGGTGTGCCGGGGGCCAACCTCTGGGGCAAGGCTAAAACTGTGGTGCAAATTATCGCAATTACGGCCCTAATCGCGCCCCTACCGGAGGCGTTTGTGCTGCCCAGCCAGATCCTCTTTTGGCTAGCGGTGGCCCTAACCTTGGTCTCTGGGGCGCTATACCTGCTGCCCGCCCTACGTGCCCCGGTAGAAAGTCCTTAAATCGCGTAGTCGCCCGTCTATGGATGCGCTTCATATTTGAATGTGGGCTTCTCTGATGGTGGGCAGTGCCCACGCTACAGTGGCTACGGCTCTCTTTAGGGACGCTAGGCGAAGGCTTCGTCCTCTGGGTCGTCTGTGGTGGTGGAGCGATCAGGAGCGGGGCGATGGGCAAAGGCGGTACAGTGGCCATCGGGGCTGACCTGCATCCCATAGAGTGGGGAAGCGTTACTCCGGCAGCGTCCGCCCTGGAAATGGCGGCAGCGTTGGCAGCTATCGGGTTGTTCGGGGCGATCCTCTGGATCCAGTTGTCGTAACAAATCACGCTGGGTCAGTCCTTTGATTACCAGTTCGTCGCCCTGCCAGCGGGCTTGGATTAGTCCGGTATCGGCCAAGGTACGCCAGCGGGGGTCGGCGATGAGGCGGTCGGGCAGTAGCAGCAAGACGCTGTCATCGACGGCGGTGATTTCCCCCTCAAACAGGGGGTCGGGGGCGGCGGGCTGCAAAAAACGGTCGCCGATGGGAAATTCCACCCGTTTCCCCACCGAGGGCAGGTGAAGCTGGTAGCGGGTGTGCAGTTCCTCTAGGCCCGCCAGGTCGGCCAGGTGGTTGGGGGGGCCATGGACAAAGGCCACATGCTGGGGGCGCAGGTTATGGATCAGTTGGGTGGTGCCCACGGCGTCGCTGTGGGTGGTGAGCAGGTAGGTCTCAAGCTGCACGCGGTCGGTGTCGAGATCGGGGGCGAGGGTTTGCAACCAGGCCAGGGTGGATCCGGGGTCGGCGGCGGGGGACAGGGCCGCTGTGGCCAGGTGGGCGGCAAAGGCTTCGGGTAGCAGCACCGTCCAGGACTGATCCGACGCTTGGCAATAGCGGCTGAGGTCGGCCTCGCGATAGCCCAACACAATGGCGGGGGCCGATCCGGTGGGCATTTCCCCAGGGGCCAGCCGCCGAATGCGGGGCCGCACCCGTTCATCCCAAAACAGGGGCTGGTGGCGGGCAAAGTTTTGCACACTGCTGGGCAGGTAGGGCAACAGTTCTAGATAGCGGTCGCATCCCTCCGCCACCGTGGCATCCACCCACACCGTCACATCCTTACCCGTAAACTGGTGGTGACTGCGCAACAGCATCACCAATTCCTGCCCCTGGCCGAGGGTGGGCACGGGCAACAGGACGGAACGCCCCGCCTGGAGTCGGTCGTAGATGGTTTGGGCTAGTTGATTTTCCTGCTGCCGCCGATGGGGATGGCGAGCGGTGCCAGCGGTTCCTTCAATCATCAGCACGTCGGGCCGCAGCCCCCGCAGGGCTTCCAGGGGCAACCCATCTACCAGGCGGGAATTGGAAATGAAAAAATCCCCCGCATAGAACAAGGTGTAGAGGCGCTGGGGCGTGGTGTAGGTCAACAGCACACAGGCGGCACCGGGCAAATGCCCCGCTGGCCACAGTTGCAGGGTGAGGTCGTCCGTGAGTTGAAGCGGCGTGTTCCAGGGCAAGGCCTGACACAGATGGGGGGGCACCTCGTCGGGCCGATCCAACCAGTTCAGCGGCAACAATTGGGCCGTCACCTCGCTGCCGTAGATGGGCACCTGGGGAAAGGCGCGATGAAAATCCAGCAGACCACGGGCATGATCACTGTGGGCGTGGCTGCACAGCAACAAGTCGGCCCGCTCCACCCGTTCCCGCGCCGACTCTAGAGGGGCCATGGTGGAGAGGCCACAGTCCAGCAAAACCCGCCGTGGCCCTAGATTGACCTCCAGGCACACACCCTCGCCACCGTGGCCTACCCCAAAGGCAAAACAGGATAGTTCACTCACGGCTCCCGATGCCTAAGCCCCATCGTTGCCACCATCACCCCCTAGTGGGCCGACCCGTTGCCGTGGTAGCTGTCGGTGTCGTAGAAGCCGTTTTTGGTGCCAAAGAATAGGGTGGCCACCACGAAAAGCCCCGTCAAAACCGCCAAAACCAGTTTGATATCCATAGGAAATTCGTAAAACGAGGGATAAATTGCGTCTGCTATGCCAAATCCAGCCCGAACAGGGTTGTCCCAACCAGGCTACCCTTCCAGCCAGACTTAGACACAGACTATCCTAGCAAGCCCGCCCGGAAAGCCAATGTAACGGTTTTTGACGCCTACCTGTTCCGCCGCCCCGGCACCGCCCTACCTGGCACTGGTCTCTAAACGTATGATCCTTGAAAGGAGATTATGGGCGAGTTGCTGGCCGCAAAAAATCCCCTACGGCCATATTGTGAACAAAATTATGAACAAAAATCACCTCTCCACCAGCGCTCCGCCACAGCTAGATCCGCTGCCCGCCGTGCAGCCATAGCAATAGGGCCGAGTTTGCACCGTTTGAAGCTGATCCAGCCCCGCCTCGGTGAGTAAATCCGCGACGGTGAAGGGTTGGCCATTGGGTAGGCGGCAGGGCACCCCCTCCATTTGGTTAAAGTCGCAGTCGTAGAGGTGGCCTAGGTAGTCCACGGAAAGCTGGTTACGGCACATCAGGTTGGCCACGGTGGCGGGGTTGTGGTGTTGCGACAAAAATGTCAGGTAGGGCCCATGGAGATCCTGGGTCATCAGCGCTTGTTTAACGCGGCCAATGGGCAGGTTGGTGAGGGTATAGAGCTGGTTGAAGGCAATGCCAAAGTGGGTTTGCAGATAGGCGCGATAGTCTGCCTCTAGCTTGGCCTGGGAGGGGGTGAGGGAAAACTCGGCGGAGCGGGGCACGGGAGGATTGTAGACCAAATCTAGCCGCAGGTTGGGATTTTGCCCATAGCCCAGTTGGTTGAGCCACTGCAAAGCGCGGATGGAGGCATCGTAGACCCCGATCCCCCGCTGCTGGTTGACGTTTTTTTCCAGGTAGCAGGGCAGCGAGGCCACCACCTGAAGCTGATGGCGGGCGAAATATTCCGGCAGGTCGCCATAGCCCGGTTCAAAGAAAATGGTCAAATTGGTTCGCACCATCACGGTTTTACCCACCGCCCGCGCCGCTTCCACCAAGGGCCGAAAGCCGTAGTTCATCTCTGGTGCGCCCCCGGTCAAATCCACCGTGGCCAGTTGCGGATAGCGGCGAATCACCTCAACCAACTGGTCGCACACCATTTCCGAGAGTTCCTCCGTGCGCTTTGGCCCCGCCTCCACATGGCAATGGGTACAGGCCAGGTTGCAGCGCCGCCCCAGGTTAATTTGCAGCACCGTAATGGGCCGCTTGGTGAGGGGTTGGCCAAGCCGCTGATTAAAGGGCGTCACGCCAGGAGCAGCGGATGCGGTGGAAACGGCAGACACAGAGGGGGGAGAGGCAACCATGGGCAAACTCGCGACAAAACGGCACAGTTTCAAAGGAACTATGCCCTATTAGAACCGATTTGGCTGAGAAATGCCGGAGAAAAGACTGTCATCGGCATAGCAGCCACCACAGAAAGGGCTTGGTAGAATACCGTTGGTCATGAGTTAGCAGTCAGCAAAGCATCGACATGGCTAAATTTCCGCGACCGTTCTTCAACGCAGCCCCTCGACAATCCCGAATCCTCACCCTGGAGGGAGGGGCCAGCTACGAATGCCCCGTCTGCCGCCATGGGCAAATCGAGGCCATGGCCCTGATGGATGCCTACGCCTGTAATTTTTGTCGCCACATCCTCGAAGCCAACCTGGATCAACAAACCGTTCACCTGGTAGATGGCATACAACCCATGGGCTGGCGCTGGCAGGGCTGGCGTTGGCAACCCCTCCATCACCCCGCCGCCGACCTCACCCTCACGCTATGGATTGTGGGCCTTGCCCTGATCCTGTTTCCCGCTGGGTTGGTCGTCCTAGGCGGCTATGTGTTCCCACCCCTGGATGAAGCCGATCAGGGCCATTGGTCGCTGGTGTGGGCCAGCATCACCCTGCTCGCCCACACCGCCATGGTGGGCTGGATCATCGCCGAACATTACCAATTGCCCTACTACGTGCTGGCCAAGGTGCGGGTACAGCGGTTATTGGCCCGACTGCCGGGGTAAGGAGCCAGGGAAACGTCGGGTCGCCGTAGCCTCCTGGAATCACCCCGTGATCGTAGAACCGCTATCCTGCGATGCGGGCAAGGTAGCGGTTTGGGATGGGACGAGCGAATTCTAGCCGTTCTTTTAGAAATCGTGATGACACTAGAAATCGTGATGACGCTAGAAATCGTGACGGAGGTTGATGGAGAAGTTGTAGATACTGCTATCAAACCGACCAAGATCCGTGCGGAAAATGATTTGACCCACCGTGTTACGGCTCAGTTCTGCGCTCACGCCAGCGGAGATATCAAACCAGGTGTAATCCACATCGGCCACGGAGGTCATAAAACTCCCCCCACCGCCCACAAAGCGGGCCGTCACCACGGGAGCGGAGTAGCCCAAACGGTGATTGAGCCCAACCCCCACAAAGGGCAGAATGTACCGATCTCCCATGGCAATGGGGTAGGCCACATCAAAGCCCAGGTTGGCCAAGGTGGAGTTGGTGTTGTAACGGTCTATCACCGTAGACCATGGGCCAGCCCCCGTTTCGGTATAGCCATTGACGTGGTTGCTGGTATAGCGCAAACCCAGCGAGGGCTGGAGGAAAAACCCACCTTCCAAAAATACCCAGCCCGTTTCTAGCCCAACGTTAAATTGGTTGCCGCTGGTCGATCCCGTGGCTTCAAGATTTCCTCCAGGGCTCAAAATCGTGCGGCGACTGTTGAAGTTATCAAAACCATAACTTAAAAATCCTGTGGTGTAGCCTCCAGTCCCATACTGGCCTGTGCCATACAGGTTGAGAGATACACTGTCGGCCTCTGCCGTAGACATATTATTTCGCTGACTTCCGGTGCTATAGGCAACGGCTCCGCCTAGAAAAAAGTTCGGATTAAAGGTGTAGTTAGCCCCCGCCATAATAACGTAATTATTAACGTCAAAATCGGGAGTTCCTTGCGCATTTCCCCAGGCCATATCTCCAGAAATAAACGCCGACCAAGGACGATTTACTGATGCCAAGTTGATGTCCGAGTCCTGGGTGATAGGGCTGATTTCAGACTCACGGCCTGAAGCTTCAGCTTTAAATAAATCCGCCGCCGCATAGGCCATCTGATAGGCTGCAACCTCAGACCGAAGGGCATCACTTAACACCCCATTAGCGGGAGTTTGGGCCACCCAATGGGGATTCATCGTGTCGGTCGTGGGCAACCCCTGGAGGTTCAGGCCAGAGAGATCAAGGGTATCCGTTGGCGAAACCGTGCGTGTCGCATTCCGTAGGCGGTCACGCAGTTGGGCACGACCCAGGAGATATCCATAGATGGTTTCTTGACTGCGTTGGCTCAGGGATACTTGGGCCGCAGGTGTCTGAGGTGGCAAAGAATTGAGGAACGCTTGCAAGGCCTGGGGCGAGGCGTCAATCGCCGCGAGTTCCTCTGGAGAGAGCGTCACCAAGACCGCCGCGACCGCCCTCGCAAATTCCACCGATCCAGTATTTGCTAGCGCCTCCAGAATGGCTGAATTGCTGCCGCCAGAGCTAACGTTAGCTTGCAGCCATGCAATGAAATTCGCCTCCGGTTGTTGCAATGCGGCTAGATTAGGGGTCGAGCTTGCTAGGGTGACAAGAATTTGCCCAAAGCTATTCACTAACGCGGGATCGTTAACGTTGGACTGAATCGCCTGGGTAATGGCATTTATTCCCAACGAATCGATCAACGGCCTAATTTGCGACTCCGATGGTAGTGATGTGCCAAAGTTATTGAGAAAGGTGGTAGCACGGGGATCTGTCCAGGGCACAACCTCCAAACCAGGGACGGCAATGCCATCTAGGGGCACAAAACAACTAGAGACACAGTGTAGCGGTGGTAGGGCCGAAAGCTGCCCCACCGCAGGAGGCGCTGTTAGCCCAAGGCTCCCAGCTATGACCACCAAGGATGGCAAAACAGATTTTTGTAAAGACCGTTTCATCATTCATCACTCCTAAAACCCAAAAGTTACACCGTTAACCCTGGACTCACCCTGGTTTAAACACAATAAGCTGGGCAGAATGTGAATTCTGTTGCAAGTGGCTAACGTAACCACGAGACAGTTCAGGTTTCCCCTCTATTGGGGTAACTTAAATCTAGAATATGCAAACCGTTTTAAGCTATAAATCCTATTAAAAGTTTGGATTTGTATTTCAAAAGTTTATACTTCCTAAGGCTGTTCCTCACCAAAATCCTATCAGTAAGAAAATCCAAGACATTGTGTAAAACCTGTCTACGGACAGGAAACGCTCAACGAGGATGTTGTCTCAAGAGTTCTAGGGCAGACAGATAGAGGGTGCCTTGGGGGGCGGTGTCGAAAATGAGGTCTAGGCTGGCGAGGGCGGAGAGATCCACCCCCTGAAACTGGGCTAGGGGTATCCGTACCGAGGTAGGGTAAATGGGCAGGGCGGCGGGGCGGTTGGGGGCATCGAAGGTGTAGAGGGCGGGAGTACTGGGCGGAATTTCCACACGGGCCGCTCGTCCAGCTTGATCGCGCAGGACAACGGCAAAACTGGGGTGAGGGTGGCTGGGGTCGGCAGCGAGGCGGATCTGAAGGGCGCTAAAATCCCGGAAATCCTGATTGGGAATGGGGAAGCGTAGAAATTCGGTGGGGGTATTCCACCGCAACCGTAGCAGGCTAGGGAATTGGGGCTGGGGCCGAGGTAGGTTGCCGCAGGGAGCGAACGTGGGGCAAAGGGTCGTCCTCAGATCGGCGCTGGCTGCATAATTAGGGTGAGTATCTGTTTGCCAGTTGGCGGCGACCTCTAAGGCCGTAAACAGTCGGTGTCGCTGGGTTTCTGGCCAGACTAAATGGGTGATTACGGGCACCTGGGCGATCTGGGCAGGGGCGGGTTGCTGGGCCGCGAGGGCTAGGTTTGTGTCAGGAAAGGATTCAGCATCAAACATCGCGGTAAAAAAGGCTTGGCTGTATTCCGTTAGCCAGGTTTCTTGGGCCACACGCGAGAGGCGCTGGCGGGATTGCTGGGGATTACACAGGGCGGCGTGGTCGGGGCGGCGGTAGTAGTCGTCTTCGCGAACGGCGGCATTAAAAAAGTTGTGGTTGGCCCCCAGGGCCATCACCACCGCCACGGGGGTTTGTCGATCTGGATTCTGGACAGCGGTTTCGGCGTAGTAGAGACTGCTAAAGTCGGTGATGTCGCGATCACAGCCGCCTAGCAGGATGGCCGTGGGCACGTCGGGCAGTTGGTAAATATCGTCCCACTGGGCCAGGGGTTGGCTGCGGGTGGGGGCCACCAGAAGCAACGCCGCAACGGGGCCAAGGCCGTTGGTAATCTGGGTCGGACGGTTTCGAGCTTGCCGAGTGAGGGCATTCAACGCTGCCGCCCCGCCCCCCATGGAATGGCCCAGCATCCCCAGGCGTTCCCAGTCCACCCGGTCGGTGATCTGATCCGTTAGATTCGCCCCAAAGCCGGAATCTTCGCCCCGATGGGCGGTAGCAAGGTGGGTCAGGTGGGCGTCGATAATCGCCTGACTGCGCTGATCCGCCAGGGTGTTGCGCCATTCGGGGATGGCCCCATAGGTGGCAGAAAAGGCGGCGTTGAGGTTAGGCACGATTACCCCAAATCCCGCTTCGACTAGCCCCTGAGCCAAGTAGGCCAAGCCTTGGTCGTAGGCCGGGTCATCGCAGGGCCATTGACTGGGACGATTCAGCGCAAAGTGGCATCCCCCGTGGCGACCGTGGAGCAGCACCACCCAGGGCACGGGGCCATCCCCAGCGGGTAGGCCGATCACCCCCGTTAGCGACACGGGCATGGTGGCCCATGCTGGCTCTACCCCCGTTTGCGTGAGGGCAAGGGTGCCTAGATCGTAGGTCTGGAGAAGGTCGTAGCGGCGGAGATCGACGGTAGACCCCTGGGGCTGAGGGAGATCGGGGGTCTGGGCTTGGCTTGGCGCGACCGCTAGGCCCATTCCCAGGCCCATTCCCAGGCCTATTCCCAGGTACCCCCCCCAGACCAGTCCGGCTAGTCTCCTAGGCCCAATCAGGCTGTTCCTTAGACCCGTGCCCATTAGGCGGCGTCGGGTTTCACCCGCATCACCACGAGGGTCATGTCGTCGTCGTTACTGCGGTCGCCACCAATAAAGCGGTTCAGCAGATCGAAGGTGTAGTTGAGGATGTCATCGGCGGTGGCGCAGTTGCGGCAGGCCCATTGCAGGGCGCGTTCCAGGTTTTCCTCCTCAAACCGTTCCCCGCGAGCGTTGGCCGCCTCCGTGAAGCCATCGGTGTAGAAGATCACGGTGTCCCCCGGCTGGAGTTCCAGGTCGGCTTCGTAGTATTGGGTCGTCATGTCCAGCCCCAGCAGCATTCCCACGGTGTCGAGGCGGGTCATGGTTCCGGTGGCCGCTTTCCACAAAAAGGGCGGATTGTGGGCCGCATTGCCGTAGGCCAATAGGCGACGGGTGGGGTCATACTCGGCGTAGAACAGGGTGACGAAGCGGTTGGAGTTTTCCAGATCGCTGTGCATCACAAAGTTGAGGTTTTGCAAAATTTGGGCCGGAGAATGGCCGTTCAGCACCTCCGCCCGCAACATGCCGCGCATCATGGTCATAATCAACCCGGCGGGCACCCCCTTTCCCATCACATCGCCAATGGCCAAGCTCCACGGAGCCGCCGCCGACAGATCCGATCCGGGATAGCGCAATTGGTCGTAGGTGGTGGGGATGAAGTCGTAGTAGTCGCCGCCGACGCGCTGGGCGGTTTTGCATTTGGCGGCCAAATCCATTCCGGCAATGGTGGGGCACTGGCGGGGCAACAGTTGGAGTTGAATTTCCGCCCCAATTTCCATTTCCCGATCCAGGCGCTCTTTTTTGCGTAGGGCCACGGTTAGCTCGTTGTTTTCGATGGCCACGGAGGTTTGGTCGGCCACCAGACGCACCAGCTTTTGGCGGGTTTCTGTCCAGGCGTAGTCGGGGTCGCGGCTAAAGACGTAGAGTCGCCCCCGCTCCACATTCTGAACAATGATGGCGGTGCCGAAAAGTTGAAACTCGTCCCCCAGGTAGCGGTTCACCTGGTGATCGAGGGAAACCATGGCGTTGCGGGCCATGGTGGTAATGCTGGTATCGGCGGTGGGCTGCAAACTGGCGGTTACCTGGCGGGTGGCCGCTTCCAGGGCCGAGCGCACATTCTGACAATGATCTTCGCTCTGGCAATGGAGCCGTTCTAAACGCACCTGACCATCGGCCCGAAACAACACCAGCGCCCCACCCCCCGCATCGGTGACGCGGCTGGCAATCATGGGAATCAGTTCTAAAAACTGGTTTAGGTTGTTGAGGCTGCGGAGGGCAAACCCCAGGGAACTGAGCAAATCTTGAATTTTGTACTGCTCGCGCTGTAGCCGCGCCACCAACTCCTTGAGGGCAAACACAGGCGGAGCCTCTGGCAATCCGGTGCTGCCAGTGAGGTCAAAGGATGGTGACGAACCCGACGACATGGGAACAGAGGTCATGGACGACTTAGCCAAAACGAATCAACAATGCTGAATGACGGTAGAAAGCAACCCCAGATCGATAGAGCTTCCCTAGGGTACCCCCTGCCTGACTCCACCGAAAGGTCTACGGATTTAAATGGACTTGGATTAGCAGCTTTGGGTTAACACGTTAGCCCACGATACTCCTCACGGCCCAGCCAAGGAAACCTGCCATGCCCGTTCCACTGGCAATGAGCGATAGCCCATAGTAGCGCATAAGTGAAAACCCCGTTCGTGCGCCGATCAATGCCCTCGTGGACTAAGGTGCAGCGGGGTTTTGAGGTCGAGAAACACCCCTCCTGAAAAAACTTGCGGATATTCTAACGGATGAATTACAAAGTGGCGCGTCGTTTTTGCCCCTGCCACCATTGACCACACCAAGCCACCATCTCCTCTAGACTGTGACTCACCGCTGGATAGACCAACCGAGGCCGTTCAATCACCACCAGCGACACCCCCAACCGCTCCGCCACCCGTCGTTTGGTGTCCTCACCCCCCGGTTGTCCAGAGGCTTTCGTAATCACCGTGGTTATGCCCCACTGTTGCCAAAGGGCCTGCTCCAGGGCTTCACCAATGGGAGGACGCAGGGCGATCAACCGTTCCGGGATAAACCCCGCCGCTAGGGCCGCATCCAACGCCACCGGGGAGGGCAAAATCCGCGCAAACAGCGTCGCCCGATCCTGCCAGGGCAAGAAGGCCGACAACCACCGATAGCCCAAAGTTAACAACACCCGCTGCTGAGCCAAAACCTCCGCCGTCAGGGCCGCTTCCAAATTCGGCACCCACAGCGGTTGCCACGATCTTGTGCGATCTTCTGATGATGTGCATTCTAACGGCGTGGGATCTGAGGGTTCAGGGATAGCATCTTGGGATAGAGGTCGCTCGTAGCGCCAGTAGGGAAGCTTTAGATCAACAGCCTGGGCCATCGCGCCTTGGGAAATCTCTACTGCAAAGGGATGGGAAGCATCAAGAATCGCGCCAATCCTCTGGGCTTGGATAAAGTCCCCCAGGGTATCCGTGGCCAATGCCCCAACCCGCACCGTCAACCCAAGCCGCTTAGAATAGGCCCGCCTTGCCGCCGCCGTCGTCACCGTCACCAGACAGGGAACCCCCAACCGCACCAGTGTCTCAGCTAAGGTCACGGCCTCGCTGGTGCCGCCAATCAGCCATAGCCTAGGAGTTGGGCCACGCCCTTGGGGGAACAGTTCACCGTCACTCAAGGGCCACCACCCATCAAACAGACCTCATGATTGGTTGGAGCCGATTGCCTAGCCATGGCAACCTCCTCAGCCCAAGCCTCTACACACGTCTATATATTACAGGCCACGTTTATCCAGGGGAGTCCGGCCCTGATGTCGCGATAGTTCAGGGATATCGGTCATTTCTGTGAAGAATTGCGCTATATCACCACAGACCTGTGACAATTTCTGACAAAGCCCATTGGGCTTTTTAGGATTAGTAGTATAGGTCTCTTTTTATACTTAGGCATCTATCCCATCAACCCCTGATTCATCAACCCCTGATTCATCCTTCCCTTGTCCTCTACCTCCCTATCGCTACAACAGGTGTGAACCATGAAACTCTATTTCTCTTCACCATTAAAAACCGCCGCTCTAGGGCTCTTAGGTCTAGGCATCGGGCTTGGGTGTCTGAAGGCAGGCACCGTCATTGCCCAGGCTTGGCCGAATTGGGACGGTACCCCTCTCTATGGAGAGATTGACCTATGGTCAGGGTTTGAGCCCGATCCCTACATCGTGGATGTCTTGGCTGGCGGCAGTACCGATGTCAACAGCTTGAGCCTAGGCCCAGGCTGCACCGGGTTTATTACCGCTGAACAGCCCGACTTTCGGGTGCAGTATGAAGCGGGCAACTATCCCCTCAGTTTCCTCGTCGAGTCGGCGGCAGATACCACCCTCGTCATCAACGCGCCCGATTCCCAGTGGTATTGCAACGACGACTTTAATGGGGCCAACCCCATGGTGATGTTCGACTATCCTGAATCGGGTCAGTACGACATTTGGATCGGCCACTATAGCGACGGTTCCACCCACGAGGCCACCCTTGAAATCACGGAATATAACCTCATGGGCTATTGATACCCAATCCGAATGGGACAGCCCCAAAGCCCAGATCGACCAACCGTAGGAGCGAGGTTGCGGCATCCGCAAATACCAGGCAGGGTCAACCAAGTCGGATTTCCGATGATGTTCCATTCTGAGGAATAACCTCCGGTTGGTGCCAGTAAAAACCCCAGGTAATCTGCGATCACCTGGGGTTTTACTATGTTCTCTCGATGCAACCTAGCGATACATAAAGTTGCGGTAGATCAACCGAGCATTAAAGCGTTGACTCCTGAGGTAGCTGACCATCGCCTCCGCTTGACCCCGGTCGGTGCATTGAGCGGCATTGATAAACTGCCCCTGACGAGCATTCTCAAACTGAGGGGACACGGTGCAAGTATCCAAACGGCGAGGGGTAGCGGTATCACGGTTCAATAACTCTCGAATTGAGTCTAAGTCACGCTGGTCGCCAAAGACCCCAGCCACCCAAGGGGCTAGGGAACCACTGGAAACCCCTCCCCCCTCAAAGCAACTTGGACGGTCTTCCGTAGGAATATTTACCGTCAGCGGCACCGTGTTAGTCCGGGGTTCCGACAACAGTAACGATCCATTGGTGCCAATCACCTCTAGAACGGCACGCCCCCCGGCATTGACTCGCGCATGGTAGCGGGCCGCTGTGCCATTAAATTGAGTGCCGCCAAAGTAGGAAATCCAGCATTCATATCCCGGAATGGTGCCGGAGGTTTCTGCCGTTGCAACCTGGCCATTAACGACGGTGGTGGCCGTTGGCTTGAAGTAGACGTTCATCTTACGAAGGTTATCCGCTGGATCGCGGAACACCCGCACCGCATAGTTTTGGGTTTCAAAACCAAGGAGGGTATTGCGCTCTAGGGCTCCGGTGACGGGGGCCTCAGGCATTTGGGGGGCATCGATGCCGCCCGCAAATTCGGTGAAAATGATCTGACTATTGGAGGCGTCCACAATTTCTAGGCGAGCCTGCCGGGTACCTCGGTTGTGGCTGGCCCGGAAGCGCACGTTGCGGCCATAGCGCGACCCCAAGCTTTCAAAGGTCAAAAATCCGTCGGAAGACACAGCACCTAGAAAGGTGGCGGGCTGGGCGTTGAGTTCCAGTTCCGTGGGAGAGGTGCGCCGGAAGACGTTCATTCTGGCCGCCGTCTGATTGGCAGGGATAAAGACCCGCACCGCATAGGTGGGCGTGGTGAATACCAGAACATCGCGCTGAACATTCGCCTGGGCCAGCAGGGCATCCTCGGAGAAGGAGGATGTCCAGACGGTCCCAGTTTCGGTGGAAGATGACGGCGAAACGGCACCCACAGGCACTGCCAAACTGATGGCTAAGAAACAGGCTGCTAGGGCAAAGGATACCAAGGATATGAGCCGCCTTGACCAACGGTGGAGGCGGTGACTCGGCCAGGCTAGCTTCATAGAAAATCGCTCCCTAAACTCCTCACTAGAGAAATCCCACGCTATTTAGTCGACACCATCACGGTGACGGGGGCGACCAAGGTCTGAGAGCCCTAGTCTTTCTCTAATTTACGGACGTAATTCTAGCTAACTTTTCTAAAAGCGCTCTTTCTTTTCAAGAAATCTGTACCTTTCCGACGTCGTTCCCTTGCACCCCTGTAATATTCTGCCCATTAACGCCCGACTTGCCGCCCATCCTCGGAGTCGGGGGCCATGCGCTGGAGCCATTGCTGGGCATCGGGGCCAAATTCTAGGGGCAGGGATCCGGTGCGCAGATGCAGGTCGCGCTGGGGGAAGGGGACTTCAATGTGATGCTGGCGCAGCAGTGCTTCGATGGCAAAGTACAGATCGCTCTTAATCACCAACTGCCGATGGGGCTGGGCGATCCACACCAGGAGTTCAAACCGCAGGGCATTATCGCCAAAGCCTAGGAAAAACACCTGGGGCAAGGGGGTAATCAGGATTTCGTCACTTTGCCGACAAGCCTCCAGCAAAACCTGTTTCACCTGGGTTGGGTCCGAAGCATAGGCCACCCCCACGGGCAATCGAATCCGGGAAACGGGGTTGCCGTGGCTCCAGTTGATGATTTCCTGATCCAGCAGGCGCGAGTTGGGCACAATGATGGCCACATGATCCAGGGTACGAATTTCGGTACTGCGGGATCCGATGCGGTTTACCGTGCCCTTCACCGCCCCAAAATCGACAAAATCCCCTACCTGTACCGGACGCTCGAACACCAACACCAGCCCGCTGACAAAATCCCTCACCAACCCTTGCAGACCAAAGCCAATCCCAATTCCTAGGCCGCTGGCAATTAGGGCCAGGGAACTGAGGTCAATGCCCCAGATCTGCAACACCACCACGGCCCCCAGCAACATCAGGGTGTATTTGCTGAGGACGGCAATGGCCTCCTGGGCAGACAAGCTAATTCCGGCAACGTTCAAGATCCGGGATCGCAGTAGATTGGTCACTGTATTGGCGGCAATCACGAGGGCCATCAGGACGGCCAACAGCAACAGCAAATCCAGCAACGAATAGGCCCGACTGCCCAGCACCAAACTTCGCGCCAACAGCCCCTCCGTTAGGCTACGACCCACCACATAGCTAAACCGTCGGGTGAGCGGAAACAGGTTGGCGATGTAGGTTAGGGCGCTAAACCACACGGCCCCCTGTACTACCAAAAACATCAGGCGTAGCAAGAGCCCTAGCCCAGTTCTGCGGCCATCCTCCTCGGTGCGACCACCCCACCGAGCCACCAGCGGCAACAGCCAACGCCGCCCCAGCCAGCCCAGCCCAGCCTGAATGGCCAGGGCCACCGCCACCGCCACCGCCGACCGGGCTAGGGCGGTAATCCAAAAGTCTCCCCGCCGCTCGGCCTGGGCCTGGGCCAGCCCTTGGTTGAGGATTTCCACCCAGATCTGTGCCTGCTCTACGGGGGTCTTGGCCGGATTCAGGTCAGCATCGGCCTGGGTGACGGTCATGATGTAGCGGTCGTCCACAAAGATCACCGGATTGCCCGCCTTATCCCCAGTTCGGCTTTGAATCCGCACATTGGGTTGGGTATCCAGTTCCAGCAGGGGCGCAAGGTTGGTCCCAATCGCCGCCGCCCGCTCCGAGGCCGTCAGTTCCGCCGATCCCGGCACCTCAAACAAAAAGATGCTGTCCAAAAACACCGAGGCCGTCTCTGGAGGCGCTTCCTGGGCTAGGGCAAACCCAGCCCAGCCCAGCCCCACGCTCCACAGCGATAGGGCTAACCCCAAACCCAGGTATTGGAGCCAGCGCTGGCAACGGCACAAAGAAATCCCCATGATCCTGGAACCTGCACATCGCCCCCAGCATAGCGCCCCCGCCCCGCATCAACCGCCCACCCTGGCCATCCCACCCTCCGAGGTTCCCAATTTATCCCCCCCCTAGCCCATGCCCTGAACCGGATTATGATTGAATAGGTTTGAGTTACAGCCTCCGTCGATTACAGAGTCTTCGGAGCCGTTGTCTACGCCCTGCGGAATCTATGGTGAGTTATCTACGCCTGTCTCGTCTTGTTATTGTCCTGGCCCTCGTGGTAGTGGCCAGTTTGGCCTGGATCAGCCCTGCCCACGCTGCCAGTTTTGATCGCCAAAACCTGCGGATGACCGACCTCTCCAACCAAGACCTGCGCGGCAACGACTACACCCGTGCCGACCTGGCCGAAGCCGACCTCAGCCACACCAATCTGCGTGGGGTGCGCCTGTTCGATACCACCCTCTCCCGCGCCAATATGGAGGGATCCGATATGACCGGGGCTACCCTCGATGGGGCTAGGTTTGTCCAGACCAACCTCACCAACGCCATCCTGGAAGGAGCCTACGCCTTTGGCACCGATTTTCGGGGAGCCACCATCGACGGGGCCGACTTCACCGATGTGCTGCTGGCCCCCAAGGTCAACGCCATGCTCTGCGACGTGGCCAAAGGCACCAACCCCGTCACCGGACGCGACACCCGCGACACCCTTTATTGCCCCTAGTCTTGAAACTTCTTTATGATCGACCCCTCTCTGCTTCGCGCCGTGGTTTGGCTAGATTACCGTCTGGCGGTGCTGTTTACGGTATTTTTGCCCCTGGCTTTGTTGCTTTGGGCCTTTGTCCAAAAAAACGAATCCATCCAGCGCCTCACCACGATTTATTGGAAGGTGGCCAGTCTACTCATGATCACCGTATATCTCATGATCGGTGGCTTTAGTATCAGCTTCCTCAGCGCCCTCATGGCCCGCGTGCTGATTCCCACGAGCCTCTGGTTCTGGGTGGATCTCAACGAAGAAATCCGCGAACAGCCCAGTTCTTCGCTCAAGTTTACCTTCTCCGCATGGCGCTGGGCCGTGACGATCTACAACCTTCTGGGTGCGGCCCTGTTGATTCCCTTCCTGCCCTGTGCCTTCTCCAATTCCCGCTTTGCCGCCGCCGATTGTCAGGTTTGGCTAGAACCGCCCTTGCTCTATAAGGCTTACCTCCACGCCGACTACACCAACGGCTTCCTTGGTTTCTTTGGCATCCTGGGCCTGATTATCTACCTGCTCTGTCTGGCCTGGTTTGTGTTTGTGCGCCTGGGCAAACAGGGTCGCCAAGCCATGAACTGAGGCTACGTCTACAGGATCGTTACTCCCCACTCCCCACTCCCCACTCCCCACTCCCCACTCCCATGTCCCTCGGTTTTCGCCTCGAACAATACACCCTAAAACATCCCCAGGCGGTGCTGAGGGTTCAGGCGAGGGTGGCTGGCGACATGGATGAAATCCTGATTTTTCGCGGCTTTTCCAGTTCTCTGGTGCGGCCCACCGCCTTTGATCCCGATGTGCCCGTGATTCCAGACGGGGCCGAGATTGAAACCATCGATATCCTGGCGGGGCCATACAACCCGGATCAGCCTCGTTACCTGCACCAAGGGCTTTCCTGGGGTGAGATGCAAGGGTTTTTAGAAGCCGCAGGGCTTTAAGGTAAGCGACAAGCCTCCCAATCAAGCCCCGAAAACGTGATAGCCAGGGGTAAGCAACAAGGCACTGTCGCCGCCAGCCTTCTCACCGTAGCCGAGAGATCGCCAAAACGGCACGGCTGATATGATCAGAGGCTTGGGCGAGGTCTGATGCGGTCGTAAATTTGCCCAATCCGATCCGGAGTGAGCCGTCTATTAAAGGCGCTGGCAAATTCATCGCCCTTAAGACGTGGGAGGGAGCTTCAACCCCAGAGGAGCAGGCCGATCCGGTCGAGATGGCGATCTGGTGCCGCAGTCTGGCCATCATGGCGCTGTTGGGGATGCCGGGGATGGCAATGTGTAGGTTTCCGGCTAGGCGGTTGTGCAGGTCGCCGTTGATGACCAGGTCGGGAATTTGGGATTGGAGGAGGGCTTGGAGGTGATCGCGCTTTCGTCCAATTTCGACCTCATCCACCGCCATCTCGGCCATTCGCAGCCGACAGGCTTCGCCTAACCCCACAATGCCTGGAAGATTCAGGGTGCCGGGGCGCAATCCCCTTTGCTGGCCACCACCGTAGAGCAAGGGCGCTAATCGATGCCCTCGCTGAACCACCAGTGCCCCTACGCCCTGGGGGCCATAGAGTTTATGGGCCGACAGGGCCAGCATGGTCATGCCCCACTCGTTGAAGCGGATAGGAACTTTGCCGACGGCTTGGCAGGCATCGCAGAGCAAAGGCACCTGGTAGCGCTGGGCGATGGCGGCAATGGTTTCGATGGGGTAGAGAGTGCCGACCTCGTCGTTGGCGGCCATGGTGCACAGCAGATGAAGGCCGCTGGCACAGGCTTGTTCGAGTTGATCTAGGTCAAGACAGGCCTGGGTATCGACGGGAATCGGGATCATCATCAATCTGCCCTTGCCTATGGAGGGCTTCGCAAGTATCGAGGACAGCTTTGTGCTCTACGGTGGAGATGGCCACGCGGGGTTTGCCCTCACCCCCAGCCCCTCTCCCAAAACGGGCTACTAAGTACACATAAGTCCTTAACGTAGACGATACAGGGAATCGAGCCCCCCTAGCCCCCCTTAAAAAGGGGGGAACCGGAGTCAAAGTCCCCCTTTTTAAGGGGGATTTAGGGGGATCTCCAAGGACTTGCGGCGAAAGCAAGATGTGTGTACTTAGTAGCCCAAAACGGGAGAGGGGGTTAGAGCGTTGATTGTGCCTTAGCCCCGGAGGTGAAGATAATATCTCTGGGGGTCGCGCCCACAAGATTCGCAACGTGGCGGGTGGCTTGTTTAACGGCGGCTTCGGCCCGATCCCCCACCTCATGATCAAGGCTGCTGGCGTTGCCAAAATCCGTCGTCGGTAGTGCATTAATCTACGGGTCAGAGAAAAAACAGCCAAAAACAGCAATCTACTGCCGTAAGGTCTCTAGGGTCGCCTGATTATTCTCTAGCCTGTACGAAATAGGACTACCTCCGCTGCGGAATCACAGTGACGTAAGCCTCCCAATAGTCGGTGTAGACCTTGGCACACTGGCGGTAGACCGCTGGGATGGACTGCCATAGGGCCATCGCGGATTCCCGAGAGCGGTCGCCAATATGGCAGCCGATAATCTCTCGGGTATCCGCATCCATCACCACCCAGACCCACGGCTTGTTGCCTTTGTGATCGACAAAGGACCAGAGTTCATCCATCTGCACCTTCAGCTTGCCTTTAGCCTTGGGGACGACCTCTGCCGCTTTA